>CALCHY010000383.1 GCA_937907415.1 uncultured Trueperaceae bacterium
CGCGCCAACTGCCCGATCGTCGCCATGCCCCATGGTAGCGGTGACGCTTCCGCCCGCACGTCGCCGGCTGGGGCGACTTGCCCGCTAGACTCCAAGACCAACACTGGCTTCCCACCAGTCACGGGCCGGGAGCATCCCATAAACGATGGGATACTGTTGGCGAAGTCGCCTCATGAGCCGGCCGCATGCTGAGGCATGTTGAGACTCGGTGATTCCCGGGCTGTTCCGCCCGAAACCGCCCGCGGCGCTCGCTCCGCCTTCCCCAAGGGCAACCCCTACCTGACGCGGCGAGACGAGCTCGGTAGCGTCTTCCGGGACGAGGACTTCGAGGGCCTCTACCCGAGGTTGGGCCAGCCGGCGTTGCTGCCGTGGCGCTTGGCGATAGTGACGCTGGTGCAGTACCGCGAGAACCTCTCCGACCGGCAGGCGGCGGAGGCGGTGAGGGCCAGGATCGACGTGAAGTACCTGCTGGGCCTGCCGTTGGCGGACGCCGGCTTCGACTACTCCGCCCCCAGCGAGTTCCGCGCCCGTCTGCGGGGAGGAGGTAGCGAGGCGACGCTCCT
Organism: uncultured Trueperaceae bacterium; assembly: GCA_937907415.1. The sequence goes on from CALCHY010000383.1 coordinate 564, forward strand.
CGATCGCTTGCTGGAGCGTTGCCGTGAGCTTGGCCTGGTGCGTGCCGGCGGGCGCGCCCGCTTGAGCCGCTGCCTAGTCTCTCTAGGCGCGAGCCAAGTTGTCGACCAGACGCCGCATGTGACGGATTAGCGTGCGGCATGTCCCTCAAGGAGCTGATCATCGCCCACAATGTCGTGAGTTGGTTGTTGCCAGACGAGCTCGCGGCGCTCGAGGGCCTGCTGGAGCGACTGCCGTTGCCGGCGCCGGCGGGCTGCATCGTGCCGGTCGAGGAGTTCAGGCGTCTGGTGGCGGCGGAGTTCGGTGAAGGAAGTGAGGCTGTCTGGCAATTGGAGTCGTTGGTACTTTAGGGCGACGGCCCGCCGCCCCCACGGCGGGCCGTTCTCCGTCAAGGCGGCCGGCTGCGGGCGTGGCGGGTAGGCTGGTTCCCGAAGGGGTTGCTGGTGCGGCGGGTGAGTGTCACGGAGGCTCGTAGGGAGTGGTCGAAGCTGCTGTCGGCGGTGGAGGCGGGCGAGTCGGTCATCATCACGCGTTACGGCAAGCCGGTGGCGCTCCTGGCGCCGCCTGGGGGCGCGGCGCGGTTACCGGACGGCGCGCGCTTGCGCGCTAGCGTGCCGCCCATGCGCGAAAGCGCCGGCGAGTTCATCAGGAAGCTAGGCGACGACGAGCGCTACTGAGGGCCGCGTCCGTTCGTGTGGACGCCGGAGGAGTCATGAGCAAATGCGCGGACGAGCAAATGATCACCCTAAGCAGCGGCAACGTCTTCGCTGACCTGGGCTTGCCCGAGCCCGAGGAGCGCCTCGCGAAGGCGCGCTTGGCGAGCCGGATCCAGGACGCGATAGAGGCGCATGGTTGGGCTCCCGAGCAGGTTCCTGAGGCGCTCTCCTTGAGCGAGGCGGAGGTGTCCCGGCTTGCGGCCGGCAGGCTCAAGGCCTTCAGTGTCGAGCGGTTGACGGGGCTCTTGAAGGTTGTGGAGGCCGCCTAGCCCTCGTCGGCCTCCTGGTGGAGGCCGCGTACGTACCAGCCGAGCCGGTGGGCTTCCTGGGCCACGGTGTCGCTCCAGGCGCTTGAGTGGGTGGTGGGTCCGCCGGAGGCGGCTGCCCAGACGTCGGTGGGTTGCGCCACGAAGCACTGAACGGTGAGCGTCACTTCAACTTCGTCGCGAGTGCCGGTGATGGTGACGGCGTTGGTTTGCAGGCGGAAGGTGCCGGGTTCGAGGCCAACCAGTAGGGAGCGCACCGCGTTACGCAGTTCGTCCAGGCTTGCGGGCTCGCGGATGACCTGCTGGGCGCCTGGGCCGCGGCGGACGACGCGGTAGAAGTGCCCCGACGGTAGGTTGGCGTGCCCGTGTGGGGTGCCAGGCCGCGGGTCGTTCATCTCGGGTCCTGGGGGGCGCGTTCGCCGCGGAGCGCGCGCAGGTAGGCGCGTAGCGTCGCGTTCCGTACCTCGTCCGGGTGGCCGTCCTCGAGGCGAGCGACGTGCGTCTCGGGTATGCCTAGTCGCGCTGCCAGTTCGGCTCGGGTGAGGCCGGCGGCCTGCCGGCGCTCGGTGAGGGCGTGGTCGATGTTGGCGGCGATCAGGCGGCGCTTGTGTGCTGCCACCGCCTCCTCGTTCAGGCGGCCTTCCCTGATGGCCTTGGCGCGCACGTCGCGCCACCCGGGTGCGCGTGGCTTCTGGTGCAGCATGATCATCACTCTATGCGGTCATGGGGTAGTGGTGTCATGGGGGCGGATCGGGTTCGGGTCCGCGTGGGAATGGTCGTGGCCCGCGGACCGAGGTCATGGCGGGCCACTCCTCTTGCGAGGTTCATACCCGAGGTTCATCACCGGCCTGAGGGTCGGGAGCGGAGTAGCCCCGGGACTCCGGGAGAAGGATAGCAGGCAGCGCTAAGGGCGCCTAGGGGCCTCCGGCGGGGCGCGGCGTGATGGCTGCCAGCTCGCGGCCGATTCGTTCACGCGTGGTCTCGAGGTCGTGTTGCGCCTGCAGGTTCAGCCAGAACTCGGGCGTGGTGTTGAAGTGGCGCGCTAGGCGCAGCGCGTCGTCGGCGGTGATGGGCCGCTCGCTGCGCGCCAGGGACTCGACGCTCTCGGCCGGCAGGTGTAGGCGCTCGGACAGGTCTGCGGCGGTGAGTTCGAGGGGGTCCAGGAATTCTTCCTGTAGGATTTCGCCGGGATGCACGGGCGACAGGGCGTCTTGGCTCAGGAACTCCAGGATGCGTTCGTTCGTGTAGTCTTCGGGTTCGGGTGTGCCGGCGGGCACTTGGCCGGGCTGGTGTTTTCGTCTTGCTGGTTGGGGTCGGGAAGGTCGTTCACGGGTCCCTCCGGGGCGCTCGCCGGGCGCTTGGGGCGTCAGCGGGTGGGGAGAGAACTGCGGAACGCCCGGGCGTTCCGCAGGTGGATCTCATACCCGGGGTTCATCAAGGGCTAGGCCGCGAGAGGAATAGCCCCAGGGCTAGGGAAGATAGTAGCAGACGCGATTCGCGGCCGTGAAGGCTGTCGGGCTCCGGTTCAGTAGCCGTAGCCTTGATCCTGTGCTTCGCGCGTGAGTTCGTCGAGTGCCGCCTGGCGTTCCTGGTCGTCGCGCGCCTTGTAGGCGAGTAGGGAGTCGCGGTCGACGCGCAGGCGGGCGCCCTCGCCGTGGTGGGAGATGAGGCCTTGCTCGAGGAGGCCCTTCACGTGGGCGGTGGAGGCGTTTAGCGCGTCCGCGGCCTGGTGAAGGGTGAGCTTCTCGGGCGGTTCCTCTCTTAGGTTCATGATCCCCAATAGTAATGGGGCGCGGCCCTTGATGTTCGGGCCGCGCTCTTGGCTTACCCGAGGCTCATGCACCGGTCTAGGGCCGGGAGGGGAGGCACTCGGGGCTACGAGACGAGGATATCAGGCGTCGCATCGCGATTCCAGTTCGTTTCGTCGCCCTACGCTGCCGCTGGCTCGATTGGCGTCCGCAAGGTTGGCCACAAGGGCAGCCGATCTAATACAGCATTTCCCGCCACGCGCATATATGCAATTCGTTCTCCGTTCTAGTTGGAGAGAATGCTCACCACCCAATGGATGCCCTGCCAGAGGCCCAGTATGATGGTCACGAACCCGCTTACTTTGAACCAGGGGCTATTGGTGATGGAATCGGCGTGGGCTCTAAACCGCGATCCATACATCTCGATACGCTTAGCCTTTGTTCGGAGCGTTCCCTGCCACTGTCGCTCGGCTAGGTTCGCAATGATGCCCACCTTCCGCAATGTGGATTGATGGAGCAAGACATACTGCTTATCAACAAATGCCTGTGCTTCCTCCTCGCCCGTGAGGAAACCTAGCATCGTCATGTCGTTGTGCTTCGCTAGCTGCGCTAGGCGGGGATGTCCAATGTAGTTCGGGCCGTAGATGTCTTGTAGGAGAGCGGCGAGGTCAAAGAGGTGGCTGGGCTGGGTGGACTCTGGCGCTCCTCCCAGCACCTTATACCTATGAGCGATTGCAGGGAAACCGTAGTTTGAATCGCGCATGTTCCAGTGGAGCCAGTTGAAGTTCGGCGCTGCTTTCAGATACGCGTAGAAATCATCTAGCATAAGTTTCTCTAGCGAGTCGTAATCGGCTTCAATGTCCTTGGGGGCAACGCCCTTGGTTTCTGCGGCCTTATGAATGGAGAACGAGTCGGTGATGCCCGAGCCGAGGTTCTTGATGGCGATGGAGGTAATTCTCCGAGAGCTGCCTTCGGGGTTGTCGTAGAAGCTCTCGCAGGAGTAATGGATAGCGCAGCAAATCCCTGGCGCTTGGAACAGCTCGTCGAGCTTACGGAGGGCGCGGGATCTAACAACATGCCTCTTTCGTGCGTCAGCCATTTGAGAAAGAGTACCGCTCCTTTATGGCGAGTGTAATCAGCTTCTGAAACGTTGAGTTGTTTTGCCCCGAAGGGGCCCAACTATTGCGTGGCGTTAGGGGGATCGTGATCAGACGAAAGCCAGCGCTGGTCAAGACCTGGATGAGGGGCTGTGCGGGCTGACCGGTTTGTTCCCCTGCGCCTAACTGAAGTATTTTCGAGATTGACATCAGAGCCTCAGGGAGTGTTTTCGGAATAGTGAATCAATGAATGCATTGACCGACTTCTCCAGTGGCTGCTCGGTGAGCTCGTAACCTGCGAACCTGTAGACCTCGTAGCCCGCCAACTGAAGTTGGCGGCCTGGTGCGACGGTTTCGGCGTATTTCCTGGGGCTTGCCCGGTCTCCTTCGCTGTAATGTTGTTTGCCGTCAATTTCGATGACCACCCGGACGTTTTGTGGCAGGAGCATCAGAAAATCCATCCTCTGTACGGCGAAACGCTTGTCTTCACCGCGCCGATAGAGTTCCTTATGCGTTATGGGGTCATAGTGCAGATACACCTGGGGCAGTAGCGCTGGCGCTTGATTCTCGGAGGGCCGTACGTGCTTGAAGTACGCATCAAAGAACTTCATTTCGGCCGGAGACTGTAACGATTTACGTAGTCGGAATCCGAGCGCGCGCCGCACCTTGGCATCCGCTGGATCTTGTCCACGCTGTTTTGCCCACCATGTGGCGAGTTGGTGCCACGTGAGTCCGTCCTCCGCTAAGTCTTCCTCGTAAACCAAGCAGTGCTCCCCGTGCCTGAGTAGGACGATGTCGTTACTGACAGCGTCTCGAAAGCCAATTTCTGGTTTTGGGCCTGTTGAGGCGAACACAAGGTTCTTTGGCTTACCAAGGCCGGTAGGCTTCCTACTGCGAAAGGCGTACACATCGTGGCCGGACACGCGGCCTGCTTTAGCAACCACATAACCGTCCGGTTGCACGATGTCAGCGAATCGTTTAATCAAATCGTCCTGCTCTGTGCCCGTGCGCGCATCCGGATGAACGGTGCATTCCAAAAGCTCGACGATTCGTTGATCAGGCCAGGTCAGAAAGTCTGCGTCTTCCAAAAGCTGTAGGTGATTCGTGCGGTGCCAGGGCACGCTATCGGCCGCTCCGTCTATGGCTGATAAGGCAAAGAGGACGTTCCCGCGATGGCGCAACTCATCATCGGCAGAGTACGAATATGTCCTTTCAAAAGCGCGCTTCGACAAGGGTGCGAACCTCTGAACGAACGCATCGGGCTCATGGTGGGGATGCATGCGAAGTCCGTCAAAGGCTTGCGCTAGCTTGCGCCTCGTAACTGAGCTTATGTGGTGCGTCCCGTCAGCCTCGAGCATCCACAGTGCGTTCTGCACGTCAAAGATTTCGCTTGATGGGAGAACATCCATGCAGCGCGCCGCCAGAGCCATTAAATCAGCGCCCGAAAGGCCGTTGAGGACGCTTCTTACATAAGTCGGCTTGCCCCAGCCAGGTTTCAGGTCCTCCCGCCAATCGAGTTGCACGTCACTAAAGCACCGCTCGATCATTTCCCAATTCCCTGCTGTCAGAAGAGCGGTCAAGGCAGCCTTTAGTTCATGTACCGAGCCCACGACGTGATTCGCCATCAACGGCCGACCTCCTTTGGCTACGGAATCACCAATCTATCTTGGCCCAAGGTTGGTGCCCGATTGATCTGGTAGAGCCTGTTGCGAAAACAGTCGGATACTGTTGGCGAAGCCCCGGCGTCGCGGGTACCAAGCGCCCTTCAGTATCGGACCCGTGCCGGCAAATAGTTTCACGCGTGTGCTCTGGGACAGCGGACCTTAGAATGGCGCCACATGGCAAGCGATGACCCGGCGTTCTGGCAGGCGTGCGATCAGCTTGTCAGCAGCAGCGCCATAACCATTGACCGCCCTAGGGGAACCCCGCACCCGCGGCACCCGGAGCTAATCTACCCTCTGGACTACGGCTATCTGGTCAGCACGTCCGGCGGAGACGGTACCGGCATCGACGTGTGGCTGGGAGGCGGCGCCGACAAGGGGGTTAGGGCCATCGCCTGCACCGTCGACCTGTTCAAGCGTGACGCGGAACTCAAGTTGCTGCTGGGCTGCACGGACGAGGTGATTGCTATTGTGTCCAGTTTCCTTAACGTTACAGCGGGCCTGTCGTGCATCATCGTGAAGCGCGCCTAGCGGCGGCGAGCCGAATGAGTCGCCGACTCGCCTAGAACGCGATCTGCTATCTCTGAGACTTCGCCAACAGTATCCGGTCGTTTCTGAGACACCTCTACAAACCTCAATAAATGGTTATGCGCCGTCCGTGGCAAATAGCCTTATCTGGTAGCGGCGGTCCGGGTTGTTGGTAGCGGGTTTCTGGCTTGGTGGTAGCGCGCGCCGGCGATTGTGGCCGGCGGGCGCTCTGGGTTGGGTTTCATGGCTGCCGGGTTTGGGGTTTACTCCCAGTAGTCGGCTTGCTTGCGGGCGGTTAGGTCGCTTTGCTTGCGCATGTCGGTCGTGCCGAGGTTGATCTTGCGGGCGTTGTTGGCGAGCCGGTTCACGATGGAGTCGGCGGCGACGCGTTCAGGCAGGGTCCTCACCCAGTAGTCGGGGCCGGATTGGCTGGCGATCATGGTGGGCCTTTTGTGCTCGCGGTTGGCGAGGATGGCGAACAGGTCGCTGGCGGCGCTCTCGTCGATGTCGATGGTCAGGAAGTCATCGATGATCAAGAGGTCGGCGCCGGAGAGTTCGTTCAGGAGGTCCTGGTGAGCGATGGCGTCAGCGCGGGCGATGACGAGCTGGCGGGCGAGGTCGTCCATGCGCGCGTAAGTGACGTGGTGCTCGTTGTGACAGGCGGCTAGCCCGATGGCGCAGGCGAGGTAGGTCTTGCCGCCGCCGCTGGGGCTGGTGATGAGCACGTTGGTGGCGTCGGCCTGCCAGTCGTGGTTAGCGTAGCGCCGCATGCGCACCGGGGTGATGCCGCGCCCCTCGCTGTAGTCGAGTTCAGCGATGCTGGCGTGCGCGATGGGGAAGTTGGCTTGGCGGATGAGTCTCTCGATGCGGTTGGCGCGCCTGAGGTCAAGCGCGTCATCCACGGCGCTCAGGAAGAGCTGTTCGGGCGTCAGGGCGTCGTTAGCCTCGTCATTGATGAGCTCCTCGAAGCGGGCGGCGACGTGGGTGATGCGCAGGGCGCGGAACTTGTCGTAATCGGCGCTGCTGAACATTCACTCGCCGCCGTCGCGGTAGTAGTCGGCGCCGCGCACCAGCGCGCCGGCCGTAGCCTCGGCGGCCGACGCGTTCTTGGTGTTCGCCGCCGCGGCCCGTAAGGGCGCGGGCTTGCGCTCGTCGCTGCTCATGGCCGCCAGCAGGCGCTTCAGCGTCGAGTAGGTGGCGTTGCCGCGCACGTTCAGCAGTTGCTGGCAGGCGGCTTCGAGCTTGGCTTTGTTCTTCCCCAGTCCGCCCAGGATGTTCTGGCAGTCGAGGTAGCTTTGCGCTTCGATCTCGTAACGGTCCAGCACCTGCTCGATCACGGTGGTGGTGGCCGGCCCGAAGGCTCTGGCGCGGTCCGTGAACCAGCTCCGCGACCAGAGTCCGTTCACGTCCCGATGCTGCGGCGGGACGTGCGCCGGGTCGGTGGAGTACTGCCCCTTGCGGCCCTGCTTGCGATTGTGCTCCGCCACGATCTTCTGCCCGTCGAACAGCGTGACGCCGCTGCTGGTGAGCCGCGCCCGCACCAGCCGCCCGGCCAGCGCGTAAGGGACACTGTAATGCTGGTAATCGCAGGTGACGTGATAGTTGCGGCCGACCTTGAGCTCCTTCCACGCCACCTGCTCGAACGCCAGGCGCGGCAGCGGCAATAGCCAGCCGGCTTCCTCCAGGCTGAAGCGCTCGAAGCGGGTGCTGCCATCCACCCTTCGGATACCGTGATTCACTTCCTCAATCCGCTCGCTGGTGGCGGCGTTCACATCCGCCAGGGTGGTCCAGGTGTCCTCCAGCAGGTAGCCCAGCACGCACTTGTTGACGGTGTTCATGGCCGACTCCACCGCCGCCTTATCGCGCGGGCGCCTGACCCGGGCGGGCAGGATGGCGGCGCCGTAATGATCCGCCAACTGCCGGTAGCGCTCGTTCACGAACCTTGCCGCGTCGCCGCGCTCCTTGGTGTGCGTGGCGGTGAGGGCGTTATCCGGCACGATGAGCTGCGGCACCCCACCGAAGTACGCGAACGCCTTGACGTGCGCGTCGAGCCAGTCCTCAATGCGCATGCTGGTGTACGCCCGCGTGAACATCATCCCCGAGAACGGCAGCACCGCCACGAACAAGTACGCCTTCACCACCGCGCCGCTCACGGCGTCCACCAGCGGGATGGTGTCGCCCGCCCAATCCACGAACATGGTGCGGCCCGGCTCGTGCCGCAACGTCGCCACCAGGTCATGCCTGAGGGCGTACTCGTTGAACAGGTGGCAATACTGCGAGTAAGCGTACTTCCGTAGCCCCGCGCCGCCGCTCATGTACGAGCGCCACGCCTGCAGCAGCGTGAAGTGCGGGTTGCGGCGCAGACTCGCCACCACCTTCGCGAAGTCCGGCAGGTCGTAACCTTCGCTCACCCGCGCGCGGCCATCCGGGAACCACGCCATCAACTCCGCCTCTGGCAAGCCCGCCAGCCGCTCCGTCGTCAACCCCCGCTCCGAGAGAGCGCGCCGCGCCGTCGCCACGTCCCGGTGCGAGCACCCCACCGCCAAGGCCACCTCCCGGTAACTCCGACCCTGCAGTAACAACTCCAGGATTCGCCTGTAATCCGCCATGATCCGCCTCCAAACGAAAAAGGCGGCGCTAACGCGCCGCTCGCACAGCAGACCATGAACCCCACCACCGCTACCAACAACCCAGAGCCCCGCTACCAGGTAGCCGGACCAGCGCTACCAACAAGCCCTATTTGCCACCAAGTCCAAGCGTGAGCGCGCCAACCAGCCCAAGGTGACGTACCGGCCGCTGGAGGTCGTGCGGCCCGGTGAAGCGGTAGTCATCGACGCCACGCCGCTGGATGCGTTCGCCATCGACCCGTTGAGCCTGGAGTGGGTGCAGGTGCGGTTGACGGTCGCGCTCGACCTGTACTCGGGCTCCATCGTAGCGTGGCGCTTCACGCCTGGAGCCGAGAAGTCGGTGGACGCCGCTTTGCTGCTGTATAACGTGCTGCGTCCGAAGGCGATGCGGGCGGGGTGGCCGGAGCACGTCAGGTGGCCTTACGTGGGCGTACCTGAGCATGTGATCGTGGAACTGCTGTCCGAGGAAGAACGTGAGCACGGCCTCTCTAACATCCCATTGGTCAACCCGGAGTCGGTGTGGGTCGACCATGGCCGGGTGTTCTTGTCGAAGGCGTTCCTGGACGGGTGCCGCCGCTTGGGCGCGAGCGTGCAGCTTGCGCGGCCGTACACGCCTACCGACAAGGCGAACGTGGAGCGGTTGTTCCGCACGGTCCGTGAGCAGTTCGTGCAGAACTTGCCCGCGTACAAGGGCGCCAACGTGCTCGACCGCGGCAAGGACGTGGAGCTGGAGGCGGTGCTGTTCATCGAGCAGATCGAGGAGATGTTCGCCGAGTGGGTGGCGGTCTATTGGCAGCGGCGCCCGCATCGGGGCCTGGAGCTCCCGGCAGCGTCGAGGTTGGATCTCTCACCGAGTGACATGTTCCAGGACGGCTTGAACCGGGCGGGTTTCTCGTACATCGTGCCTGACGCGCGCTTGTATCTGGATCTGCTGCCGACCGAGTGGCGCAAGATCAACCACTACGGAGTCGACGTGGACGGCCTGCGTTACAACGCTGACGTGCTGGCGGAGTACCGGAATGTGCCGTCGCCGTACCAGGATCGCGGCGGGCAGTGGCCGTTCAAGCGTGACCCGCGGGACATATCCGTCGTCTACTTCCTGGATCCCTCGATGGACGAATGGGTGGAGGTGCCGCGGCATAAGCCGCGCGTGGAGGGCCGGCCGTTCGACGAGAACACCTTGGCTTACGCCAAGACGCTGGTGATGGAGCGGCTTGGTAGCACGCGCCATGCACGGATGGAAGCTATCAGCAGGGAGCTGGACGACCTGCTGGACCGCCAGGTCGCCCTGGCGTCTGAGTCCAAGCGCGAGCATCGCCTGGCTGCGCGGCGCGTGATGCAGGCCAAGAACGCCGCCAGGGACCGCGCTCGCGCTGGTGTCCCGGAGCCCGCCGCGACCCTGCAGGCGCCGGATGAAGAGTTCGACTTCGAAGCGGTGTTCGGCGCGGTCGAAGATGTCGCCGCGACCGAGGTGCCGGTAGCCGTCACCGGCGCCTGGCACGCCTAGGATGTTGGGGACTTGGATAGTGCGCTGAGTATCGCGGGC
>CALCHY010000384.1 GCA_937907415.1 uncultured Trueperaceae bacterium
CGTAGCCGTGTTCAGCGACGAGAACGGGGCGCACTTCGGGGTCCTCAACCCCTGACGAAGCATCTGCCATCGCCACAACGAGGATAGGCGAGCTGCGCCTTGCTCACATGCCTAGCGCAGCTAGGCGATGGCCGACAGACTGAGGTGTTACTAAGCTTCCTTCGCTACACTTAGTCATGATCGGTGCACCTACGGGCCAACGAGCGAAGGCGTTCGGCGCCTACTACACTGATGGCCGGGTAGCCGCCTACCTTGCGTCCTGGGCCACCAGGCTCGCTACAGACAAGGTACTCGACCCCTCGTTCGGCGGCGGTGTGTTCCTCGAGGCAGCCGCCGTCGTGCTTAGCGGCCATGGAGCCGTTGATGGGCGCAACGTCTACGGCGTCGAGATAGATCCTGGCGTCCACCATTCTGTTTCTAGAGAGCTTATCGACCAGTACGCCATGGTGCCAAAGCATCTCTTGCAAGCCGACTTCTTCTCGGTGGCCCCCGCAAGTCTGCCAGCGTTCGACGCCATCGTGGGAAACCCGCCGTTCATCCGCTACCAATCGTTCTCAGACGCCGTCCGCGACCAAGCTCTCGCTCGAGCGTCAGCCCAGGGGGTCGAGCTAAGCAGGCTATCGAGTAGTTGGGCTCCGTTCCTCGTTCACGCGAGTGGCATGCTCAATAAGGGCGGTCGCCTAGGCTTGGTTCTCCCTACCGAGCTCCTCCATGCGGTTTACGCGCGGCCGGTACTCGAGCTACTGCGGAGCAGATTCCGTTTCGTGAATCTGATTACATTTCGCGTGCCTCTGTTCCCAGACCTCAGTCAGGACACGCTCCTCCTCCAAGCAGAAGGTTACGGAGAGAATGCAGAGGAGTTCACGCTGTCCGAAGTCCACTCGCTTGAAGATCTCCCGGCTAGCGCCGCACTACCGACTACTAGACGGAGTCTCAATATGGGCCAGATCGCCCGGGGCAAAGAGCGCATGGCCACTGCTTACCTCCCCGAACCCGCAAAGGCGCTTTACGCCGAGCTCGGTTCGGCAAGTAACACTCAGCGTCTTGGAGAGCTGGCAAGCATCAGCATTGGTTACGTCTCAGGCGCGAACCGGTTCTTCAACATGTCCCCTAGGCAAGCTGAGGAGCGTGGCCTTTCTCGGTCAAGTTTGGTGCCAGCCGTTTTCCGCGGCCGTGCACTAAGTGCGCCGTCGTTCACGTTAGAGGACTGGTCGGCAGCCGCTCGCCAAGGAAGCGCTGGCTTCCTCTTGAAGATAGACCCTCATTCGCAGGTAGACGGCGCACTCAAGAAGTACGTTCTAGAGGGTGAGAAGGCCGAAGTCCATAAAGGGTACAAGTGCCGAACGAGAACGCCCTGGTATTCCGTTCCTGGAGTCATGGTGCCAGACGGTTTCATCACGTATATGAGCGGCGTTGCGCCCTCCTTCGCCATTAACTCAGCAAGCACGACCGCCTCGAACACACTTCTAGCCGTTTCCTTCCGACAGCCGAGTAAGGAGGTGCTCTCCTCGGTTGCGATTGGGTGGTCTACAGCACTTACGCGCCTGAGCGTTGAGATTGAAGGCCACGCAATGGGTGGAGGCATGCTGAAACTTGAGCCACGCGAAGCCCAACGCATCCTAGTTCCGCGACCAGGTATCGGCACACCCGAAGATCTACTAGAAATCGAGGCGCTGGTGCGTAAGGGCAAACGACGAGCAGCAAACGAGTTGGCTGACGAGCTACTCTTGCGCGGGCGCCTAGGACTCACAGCCCAGGAAATCCAGCATCTGAACACCGCTGCCCTGAACCTGCGAGACAGGCGTCACCGGAAGTGGAAGGAGCCACTATTATCCTGACGGCGTTTCACTTCTCGCAAGGCCGGCCCGAGAAAACTACTAAGCGAGCCGGAGCGATCAGGGGTGCTGGACTGATCCAGATTGAAATCGGGCACGAGTTATGAAGAAGGACGCCATGCAGGTTTTTGAACACCTGCTTCCTAGCGGACCTCATGACAGTCCCTGGATTTATGACGACAAGCTTGGGCCCCGCTATCAGGCTGATTTGGCGCTCCTCGAGACGCTTCTAGCGTTGCCTCTCAGAACCGGCAGCAGTTCAGAATCTGGCCAGCTCGCAAAGGGAATCGATACCTGGTTGGCACACGAACTGAGGCGAGCCGGGTTCCCTGAAGATGAGGTCTACCCTAGGCAAACCCAACCTAGGGTCCTGCCACGCGAGGTCGGACTCCTCCTCCAGCAACTCCCTAAGGACCTGCGAGAGGAAGTATCTATGCGCCTCAAGCGGTCAGGCACAGTAGCGCCGGGCAGTGGCCGCATCCTGGGGCGTGTCTACTTCAAGCAAGTTGACGTCTTTATGGCGCAATGGGCCCGCGGTCCGGAGATCCTCGTTTCAACAAAGTCGATGGTTTCCTCTTTCCGCAATAACCTGCCAAACCGCTTCGAAGAGTCTTATGGCGACGCGAAGAACCTACGCGGGCGGCACCCGCTAGCGGCTATGGGGTTCTTTTTCCTCCTGCGCTCAACTATCCTGACCGACGAAGGAGCGTTCAGCAAAGCGGTGGACATGCTCCGCAAGCTCAGAAGTGAAGCCGATGTCTACGACGCTACTTGCCTCGTAATTGCAGAGTGGGACGATACCTCGACTACTAACGTCACGGTCCTGCCTGACGCCGTACCAGCCGACCTGCACCCCAATATCTTCCTCTCGACCATCGTAGACAAGGTCCTGGAGCGCACACCGGTCGACGTCCACGTAATTGTCAGGGAACGCCGCGACCAAACCCACACGGGCCTGAAAGAAGAGCAGTAGGAGCTCACTCTCTGAATCGCTAGGGTACTAATCGCCAGCCCTGGCAGTATCCCAAGCGCTACGACCACCATGCACGCGGGCCTACACTTCGGTCATGAGAC
>CALCHY010000385.1 GCA_937907415.1 uncultured Trueperaceae bacterium
CGACCTGTTACGTTTACAGGGTAACGAGCTAGCGGCTGGCCAGTTGCCGCGTATGTGCGCGAGCAGGTTAGCACGCGCAGGGCGGCGCCTCAGGCGGGCGACACGAGGGCGAGCACGGCGCCTGACTGCTCACGCGCAGGGTCGGTGCGCTCGGTGACGACGCGCACGGCCTTGCCGCTACTGAGGAACAGCGGCACGGCGCGCCCGCCATACTCCTCGAAGTAGTCGGCAAGCGAGTACTCCTCGCTAAGCTCCTGCTTCTCGATCACCGCTCCGGCCTCGTGCATCTCGCGCAGCACGTTGAACGACAGGTCCTCGCCCGCCAGCCAGATGCCCCGGCGGTCGCCTCCGAGGCGCTTCGCGCCGTCCTGCCGCAAGTTCGGTGCCAACTGATAGACGTTGGCCTTACCGAACTCGCGCGCGTACTTGACGGCAGTCAGCGCGTTGGCCTCGTCGTTGGAAGTCAGCGCCAGGAGCCTGCCGAGGCCTGCCATGCGCACCTGGTCATCGCTGCGGTCGGAGAGGAGGCTCCCGAAGTATGCGGGCAACCCAGCGGCGCGGGCGGCCTCCACGTTGAAGCTGTTGGTGTCGGCGAGCATCACCGTGAGTCCCTCGCCAAGGAGGGCTTCGCCGATCTGACGCGCAACGCCGTGCGCGCCGAGCAGCAGGAAACCCTGCGGGTCCGGGTCGGCGACGCCGAGGCGCACGCCAAGGGGCTTCGCCGTCAAGCTGGCGAGCAGGACGGTACCGACGATGACGATGAACACTAGCGGCACGAGGTCGCCGGCGCCGCTGACGCCGGCTGCCTTCAGGCGCACGGCGAAAAGCGACGTGACCGCGGCTGCCACGATCCCGCGCGGGCCGATCCAGGCGATGAACGCGCGCTCCTTCAGCGAGAGGCGCGAGCCGATGCTGCTGAGGAACACGTCGAGCGGTCGCAGCACGAAGATCACGACCAGCAGCAGCACTAACGTGCGCCACGAGAGGACGGAGAGGAACGCGCCAAGCTCGATGTTCGCTGCGAGCGAGATGAACAGCATGCTGACGAACAAGACGGTGAGGTCCTCTTTGAACGACAGCAGCGAATCGAGGTCGGGCACGTTGGCGTTGGCGACGATGATGCCCATGACCACCGCCGCCAATAGGCCCGCCTCAGACGACAGGAAGTTGGTGAGGGTGAAGGTCGCGAACAGCAGCGCGAGCGCGGTCACGTTGATGAGGAAATCCGGGATGGCGCGCCGCTTGAGCAGCCAGGCCAACGCCAGGCCGCCAAGCGCGCCGAGGATGGCGCCGACGAACAAGAAGCGCCCGAGCAGCAAGGCGATCGTCAGCATAGACTCGTTGCGGCTGTGCAAGATGATGGCTTCAAGCACCAGCACCGCGACTAGGGCGCCGACGGCGTCGATGACGATGCCCTCCCACCTGAGGACGTTGCTGACCGCAGCGTTCGGCCTCACGATTCGGATGAGCGGCCCGATGACGGTCGGGCCAGTGACGATGATGAGCGAGCCGAACAGCAGCGCGAGTTGGAGGCTGAGCCCCATGACGAAGTAGCCGAGCGCCGCGCCGCCGATCCAAGTGACGAGCCCGCCCCACGTGACGAGGTTCAGCACTACCCTGCGCGTTTCGCGGATCTCGCTGAACCGCAACGTCAAGCCGCCCTCGAAGAGGATCAGTCCGACAGCCAAAGACACTAGAGGAAAGAAGAGCGTTGAAGGAAAGAGTTGATCTGGCTGCACCCACTGCAGGACAGGGCCAACGACGAATCCGACGGCTAGGAGGAACAAGATGGCAGGTACCCTCACGAACCAGGCCAACCACTGTGAAGCAACACCCAGAGCGATGATGGCCGCGATGGCTAGTGATGGCATCTGCATGAAGATCTCGTGCATGTGAGTAATTTTCGCCTTTAGTGGGAGTCTAGTCGAGGGGCTTGAAACCCGCGAACGCTGCGCCGCTCGTGGTAGCGGCACCCGCGTGCGCATCGTGCCGCTCGAGAGATGAAGGCCTGGGCGTACAATCCTGTCGTGGAAGCCAGACTGAACTTCATCACCCTGGCCGTCAGGGACCTTAGCGCCGCACGCGCCTTTTACGTCGACGGCTTAGGTTGGCAACCGGCGTTATGGGTACCGAACGAGGTCATGTTCATTCGCCTGTCGCCGACCCTGTGCCTTTCCCTGTGGAACGCGGCCGAGTTCGAGACCGAGGTCGGCCCCCTGAGCGGCCCCGACGGCCTTGCGCCCTTCGCGCTCGCTCACAACGTGCCGCACGAGGCGGAGGTGGACGCGGTGTTGGCCGATGCCGTCCGGGCGGGCGGCACGCTCTTCAAGTCCGCCGTCAAACGCGAGTGGGGTGGCTACTCTGGCTACTTCCGCGACACAGAAGGCTTCGTGTGGGAAGTGGCTTACAACCCGGGCCCCATCGGCGAGGAGCTCATGGCGGCCACTCCTGCTGCCGCTGGTGGCGAGACGACGGTAGAGGTCATCCGCTCGCGCCGCTCCGTAGCGCAAGGTCGCCTCGTTGACGGCCCTGGACTCGACCACGCTGAGGTGGTGCGGGCCGTTGAGTCGGCGCGCTGGGCGCCGAACCACAAGCGCACGGAGCCGTGGCGCTTCTACCGCCTAGACGGAGCGCGGCAGCGGCGCCTGGCCGACCTGTGGGCGGAGCAGCTCGAGAGGACGGGCTCCAAGCCGGAGCGTGTCGAGGCCAAGCGAACTCAGTGGGCGAGCGCGCCGGGAGTGGTGGTCGTCACCTGCACTAGTTCGGCCACGGCGGACGAGAAGACGCGGCTCGAGGACTACGCAGCCACCGCTTGCGCGGTGCAGAACTTCTGCCTGCACTTGTGGGCCAAGGAGATCGCAACCAAGTGGTCGACGGCAGCCGTCGAGGAGCACGAGGAGTTCTGGCGGCTCCTCGGTCATGACCACGAACCGGCCGACACGCGCGTTGTGGCGTTCGTGTTCTACGGGTTAGCCGCGGAACTACCCAAGGCGCACCGCAGGCTTGCCGCGCAGGATGTGCTCGTCGATTACCGCGCGTAGCCGAGGTGGGCTAGCGGTAGTAGCCTTCACGCAGCACTACGCCGTGCTCGACCCACGCCCTCAGGCCCAGCAGCATCCCGGTCCACCCCTCGCAGTTGCCGAAAGCCGACTTCGCCCCGGCCGGAGTGGGGAGCCACGCCGCCTCAGTGATGGTCACGAGCGTGCGTGTGTTGCCGTCGAGCGGCTCGAACTTGAAGTCGACTTGGTTGCTGCCCGACGGGTTGCTGCTGTGAGCACCGCCCCAGGCGATCGTCAGGCTCCGCGGCGGCTCGGCGGCCAGCACGGTCACCGGGAAGGCGCCCGGGAAGTCGTGGAAGTCCCACGTTACGGTCTTGCCGACCTCGAGCCGCCCAGAGGCGCCTCCGGTGGTGAAGTACTGCGAAAGCTTAGCTGGGTCGGCGACGCACTCGTAAACCTCTTCGCACGGCCTGGAAATGCGCCCCGTGACGGTGAACCGCAGGTCAGTCAACGCGCCTTGGTCCTTGGGTAGGTCTGCCATGGCCACTTTCTAGCACTAAAGCGCGCGTTCGCGCTGGCGGTATGGCGAACTAGCGGTCTGCCAGCGGCTCGATCACGCTGTCCAAACCCCGCACCACCCCAACGAGCGTTCCAACCCGCCGCACCGCTAACAGCGCCCCGTCGACGTACGGCTCCGCGCTTGGGCCAGCGTCGTGGCGGATGCTTAGGCGTTGGTCTGCCATGCCGAAGACGGCCTCGACCCCTACGGTGTAACCGGGCAGCCTGACCGAGTGAACCTGGGCGCCGCCGAGCGTCGCGCCGCGCGCGGCGTGCTCGCCTACCGTCTGGTCGACCGGAATGGGCGGTTCGTTGTGGCCGGCGGCCGCAAGGCGGCTGGCCAGTTCCCGCGCCGTTCCGCTTGGCGCGTCTTCCTTCAGGGCGCTTGCGTAGTCGATGATCTCCCAGTTGGGAATCAGCCGCGCTGCCATCTCAGCGAACTTCTGGAGCAGGACAACGGTGAGGGCGAAGTTGCCTACCGCAAGCACGCCGCGACCTGCGGCGGTGGCTGCCGCGTCGAGCTCCGCGTAATCGGCATCTGTCAGGCCAGAGGTGCCGATCACTACGTTGGCGCCGTACTCGAGCGCGGTCAGGACGTTCCCCTTCGCCACGCCCGGCTTCGTGTACTCGACGAACACGTCGCAGTGGTGCGCCGCCAGCGCCTCCCTTGCCGTGCCATAGACAGGCGCAACGATGGCGGGGTCTCCAAGTACGCTACCGAGCGGCGTGCCTGCGGCCGAACGCGCGACCGCGGCCACTAGCTGGAGGTCGGCGCTTCTCGTGATGGCGCGGGCGAGGGCCGAGCCAGCCCAACCGGTGGCGCCGGCGAGGCATACGCTGATGTGCGTCATGCCAGCTACCTTAGCGCGCCACCAGCGTGCCTAGTTGGACGCGCATGGGCTTGTTGGCAACACACGAATGTAGGCAGCACCGAGTAGAGTTGCTGGTCGGTGCGGGTAGGGAACCCCACCATCACCACTTAGTTGACGCGGCAGCTCGCGCTGGCGTCCGATAAAGGTCCGCATGAACAGCAGGTACACGTTAGGGCTTCTTCTGGCACTCTCCTCGGCCGCCGCCTTCGGCACTTCAGGCTCGTTCGCCAAAGGCCTGCTGGTGGCAGGCTGGACGCCGGCGGCCGCCGTGACTTGGCGAGTTGGCGTCGGCGCGCTGGCCTTGGCCATCCCGGCCATGATCGCCATGCGTGGCCGCTGGCACTTGCTGCGCCGCGGTTGGCCGACCATCGTCCTCTTCGGCTTGATCGCCGTTGCTGGCTGCCAGCTCGCCTACTTCCTCGCAGTCGAGCGCCTGTCGGTAGCCGTCGCGCTGCTCCTCGAGTACCTCGGCGTCGTGCTGGTCGTCGGGTGGTTGTGGTTGCGGCGCGGGCAGCGCCCAAGGCCGCTCACGGTGGTGGGCGCAGGCGTTGCCATCGTTGGCCTCGTGTTCGTTCTCGACGTCTTCGGCGCCATCTCCGTCGACCTGGTCGGCGTGTTCTGGGGCGTCGCGGCCGCGTTCGGACTCGCGACCTTCTTCGTGATCTCTGCCGATGAAAGCCATGGGTTGCCCGTGATAACGGTCTCGGCAGGTGGGCTGCTGGTCGGCGCAGTTGCCTTACTCATCGCCGGCGCGCTGGGCGTCACCCCGATGGCGTGGAACACCGACCCCGTGCTCCTGGCGGGCGTGCAAGTGCCGTGGTGGCTCGACGTCGCTGGGCTCGGGTTGTTCGCAGCGGCCTTCGCGTACTTGGCTGGCGTGTTCGCCAGCAGGCGCCTAGGGTCCAAGCTCGCCTCGTTCGTCGGCCTCTCGGAAGTACTCTTCGCCGTGGTTTGGGCTTGGTTGTTGCTCGGTGAGTTGCCGCGGCTAGTGCAACTCCTCGGCGGCCTGCTCATCTTGGCCGGGGTGGTGCTGGTGAAACTCGACGAAGGCAACGCACCTGCCGAGGCAGCGCTCGCCGCTCCAACCGACGAAGCGGCCGTCGTCGCGGCGCCAGTCCGCGCCGGCTACCGCGAGTGAGCCTCCTCCAGAAACTCATAGGGGCGGGGCTTCGGCCGCACGTGAAGCGGCGTGCGCGCGGGGTGACCCTTGAGCAGGCGGCAGTCAACCTGGAGAAGTCACGCGACGAGCTGAGGCCGCGCATCATGAACGCAACCGACACGCCGGGCAACCGCGAGGCGCTCAACCACTGGATCGGCATCGAACGTTGGAGTCAGAACCGGCTGCGGGTGGCTCGAGGCGCACCGTTCGTCGAGGACCGCTACCGCGGCTACCGCATGGCAGAGGGAAGCTCGCTGACGGACTTGCAGGCGCAGTTCTTCGCCGTGCGTGACGATTCCATCGCCATGGCGCACGAGTTGGCCCGCACGGGGGTAGCCCCGACCCTCACGATCAAGCACAACGACCTCGGCGAACTGACGGTCGTCGAGTGGCTCACGTACATGGAAGACCACCCGCGCCGCGAGATCATCCGCCTGCGAGGACGCTAACTCCGGTCTGACGACGCCCGTGCCGCCGGTGCTAGATTAGGGGCGCAAGGCAAGTACCTCGCTACCCCGAAAGGTTGGTCCCCCCGATGACCTGGTTGAACCCCAAGCGCGTGCTGATCGTCCTCGCCGCCTTCCTGCTTGCCGCACCTGCGATCGCGCAAGACACGCCGGTCAAGGGCGGAACCGCCATCGTGGTGCTCGGCTCGGACCCGGAGCACCTCAACCCGGGCATCAGCACGAGTTATCCGGTCGGCGCCGTCGGCGTCAACGTCTTCAGCGGCCTGGTGCGCTTGGCGGCGGACGGTCGCCCAGAAGGCGATCTGGCAGCCAGCTGGACGGTGTCGAGCGACAACCTCGTCTACACCTTCACGCTGCGTGAAGCGAACTTCCACGACGGCACGCCCGTTACTAGCGCCGACGTCGTTTACTCCATGATCGAGGTCGAGGCCCCCAACCACGGCCGCTTCAAGACGGCGTACGACAAGATCGCCTCCATCGAGGCGCCAGACGCGGCGACCGTCGTCATCACCCTCAAGGAGCCGTTCGCGCCGCTCCTCAGCCTGCTGACGGTCTTCGACGCCGCCGTCCTGCCGAAGCACGTTTACGAGAACACCGACGCCCTGACCAACCCGGCCAACAACGAGCCGATCGGCAGCGGGCCGTTCAAGTTCGCCAACTGGGTCCGCGGCGAACGCGTCGAGATCGTGCGCAACGACGACTACTTCCTGGAATCAGCGCTGCTCGACAAGGTCATCTTCCGCATCGTTCCTCAGGACGTGGCTCGCTCCACTGCCCTCGAAGTCGGCGAAGCCGACTTGCTGTGGGGCTTCTACATGCCGCCAGCCGACCTTCCGCGCCTCGAGGCCGACCCGAACATCAACACGTGGACGGGCATCACCATCCCGGCGCTCTACTTCGTGTTCATCAACAACAACACCCCAGGGCTAGATGACGCGCGCGTGCGCCAGGCCATCATGTACGCCATCGACCGCGATCAGATCGTCGAGCAGGCGCAAGGCGGACTCGGCCAGGCTGGTTCCGGCCCGTTCGGCGCCGGCTTCGCTTACGCGTACGACGAGGCGACCGACTACCGCACCCTCTACCCGTACGACCCAACCAAGGCCAAGGAACTCCTCGCGGATGCCGGCGTGACCGACCTCAAGCTCCGCTACGTCTACGACTCCGCGCGCGGCGCCTTCGCTGCCGCAGGCGACATCATGCGCGACCAGCTGCGGCAGGTCGGCATCGACCTCGTGCTGCAACCGGCCGAACGCGCCGTCATGGTCGACCGCGTCTACAAGGGCGACTACGACCTCAGCATGCAGTCGTTCACGTCGGGCGGCGACCCAGCCATCGGTTACCACCGCATCTACCACAGCGCCGAAGCCGGCACGCCGTTCGTCAACGCGACCGGCTACGCCAACCCAGACGTGGACGCGTGGCTCGCGGAAGCGGGTGGCCTAGCAGATCAAGACGCCCGCGCCACGTACTACCGTCAGATCGACGAGGTGATCGCCGCGGACGTGCCCGTCATGGTCATGTTCGACGAGCTCGCCTCTGAGGCGTCCTCCGCTGGCCTACGCGGCATGCGCACCCTCCTCGACCAGCGCGACGGCCTCGAGTTCCTGTGGTTCGCCAAGCCTTGAGAGGGCTCGGGCGCTAGCTCAACAGTTGTGGCGGCCGAAGGCGGAGGCAACGGCTTAGCGGTATACGCGCTGCGGCGGGCGGTGAACGCCATCCCCTTGATCCTGGGGGTGGTCGTGGTCAACTTCGTGCTCATAGCGCTGGCGCCGGGCGACCCGGTCACCTCGCTGATAGGCGAGTACCCGGCCCCGCCTGAGTACGTCGAACGTGTCAGGCGAGACTTCGGCCTCGACCGCAGCCTGCCGGAGCGGCTTGGCCTCTACCTAGTGAACGTGGCGAAGGGGGACCTCGGGTTCTCCTTCGCCAACCGCCAACCCGTCCTCGACCTCCTACTCCAACGCCTCGGCCGCACCCTCGTCCTCATGCTGAGCACCGTGGTGGTAGCCACCGGTGTTGGCCTTCTGCTCGGCGTCCTCTCGGCGAGGAAGCCCGGCTCGCTAACGGACCGCGGCGCGACCGGCTTCGCGTTGCTCGGCTACGCCGTGCCGGAGTTCTGGCTAGGTCAACTACTTATCTTGGTGTTCGCCGTCTCGTTAGGTTGGCTGCCTGCCGGTGGGTTCAGGAGCGTGAGGGTCGATTACACGGGCTTCGCGGCCGTGCTCGACACCATGAAGCACATGATCCTGCCGATGGCGGCGCTGTCCTTCAGGTACATGGCCATAACCACGCGCCTCACGCGCGCCTCGCTCCTCGAGGTCATGAGCGCGCAGTACATCGTCGCGGCGCGCGGGCGGGGGCTCTCCGAGAACGCCGTGCTGTGGCGGCACGCGCTAAGGGCCGCCGCCCTCCCCGTAGTCACCGTCATCGGCTATAACTTCGCTTTCATCGTGGCAGGCTCTGCATTGGTCGAGACGGTGTTCGGTTGGCCAGGCATCGGGCGGCTCATGTACGACTCGATCTACACGCGCGACTACCCGGTGCTGCTAGGCATACTGCTCTTCGTATCTGTGACGGTCATCATCGTCAACCTCATCACGGACGCGCTCTACGCCGTTCTCGACCCGCGCGTGAGGTACTGATGGACGACGCAGCAAGAGCGGCCGCGGCCACCGAGGTCACTGAAGTTCGGCAAGCGGGGCGCTCTAACGCTTTCGCCGCCTGGCGCCGTTTCAGGCGCAGCAGTTCCGGCGTGTTCGGGCTGGTGGTAGTTGCGCTGCTGGTGCTGACCGCCATCCTCGCCCCACTGCTGGCGCCGCTCGATCCGCACAGCACGTCGCGGGCGGCGTTCGCGCCGCCCTTCGCCTCGGGCCACTTCCTCGGCACGGACAACCTCGGCCGCGACATCCTCAGCCAGGTCATCTGGGGCTCCCGCGTGTCGCTGCTCGTCGGCCTGGCCGCAGCGGCCACGGCCACGCTCATCGGTGTAGCCGTCGGCGCGCTAGCCGGCTACCTCGGCGGTTGGTTCGACGAGCTCCTCATGCGCGTCACGGAGTTCTTCCAAGTCATCCCGCGCTTCGTGCTTGCGCTCATCGTCGTAGCCTTCTTCGGCTCCGGCCTGCTCAACCTCATCCTCGTCATCGGCCTCCTAAGCTGGCCGCAAACGGCGCGGCTGGTGCGCAGCCAGTACCTCAGCCACAAGACCCTGCCGTACGTGGACGCTGGCCGCGCGTTAGGCATGCGCAACGCGCGGCTCATGTTCATGCAGATCCTCCCTAACGTCATGGGCCCCGTCCTCGTGGTGGCCTCACTCGACGTTGCCCAGGCCATCCTGCTAGAGGCAAGCCTCGGCTTCTTCGGGCTAGGCGACCCGAACCTCACTAGTTGGGGTGGCATGCTGAACAGCGCTCAGACGTTCATCCGCCGCGCGTGGTGGATGAGCGTGTTCCCAGGCATCGGCATAACGTTGGCCGTGCTTGGCTTCAACCTCTTCGGAGACGGCCTGACCGAGGCCTACGACCCGCGCATGGCGCCGCGCTGAACTGGCGCGCGTAGCGGGCGGTAAGGAGCAATAGTGATGTCGGACATTCAAAGGCACCTACGCGCCAAGACGGGCGACGTCGCACCGTACGTCCTCATCCCCGGCGATCCGGGCCGCGCCGAGCGCATAGCGGAGACGTTCGTCGACGCGCAGCTCATCGCACGCAACCGCGAGTACGTGATCTACACGGGCCGCACGCAGGCCGGGGCGCCGATCAGCGTCTGCTCGACTGGCATCGGCGGGCCATCGGCCTCCATCGCGCTTGAGGAGCTCGTGCGCATCGGCGCTACGCACTTCATCCGGGTAGGCTCGGCGGGCGGCAGGCAGCCCGCGACGCCCATCGGTTCCGTCGTGGTCGTGACCTCGGCGTTCCGCGGCGACGGCACCTCCCTCGATTACATCCCGCTCGGCTACCCAGCCGCCGCGGACATCGACGTCACGCTAGCCCTGCGCCACGCTGCCGCCGACTACCTCGGTCAGCGCGCCATCGAGGGCGTCGTCTTCACGCGCGACGCCTTCTACCGCCGCGACGACGGCCTCAACGCGCGCCTTACCGACGCCGGCATCGTGGCCGCCGAGCAGGAGTGCTCGACCGTCTTCGTCGTCGGCGCACTGCTCGGCGTGAAGGTCGGCGCCGTCCTAGGTACGGACTCGAACATCTACTTAGACCCGCAACCGACGCGCGAGGAGAAGGAAGCGCTATACAAGCGCGTCGAGATGGACACCATCCGCATCGCTACTGCTGCCGTCGACCGCCTCCACGCTGAACGATGAAGCCGTTCGCACCTAGCCTCACGGCTCGCGACCTGCTGGTGAAGAACGCCATGCTCGTCGACGTCGTTACGCAGTCGAGTTACCGCGGGTGGTTCACCGTCCAAGGCGGTCGCTTCGTCGAGGTTGAGGCAGGCGACCCAACGCCAGCCGACCTGGCCGGGCTGAGCATCGCTAAGCAGCGCGACCTCGGCGGGGCGTGGGTGCAGCCAGGCATGCTCGACGTTCACATGCACATCGAGAGCAGCCTCGTCACCCCACGCCGCTTCGCGGAGGCGGCGCTGCCTCACGGCACGACGACGGTGTTGCAGGACCCGCATGAGGTGGCCAACGTTGCGGGGGCCGCCGGTATCCGCTGGATGCTCGAGGCGAGCAGGGGACTGCCGCAGCGCATGTTCACCGCCATCTCGAGCTGCGTGCCTGCCACGTCGGCGGACATCGAGACCCCGAACGCCTCCATCACGCCGGCCGAAGTTAGCGAGTTGGCGAGCGAGCCGGAGGTCATCGCCCTGGGTGAGGTGATGGACTACCAGGGGTTAGTGGCTGGCGACGCCCACCTGCGCGCCATGGTGGCGGCGGCGACCGCCGCCGGGCTGAGCGTCGAGGGCCACGTGCCGAGCCTCAGCGGCGCAGCGCTCTCGCGTTACGTTGCCAACGGCGTGCGCTCCGATCACACCCTCGCCAGCCCAGCGAAGCTCATGGAAGAGTTGCGCAAGGGCCTGTGGGTGATGATCCAGGAGAAGTCCCTCACGCTGGAGGTCGTGCAGACGGTAACGGCGTTGCCTGACCGCAGCCGCATACTGCTGATAACGGACGACGTCATGCCTGACCGGCTGCTGACTGGCCACGTCAGCCGCCTGGTCGACCTGGCAGTCGACCTCGGCTGGCCCGTCCTGGACGCCATTGCGTCCGCGACCCTGCGGCCAGCTAGCTACCTTGGCATGCACGACCTCGGACTGCTGGCCCCGGGCGCACTCGCCGACTTCGTGGTCACGGACGATCTAGCTGCTTTTCCCCCACGCGAGGTTCACGTGGCAGGCAAGCTGGTGGCCGAGGGGGGCGAGGCCGTCGTGCCTTCCGTCTCGGCGGCTTCTCTGGCGAGTGCAGCAGTAGCGCGCCCCACGCTCGTGCCAGCCAACGTCAGCGCGGATGCGCTGCGGTTCGCGGCCCCGGCGGGCGCACCCTCGCTGTTGGCGCGAGTCATCAACGTGAACCTCGTCAACAGCTTCACGACGCTTAGCGAGCGGCGGGTCGAGCTACTAGACGGCGCGCCCGTCGACCCCGACATCGCGCTCGCGTGCGTGGTGCCGCGTGCGGCGTTGCAGCCCGGAGCCGGCAGCTATGAGCCCGCAGTCTGTCTCGTTGCTGGCACTGGCCTGCACCGCGGCGCGTACGCGTCGAGTTTCGCCCACGACAGTCATAACGTCTTCCTCTTCTGGCGCGACCCGCTGGCGCTCGCTAGATCACTCGCGGCGCTGGCTGGCGCCGGGGGTGGCATGGCGTTCACTGACGGCGTGGAGACGACGCTACTGCCGCTGCCGCTAGCTGGCCTGCTGTCGGATGAACCCGTAAGCGTGGTCGGAGCGCAGTTCCGCGCGCTCGAAGCGGCGGTGCGCGCTGCCGGGATGCACGTCAAGGCGCCTATCCTGCTTCTCACCCTCTTGCCGCTAAGCGTCAGCCCAGATTTCAAGGTGACGGACAAGGGCATCGTCGACGTGCAAGCGCGCCGCATCCTGGCGCCAGCGGTGGCCTCATGAGTAACGCCGAGGCCGCCACCACCGCCATGCAGCTGCGGCTGATCGACCTCTGCCGCGTGCCAAGCCCAAGTCGGCACGAGCGCCTCATCGCAGACCACCTACGCGCGGAGATGGTGGCCATCGGGTTGACGGTCACGGAGGACGACGCCGGAACCAGCACTGGCGGCGACGCGGGCAACCTCGTGGCGCTGCTGCCAGGCGGCCTTCCTGAGCGCATCGTGCTGGCGGCGCACATGGACACCGTGCCGCTAGTGCCGGGAGTGCCGTTGGCGCCAGAGGTCGAGGGGAGCGTCGTGCGGGCGGGCGGGCAGCAGATACTCGGGGCAGACGACAAGGCGGGCGTTAGCGTCGTGCTCAGCCTTCTCGAACGCGCGGCAGCTACGCCTTTCGCCCAGCGCCCAACGCTCATCGCCGTCATCACCGTCTGCGAAGAACTTGGCCTGCTCGGAGCGAAGCACCTCGACGTCGCTGCTCTCCGCGCGGATCACGCCTACTCGTTCGATGGCGAGGTGCCGGTCGGCGAACTGATAACCTCCGCCGTGTTCAAGGAGGACGTGACCATCACGGTCACCGGGCGGGCGGCACACGCCGCACTCGAACCTGAACGAGGTATTCACGCCATCAAGGCCGCCGCGGCCGTGGTGGAGGCGATTCCGTTAGGGCGCGTGGCCGAAGATCAGGTACTCAACATCGGCGCGATCACGGGCGGTGGCGCCACCAACGTCATTCCGGCCAGCGTGACCATGCGCGGCGAGTTGCGGGCGTTCAGCGCCGACCGGCTAGAGGAGTTGGCGGGGAACGTAAGCGCCCTTGCCACGGCCGCGGCCGCACGGCACGGTGCGACCGTCACGCTCGAGCGGCGCCACTTGTACGACGGTTACGCGCTGGCAGACGCCACGCCGCCCATCTTGCGGCTAGCGGCAGTAGCTGAGCGTCACGACGTGCAGCTCAAGACCGTCTCCTCGATAGGCGGGTCGGACACGAGCATCCTCAACCAGAAGGGCCTACCGACCGTGAACGTTGGCATCGGCATGCACGACATCCATTCGGTCAACGAGTGGAT
>CALCHY010000386.1 GCA_937907415.1 uncultured Trueperaceae bacterium
ACGGCGCTCGTGGCCGACGCCAGCGAGGTGGCCACGTTGCTGTGCAATCAGGTGGAGTACCACCCGTTCCTCGCGCAGTCGCAGGTGCTCGCGCAGGCGGAGGAAGCGGACCTGCTCATCACCGCCTACCGCCCACTGGCCAAGGGCCTCGTGCGTGACGAGCCAGTCCTGCGAGAGATCGGCGCGGCTCACGGCAAGACGCCTGAGCAGATCACGTTACGCTGGCTCGTCCAGCAACCGCGCGTGCTGACCATCCCCAAATCGGCCAGCCCGGAGAGGCGGCGCGCCAACTTCGACATCTTCGACTTCGAGCTGTCCCCGGCCGACATGGCCGCCATCGCTGGCCTGGCGCGCGGCAAGCGCCTCGTCAACCCGGAAGGCGCGCCCGAGTGGGACGCTTGAAGACGCTCGTGACAGGTGGGGCCGGCTTCATCGGTTCGCACGTGGTGCGGGCGCTGCTGGAGCGCGGCCACGAGGTGGTGGTGCTCGACGACCTGTCGACTGGCAAGCGCGAGAACCTGCCCGCGTCGGGCAGCCTCACCCTGAAGGTTGGCGACGTGGCCGACCCCAGCGCCGTGGCTGCGGCGCTAAGCGGCTGTTCGGCCTTCGTGCACCTCGCTGCCATAGCCTCCGTCGAGCGCTCGGTGCAGGACCCGCTCCTCACCCACCGCACGAACCTGCAGGGGAGCATCCAGCTCTTCGACGAGGCGGCGCGGCAGGGGGTCAAGCGCGGGCTGTACGCGTCCTCCGCGGCCGTCTACGGCGACTCGCCCAACCTCCCCCTCTCTGAGGACGAACCGCCGCGGCCGCTGACGCCTTACGCCATCGACAAGTTGGCTGGCGAGCAGTACTTGGCCTACTACCACCGCAGCGGCAGGCTGAACGGCACGGCGTTCCGCTTCTTCAACGTGTTCGGGCCGCGGCAGGACCCGTCCAGCCCTTACTCCGGCGTTATCAGCATCTTCCTCGACCGCGCCAAGAGCGGCGCGCCCATCACCGTGTTCGGTGATGGCGAGCAGACCCGCGACTTCGTCTACGTCGGCGACGTGGTTGCTGCCCTCATGGCGGCGCTAGAGCACCAGGGTGAGGTGCCGGAGTTGCCCGTGTACAACGTGGCGCGCGGCGAAGGCGTCTCGCTGCTTGAACTGCTCGACATAGTAGGCGGCTTGCCCGGCGTCGCCGCGCCACTGAACATCGGCCATGGGGAACCGCGCTTGGGCGACATCAGGCACTCGCTTGCCAACTCCGGCCGCCTGCGCGGGGCGCTTGACTGGTTACCCAAGACTTCCGTTGCCGAGGGGCTCGCCGCCATCCTGGCCAACTGAGCGGCTAGGGCACCACGCGGCTGTCGATCGCCCACCAGTACCAGTTCTCGCCCTGCAGTCGACTGAAGGCCAGGCGGCCGAGTTCGGCGTCGTCTAGCAGGGTGGCGTCGCGCGCGTGAGCCATCTGCAGTGAGCCGCCGTTGTGAACGAGGGCGCCGTGCCTGTTCATGACGCCGCGGAGGCGCGGCTCCATGCGGCCGATCAGGGCGCCAGCCCCGCCAGCGTCGGCCTCCGCGAAGAGTTCGGCCACCACGCCGTCCAAGTGTTGCGGTAGCGCCTCGACGTCGTACACGCGCGAGACGCCGCCGGCCTTGAGGTAGTAGACGTACCAACCGACCGCCGCGCCCTTTAGGTTGCGGACGAGCCTGGCCCTGAACTCGCCCTGTTCGACGATCTTGGCCATCTCGCGCTGCTGCCAAGCCACGTGCGCTTCTAGGTAACGGGGGCGCAGCCGCGCCTTACCGAGCACCTCCGGCGCCGCGCTTGCCATCAGCTGCGGGGTGAGCGGCTCCGTAACGTAGTCGCCGGAGCCCGCAGGCGCCCTCAGGCGCGTGCGCATGGCGCGGCGGGCTAGTTGGTCGCCGCCACCGACGAGGGGCCGTAGGACGGGCGCCAACGCCGCCACGGAGGCGCGGCGCCCCGCTACCGCCCCGAGGCCGACGGCTCCAGGGCGCAGCAGCTTCACCCAGCGCAGCGACTGCAACTGCATGATGCGCCCACCGAGCAGCTCCCAGATGCGTTCGAACTTCACGTGCCCGCCGTCGCTGAAGGTGAAATCTTGCGGTCCGGCGAGGAACTTGCGGAGGAGGAAGGCCGCCACGGTCGTCGGCGCGTCCGGGCTGACGACGGACGGGAACACGCCGGCCAGCTTGCCCTCACGCCCGTCGACCACGATGGGCGTGACGCTCGTACCGAGGAAGCCGAGCATGGCGCCAGCGTCGTCGACCGCTACTAGTGGGCGGATCTCTCCGTCCGTGTTCGGGTCATCGACGTAGATGCGCGTGGCGAGCGCCACGAGCCGAGGGTCAGGGGTGCGGGTCTTGTCCTTGAACCAGTACTGCCACAGCGAGGCTACGGCGGCGACGTCTTCCGGTTCGAAGGCTCTGATCTTCATTCGGACCTCAGGCCGCGCCGCTCGGGCCCTGGCCGTCGCCAACGACGAGGCGCGGTGCGGCGTGCAGGTACTGGCTGACGCGGCGCTTGCCGGCGATGTCTTGGAACACGCGTTCTATCTGCTCCTGCGTCAGGCCCATGCTGTCCGCCACCACCGCGGCGGGTACCCCGTTGTCGACGGCGTAGAGGCACAGGTCCATCTTGTCGTACGGCAGGGAGAAGTAGAACTCCTCCTGGCTTTGCGGCATGGAGTACGTGTCCGTGGTCGGTGGCCGCGACCGGATCTCGGCTGGCACCCCCAGCGCCTCCGCTAGTTGGTAGACCTGCGACTTGTAGAGGTGCGCGATGGGCTTGATGTCTGCAGCGCCGTCGCCGTTCTTGACGAAGAACCCCTGGTCGTACTCGAGGCGGTTCGGGGTGCCGAGCACCGCGTAGTTTAGGCGGTCCGCGTGATAGTACTCGAGCATCTTGCGGGTGCGCTGCTTGAAGTTAGTGGCGGCGACGACCTGCAGGTACTCCTCGAGCGGCAAGCGCTCCCTGAAGGTGGTGCCGTCTGGCGCCTGCGCGACGACGGAGAAGATCCGGAAGGCGTCAGAGTCGATGACGCTCGGCAGCACGATCTTCGCCTTCCAGCCAGGGCCGTAGTCCGGGATCACGCGCTTGAACGCCTCATCGCGGCGGCGGTAGCAACCGACGGCGTCCAGTATGGGCGTTATCTCTTCCAGCACCGTGCCTATGCCGGCGCCCTCTGCGGCTAGGCGGCTGAGCATGAGGGTGTCGGCGGACGAGTCGGCCTCCGGCATGAGGACCCCGAGCACGTTCTTCGGCCCGAACGCGCGGGCAGCTAGAGCCGCCACCACGCTCGAGTCGATGCCGCCGGACAAGCCGAGCACCCCACCCTTGCGCCTGAAGGCGCGCACCTCGCGGCGCATGCCAGCTGCGATGGCCTCGATGCTCGCCTCCGGGTCTGGCAGCCTGAGGACGTGCGGGCCGAACGCCTCAGCCACGCGCTTCGGCCGCCAGGCGCCTGCCGATGTAGTTGACGATGCGCGAGACGCTGTCGAGGTTCTCCGGCAGCGTGTCCTCGTCCGGGATGCTCACGCCGAAGCGCTCCTCGACGAACATGATCAGCTCGAGAACGCCCATGGAGTCGAGTACGCCTGCCTGGGTGAGAGATTCGTCGGCGCCGAGGCCGGCTCCGCCGTCATCGAGGATGAAGTTGTCAGCTAGGAACTGGCGCACGCTTAGGTCGATAGTGGCGGTGTCTGGGGTGGTGAGTGACATCTCTTCAGTTGCTCCTTCATCATGGTGCCGTGGGCAGCGGCTAGTTCGCGCCCCGCCAGGGTTCACCTCTGCTCAACGAGGCTCTTCTTGCGTACCTTACCGGTGGCGGTCCTTGGCAGGTCGTCCACGAAACGCACGTCACGCGGGACCATGAAGCCCTCGAGGCGCGCCATGGCCTCACGCTTGAAGGCCTGCTCTGTGAACGTGACCCCGGCGTCGAGGACGACGAACGCGCGCACGGCCTGACCCATCAGCTCGTCGGGCACGCCGATGACGGCCACCTCGCGCACGCCAGGCACCGCCGCCAGCGCGTTCTCGACCTCGACGGGGCTGACCTTCTCGCCGCGGCTCTTGATGATGTCGTCCGAGCGGCCCATGAAGTAGAGGCAGCCGTCTTCGTCGACGCGGAAGAAGTCGTGGGTGCATAGCACGCGCTCCCCCGGATACTTGCCTGGTTTGAGCATGTGCTCCGTCTCGGCGGGGAGGTTCCAGTAGCCGAGCATGACGTGCGGTCCGCGGACGTAGAGCGTGCCCGTCTCGCCCGGTGGGGTCGGCTCACCGTCCTCGCCAAGCAGGTAGGTCTCGGTGCCAGGTATGGCTTTGCCAACGGAGGATGGCTTGCTGAGCACGAGCTCCGGCTCGAGGTAGCACACGCGCTTGCACTCGGTGAGGCCGTACATCTTGTAGATGAGTGCGCCAGGGCTCATGGCCAGCAGGCCAGGCACGTACTCGTCTGGCAGGTGCGCGGCGGTGTTCGTGAAGCGCCGCACGGTCGGCATGGCGACGGGGGTGTTGCGGTGGAGGGCGAGCAACGTGGCGAACACCGTTGGCACGCCGGGGAA
>CALCHY010000387.1 GCA_937907415.1 uncultured Trueperaceae bacterium
CTTGGTGGAGCCGAGGGGATTCGAACCCCTGACCTCGTGAGTGCGATTCACGCGCGCTCCCAACTGCGCCACGGCCCCAAGCAACCGGTAGTGTAAGTTCTTCGGCTCAGGGGTGTCAAACGGCGGCGGCGTGGCGTGAACTGGTCACTCGGCCTGGTTGGGGGCTGAACGGCAGCCGGCGCTTGGCGATACGATTGCCGGGTATGCAGACGACGCGCGTCAAGGAGCGCAACTTCATGCTTGGAGTGTTCAACGGCGTGTTCGTTAACGCCGGGGACGCCTTCATGCACTCGGGTCTTGTGCTGGCGCCGTTCCTCGCCGTGCTAGGCGCTCCGGCTGTGATCATCGGGCTCGTTCCGGCCATCAAGGTCGGTGGCTGGTACTTGCCGCAACTGCTCGTCGCCAACCGCATCTCGCATGAGCCTTTGAAGCTGCAGTTTTATCACTTCACCTCCACCGTCCGCTCCATCGCCCTGATGGTCATGACGCTGGCCGTGTTTCTCGTTGGCGGCGACCAACCGTCACTCCTGATCCTCATCGTGCTGGTCATGTTGACCATCAACGCCATCGCAGGGGGCGTTGGCGGGGTGCCGTTCGCCGACGTCACCGCCAAGATCGTGCCGCACTCGCGGCTCGGGACTTTCTGGGCCATGCGCAACGCCATCGGCGGCGTGTTGGCGCTCGGCGCCGGCATCGTGCTGCGTTACATTCTCGCGTCAGACATGAGCTTCCCGAACAACTTCGGGTTGATCCTGCTACTCGGCTCCCTACTCTCTGCCCTCGCTTACACGAGCTTCTCCCTCGTCAAGGAACCGCCCGGCGTGCCGGGCATGCGGCGCCCACTGGTCGGCATGTTGCGTGACATTCCCGGCATCCTGAGGGTCGACGTCAGGCTCCGGCGCTTCCTGCGCGTACGCTTCCTTGGCCTAGCCACGTTGCTCGCCGAACCGTTCTACGCCGTGTACGCCATCACCGTCATAGGGGCGCCAGATGCGGCCATCGGCACGTACGTCATCGCCGCAACGGCGGCGTCCGTGCTCGGCAACCTCGCCTTCGGCATGTTGTCTAACCGCGGCATGAACGTCACCGTCATGCAGATTGGCTACGCGCTGCTCCTTGGCGCACCGCTCTGCGCCGTCCTCATCCAAGACTGGCGGTGGTTCTCCATGGTCTTCGTGCTGTCTGCTGTGGGCAACGCCGGCGTCGGCATCGCGGCCGCGAACTTGCTTTACGCCATCGCGCCGCTTGACGACAGGGCCTTGTACATCGGCCTCTCCAACTCGGTTCTGACCATCCCAAGCCTCGCGCCCGTGATGGCTGGCGCGTTGCTCACGTGGTTCAAGATGCCCACGATGTTCCTCGCCGCCGCCGCACTCGCCGTGGTGACGTTGGCGTTATCGTTCCGCTTCGGCACGCTACGCGAAGCCGACCGTACGGCCCTCGGCAAGAGCCGCGAACCGGAACCAGCCGAAGAACTTGCTGAGGCGCCGGCCAGCGAAGCGGGTTAGAGGCGCACGAACTCGTCGGTTGAAAGCACGAACACTATGGCGCCGCCGACGGGCACTTCCATCGGTTGGCTGGCGAACACGCCCTCGAGGGCATGAATTGGCGAACCGGCGGTAACCACCTTGGTCCGTTCGCGGCAAGTGGCGTGGATGATGTCTTTGGCCTCGATCACCTTATGGTCCTCGACGCCGATCAGAACGGTGGTATTACCCTCTCGCAAGAACCCCCCGGTCGAGGCGAGCTTGGTGGACTGAAAACCACGGTCCCCCAAAGCTTCTTGTAGGCGCGCCGCGTCGGCGTCCTGCACGATGGCAAGGATCAATTTCATCTTGTGACCATGGTAGCAGACTGGGAACGATTACCATGCGATTAGAATGAGAGCGAAACCGGAAGGTGAGGCTTGACCGAACGACGCTTCGTAGTTGAGATCACGCGCCAAGTGCCACCCACAGAGGTAGCTGAAGTAGCCGCGCGCGTGGCGGAGCGCCTTGACATGGAGGCGCAACGCATCGTCACGCTCCTCAGCGGCCGCGTCGGTGCGGTGACGAAGGCGGTGCTGCAAGACAAGGCCGTCGCCATCGCCGAGGTGTTCGCTGCGGCAGGCGTGGAAGTAGTCGTGCTAGCCGCGCCGGAGCCGAGCGCCGCACCGACGCCAGCTAAGGCGCCGGAAGCAGTAGTCACGGAACCAGCGAGCTGGTACGCCACGGGCGCCGGAGCCGAGCATGAGGGCGACGCTGAGGCCGAAGAGGCCGAAGAGGACGAAGAGGACGCTGAAGAGGGCGGCGCCCAAGCCACGCCCGCCCGGCAGGTGTGGGACTCGGGGCGGGCGTGGTCCGATGACGAGGTGGGCGACTGGCGCGCACTAGCGCCGCGTGCGTCAGACTTCCACGGGGTTGTCGGCCAAGCCGAGGACGAACTCGAACCGCTCGAGGCGGACCCATACGAAGAAGAGGCGTTCGAGGACGAGCCGTACACGCCAGAAGCAGCGGCAGGTGCGCCCGCGCCCGAGGATCACGGTGCAGCGCCTTATGACGGTGAGGTCGCGGACCCAGAGGCGGCCGCCGCCGCCAGCAGCGGCGTAGTGCCACCTGCCGCGCCGTTCCAGGCCGACGACGGTCAGCGCTACCGCGACATCGACCCGGAGTTGGAGGACGAGGCCGACCGTCTTGGGCCACGGCCAGCTGGAGCCGGTCCGTCCGTGTTCTCGACTTCTACGCGTTGGGTGCCGTCGCCGCACGACGAGTACGGCTTCGATCCGGACGAGGTTCCGATGGTTCCGGCGAGTGGCCCGGCTGCGGGGGCCGTTGACGAAGGCCGCATGACTACGGCAGGGCGCGGCGTCGGTGCGCGCAGCGGCACTACGACGACCTTCGGTCAGCAACCTGAGGAAGCACCCAAGGAGGGCCCGCAGTTGCGGATCTTCCTCATGTGGGCGCTGATCGTTTCCATCGTCCTCTTCCTCCTCCTGCAGTTCGTCATGGCCGACCGCACCAGCGGCGCGCCACCCGTCTCCGCCTACGCGGCCGGGCTGGCGGCGTTCCGCAAGGGTGAGTTCGCAAGTGCCATACGTGCCTGGGAGCCAGAAGCAGAGGCAGGCAACGCGACGGCCCAGTACTACCTGGGTTACATGGCCCAGAACGGCCTCGGCCAGTCGTGGAGCAACGCCAGAGCGGCGGGCTACTACCGCCGCGCCGCCGAGGCTGGGTTGCCAGAAGCGCAACTCGCGCTAGGCGATCTCTACCTTAGGGGGATGGGCGTCGAGCAGGACGACGGCCGCGGCGCCGGCCTCTACGCCATGGCAGCCGGAGCGGGCGACCCGCGTGCGCGCTTCGAGTACGGCAAGCTCTTGCTGCACGGCAAAGGCGTAACGCGCGACCCGGCGGCAGCGCTCGACCAGTTCGAGGCCGCGGCAGCTGGAGGGTGGGAGGCGGCAGCCGACTACGTCGCCTTCGCCAAAGAAGCTGCCGCCGAGACCGCGGCCGCCGAACAGGCTGCGCCCCAAGCTCCGTAAAGGCGCCGTTCACACGGGCTCAACTAGTCGTCATCTTAGGTTGCTATCTTTAGCAAGATGAGAAGCCGCCTCTTCCGCACCGCGCGCCCGGCGCGCCAACTGCTCTCCTTACTCACCTTCGCCTTGGTCGTCTTGTCTAGCGGCACCGCCGCCGCTCAGGGCAGCAACCCGATCACGTTCCGCAGCGAGATCTACGTGGTCAGCCAGGTCACGTTGGCTGACGGAACGAAAGAGGAACGCTTCACCGCCGCAACGCAAGCGATACCCGGTCAGGTGGTCGAGTTCCGCATCTTCGCTAAGAACGCCGGCGAAACGACCTTGCCTGCCGGCGTCGTGCAGATCTACGGCCCCGTGCAGAGTGGCATGGAGTTCGTAGCTAACTCGGCGACCCCCAGCTCGACCGAGGTGCTCACCGAGTTCTCCGTCGACGGCGTCAACTTCTCGGAACCGCCCGTCCTCGTCGGGCCAACCTCCGACCGCCGCGTGGCCGAGCCAACCGAGTACACGATGATCCGCTGGACGCTCCTCATACCCATGGAACCGGGCCAGGAAGAGCCGTTCTACTACCGCGTAGTCCTCAAGTGAGCGATCGCCAGGCCTAGGACTTACCGGCGCGCTCCTGGTACTGCAGCTCGTAAAGCTTGCGGTAGTAGCCCTCCACCTTCAACAGCTGGAAGTGATTACCTTCCTCGATCAACCGTCCCTTACGCATGACCATGATCCGGTCGACGTCCTGGATGGTGGAGAGGCGGTGCGCGATGATGATGCTCGTCCGGCCCTGCATCAGCTTCTTGAGGGCGTCCTGGATGAGTTCTTCGGTCTCCGTGTCGACGTTGGCGGTAGCCTCATCAAGCACGAGCAGGATGTCTGGGTTCTGCACCAACGCCCTGGCGAACGCTATCAGTTGCTTCTGACCCGTCGAGAAGCCAGCGCCGCGCTCGAGTACCGGAGTGTCGTAACCCTCGGGCAGCTTGGAGATGAAGCCGTGGGCGTTGACGAAACGCGCGGCCTCCTCCACCTGCTCCTGCGGCACGCTGTCGTCACCGAGGGTGATGTTGCTGCGCACGGTGCCTGAGAAGAGGAACGGGTCTTGCAGCACGATGCCGACGTGGCGCCGCAACTGCACTTGGTCGTAGTCCTTGACGTCTACCCCGTCGATGCTCACGCGTCCGCGCTGCACGTCGTAGAAGCGGCTGACGAGGCTGATGATGGTCGTCTTGCCTGCGCCGGTGTGCCCGACGAAAGCGACTGACTCACCAGGGGCGATCGTGAAGTCGACGCCGCGCAGCACCCAGTCCTCGTCGTCGTAAGCGAACCACACGTCGTCGAACTTGACTTCGCCGCGGAAAGGCTGCTCGAAGCGCAGGGCGTCCGGCTTGTCTGCGACCTGTTCCGGGGTGTCGAGGAGGCCGAAGATGCGCTCGCTTGACGCCATGGCCGCCTGGATGATGTTGAACTTGTCAGACAGGTCCTGCAGCGGCCTGAAGAACATGCCGGAGTACTGGATGTACGCCACTAGCACGCCGATGGTCACGAACGACTCAACCCCAGGTATGAGCTTGGTGCCCGCGTAGTACAGGATCAGGGCCGTCGAGATGGCGCTCATGATGCCAACGGTCGGGAAGAAGAGGCTGAACCAGCGCACCTGCTCGTTGTTGGCGTCGAGGAGTTCGAGGTTCACCTCGTCGAAGCGCCGCGCATTACGCGCCTCACGGTTGAACACCTGCACGGTCTTCATTCCGCTGAGGTTCTCGGCCAAGTAGGCGTTGGAGCGCGAGGTGCGCAACCGCACGGCGCGGTAAGCCACGCGAATGCGGCGGCGCAGCAGGTTGAGCAGTAGGAACAGCGGCGGCATGACGATCAGGGTGATGAGCGCCATGCGCCAGTTGATGGTGAACATGTAGAAGAGCAGACCAGCCATGAGGCCGACGTCCGCGATCAGGCCAACGACGCCGTCCGTCATCATCTGCTGGATGGCGTCGACGTCGCTAGTAATGCGGGTGATGAGGCGACCGACCGGCGTGCGGTCGAAGAAGCCCATGTGCAGCCGCTGGATCTTGGTGAACATCTCGCGCCTGACGTCGAAGATGATGCGTTGCCCAAGCCACGAGATGAGGTAGGTGTAACCGTAACGCAGGACGAAACTGCCGAGGCGCAAGCTCATGTAGAGGATGACGACCATCCAAAGCCCCTGCAGGCGCGCGTCCATGGTCAGGCTGGCGAACGGTTCGGCGCTCGCGATGATGTAGTTATCGAGCGCGCGGGCGAGGAGGGTCGGGAAGATCGGCGCCAAGGCGCTGTTGAGCAGCAGCAACCCCACCCCGAGAACCAGCTGTAGGCGGTAAGGCTTGAGGTAGCGCAGCAGCCTCAGCATGATGCCCTGGTCGTACGCTTTCTCGAACGCCTCCCCGTCCTCGTCGCGAACGCTCTCGGCGCGCATGATGCGGCGGCGCTCGCGGCTGCGGGTGCGGTAGGCGTCTTTGGCTTCCTTGACGGAGTAGTCAGGTATGTCGGTGTCCAGCAGGTCGCGCGGGCGGCGGTCGGCAGAAGTGATCACGCGACCTCCAGGTCGGACTCGAGCTGTTGCCTGCGGTCCATGTCTGCGTACCAGCCGCCGAGCTCGAGGAGCTCCTCGTGAGTGCCCTGCTCGGCAACGCGGCCGTCCTCGAGAACTAGCACGCGGTGAGCGTTCTGGAAGGCGCTTATCCGGTGCGCCACGATCAGGGTGGTGCGGCCGACCTGCGCCTCGGCGAGGCCAGCGAGGATGCGCGCCTCCGTCTGCGTGTCGACGGCCGAGAGCGCGTCGTCGAACATCAGGATGGCCGGCTCGCGCACGAGCGCCCTGGCGATGGCCGTGCGCTGACGCTGGCCGCCGGAGAGCGTGACGCCGCGCTCGCCAAGGCGCGTGTTGAAGCCTTGCGGGAAGTCTGCGACGTCCTCTGCGAGTTGCGCTAGCTCAGCGGCGCGCAGCACCAGCGGCTCGAGCACCTCGGCTGGGGCTTCGGGTAAGCCGTAGGCGATGTTGTCGGCGATGGTGTCAGAGAAGAGGAACGGCTCCTGTGGCACGAGACCGATGAAGCGCCGCAGCACCTCGACGGGGAAGAGCTTGTGATCGATGCCGTCGATGAGGATCTGCCCCTCGTCCGGATCCATGACGCGCGCGATGAGGTTGACGATGAGCGTCTTTCCCGCGCCGGTGCGGCCGGTGATTCCCACGGCCTCGCCCTCTTCGATCGCGAAGCTGACGCGGTCAAGCGCCTTCACGCCGTCGAACGTGACAGAAACGTCCTTGAACTCGATACGGCCCTTGACGCTGCGCAACTCGTAGTTCGTGTGAGGACCGTCGGCCACCTTCGGTACCGAGGTGAGGATCTCGTTCAACCGGCCCCACGAAGTAGTGCCGCGCTGCACCAGGCTGCCGATCCAGCCAAGAGAGATCATCGGCCACTGGATGCCCTCGTAGAGGAACACGAAGCTCGAGAACTCGCCGACGGACAGGTTCCCGCCGATGCCGAGAACGAGCCGGCCGCCGATGAGGAGCAGGAGCGACATCGTGACGCCGAAGAGGAACTCCATCATGGGGAAGAGCGGACCGTCGACGCGCGTTAGCGCCAAGTTGCGCTTGACGAACTCGTCGTTCAGTCGCCCGAAGGTGCTGACCTCGCGGTCCTCGATCCCGAAGCCCTTGACCACTCTGATGCCTGAGAAGTTCTCCTGCGCCATGGAGGAGACGTCGGAGAACTGCTCCTGGACGTACTTGTAACGGCGGTGCACCACGCGGAGGAGGAGGTAGAACGTCAGGGAAATGAGCGGCGCGGTGGTCAAGGTGATCAGCGAGAGCTGAGGGCTGAGGCTGAACATGCGGTAGAACGTGAAACCGAACAGGAAGATGGTGTTGAGGCCCTGGAAGGTGGCGACGCCGGCCAGCATGCGCACGGCGCCGAGGTCGGCCGTTAGGCGCGCCATGAGGTCGCCGACCCTGGTGCGGTCGAAGTAGCCGCCGTCTAGCCGCGTGAAGTGCTTGAAGATGGCGTGGCGGATGTCGAACTGAACTTCCCAGCTGGCGTGGAGGAACACGCGCCTTACGAACACCATCGCGAACCCGGCCACGGCCATCACGCCGACGAGCGCTGCGACGTACAGCCACAGCTTGCCGTAGGTCATCGTCTGATTACGGAACTCGTCGATGGCCCGGCCCGGAATGATGGGGGTCAGGGTCGAGAAGAAGCCGTTGATGACGATGAGAAGCATTCCCAACGCCAACTTCCAACGGTGGTGGCGCAGGTAGGGCATCAGGTCACGGAAGGTCTTTAACACTCGACTCCTAGGCGGCAGCGGGGCGCCCGGCGCTAACGCAGGTCGCCAGGTAGTGGCTCCGTAGGGCGCGCGGGGCGGGGAGGCTGGTTCGGCGGCGTCAGCCCTTCATAGGCAAACGCCGAAAATGCTAGCGGCAACTATACCTGCTAGTCAGAACAGTCATGGTACCAGCAGCGGCTCACCGTATGGAACCCCGCCGATGAGCAACTCGAAGGTCACGGGGCCAGCCGTTACGGTCGTCCAGGAGCCGCGCAGGACCTCGCCGCCTCGGACGGTGACCATCCCAACGAGCTGCCTGTTGCCCTCCAGATCGGACGCCCACACGGCGCCCTGCTGCGTGCGGATGCCGGGCTGGATGGTCCAGGCGTACGCCACGCTCCGCAAGCTCGGTTGGCGCACCACCGCCCACACCCCGTCGGCCGTGAGAGGGATGGGGTGCGCGTTGACGGTGAGTACTAGCGTCGCGCCATCACCCGCCGCGCCAGCGCCCGGCTGCGGTTCCTGGGCGACGACGCCAGC
>CALCHY010000388.1 GCA_937907415.1 uncultured Trueperaceae bacterium
CGCGGTTGGACTCTGAAGGGAGGGGCGGGCGTGATTGTTTCACTACTCGCTCTCGTCCTCGCCTGCGCCTTCCGCAGCTCCTTGAGCACGGACCTGTGCTCGATGCAAGACGGTGGCGTCCGCTCCGACCGCGTTCACCCTGCCGACAACTTGAGTCCGCGCAATCTGATTGAGATCCTGCCGTTAGGCAAGCTGGTGGTACTTGTTGAGGTGACCCTCCGGCAGTTCCTTCATGCGCTAGCGAACGGAGTGTCCTAGATCAGGGGCGTCTTGGGGCGCATCCCTCAACCCAGCGACTTCACATACACCATCAGCTCCAGTTGAGCGGGAAACGCTTCTAGGGACAGCCCGTGAAACCATGTGTTACAGTGCGTCATTACGCTGCAACACCAGAGTTTGCCCCAGCGATCACTGCCGCTTGGCCGCTTAGCTGTATCGCTGGCGTCGCGTAAATTCTAACTGGTCAAGGAGTGGCCCATCTGCCCAAACTATTCACCGCAGCATTAGATGCATTCCGTTGAGGCCCTGGCCTTAAAGCACCTGCACAGACCCGCACCCGAGGAACCTGGAGGCAAGAATGTACACACGACTCAGGGGCTTGATCGCACCGCTTATCTTCCTACTGATTGCATCGTTCGGCATGGCCCAAAGAGACATCGTCGTCGGGGCCGACTCAAACGGTGAACATTACGATCCGCAGCGGGGCCTGAGCGGCTCGGCGCACATCATGATGGCAATGTTCGATAGCCTTACGCGGCTCGACCCGGCCGGAAACCTCCAGCCCAGCCTCGCGGAATCATGGGAACTGATTGACAACCACACGTGGCGCTTCAAGATTCGTGAAGGTGTGACCTTCCACAACGGTGAAGAGCTGAACGCCGAAGTCGTGAAGCTGAACATCGATCGATTGGTCACACCGCACCAGACGCGCGCCAGCGTCGGCAGTTCAGTTACAGGCGCCGCGGTAGTCGATGCGTACACGATTGACATCTTCACGGTGGACGTCGATCCGCTCCTTCCCAGCAAAGCCACCAACTTCCTCATCGGCGCGCCAAGTCTCGTGCAGGACCCCGACAACGACAGCACCGCTTTCAACAAGCACCCAATCGGCACAGGCCCGTTCAAGTTCGTGAAGGACGTCCCCGGCGAGTACATCCGGTTGGAACCGTACGCGGATCACTGGAATGGCGCCCCTGCCGCCACTAGCCTCACCTTCCGCATCATCCCAGACCGTTCGGTGCAGTTAGCGGAACTGATTTCTGGTGGCGTCGACTTCATTGAAAACGTGACCCCCGAACTGATTGACCTGGTGAACTCCAGCGGGCGTGCCCACGTAGTGATTAGCGACAGCACTATCAGCCACACAATCCCCTTCCGCCTCGATGTGGAATCGCCGTTGCAGGACGTACGCGTGCGTCAGGCCATCAACTACGCGGTCGACCTCGATTCCATCATCGCCAACGTCCTCAGTGGCTACGCCACACCAATCGCCACTGTGGTGCTTCCCGGCGTGCTCGGCTACAATCCTGAAGTTACCCGCTACGAATACAACCCAGCTAAAGCGCGTGAGTTGCTGGCAGAAGCCGGTTACGCCGACGGTGTGACCATCGAGTTCGACTTCAGCCCCGCCATCGGCGAGCTCTACAACACCGAGGTCATACAGGCCATTGCCAGGCAACTCAGCGAGGCCGGCATCAAGCTGAACCTGAACAGCCTCGAGTACGGCATTGCCATCCAACGCGTATACGGTGACCGCACGGTCAACCCGGCGTTCCGTTGGCAGTGGAAGATCTGGTACAACGACCCCGATAGCATCCTGTACGGTTTCTACAGCATAGGTGGCAGCGCAGCCTTCGTGGGCGATCAAGAAATCCAAGACATGCTGCACAAAGCGCGCTACAACATGGATAACGCGGAGCGTGCCCAGATCTACAGCGACCTGCAAGTCAAGTTCCGCGAGCAGGCGCTGCAGCTTCCCCTTTACAACCTCAAGTACATCTACGGAGTAAGTGACCGCCTGGAATGGGAGCCACGCGTCGACGGCCGGCTCTACTTCGGACAGACTACCTTCGTAGACTGACGCGTTCCCTTGGTGCTGGCGGGCTTTTGGCCGCCAGCACCAAGGGCGCATCCAACTACAAATGATTCCCTACGTTGCTAGACGCCTGCTGATGGTAATCCCGACGCTAGTCGGGGTGATGCTAATCGTGTTCTTCTTGACGTTCACAATTGGCAACCCCGCCGTGCTTCTTGTGCCAGCCGAAGCGGAGCCCGCCGACATCGCCCGCGTAGAAGCCGCGCTGGGGCTGGACCAACCCATTCCCGTTCAGTTCGCCAAGTACCTGGGCAGGATCGTTAGGCTTGACTTCGGCACTTCCTTCTACTCCGACGGGCCCGCCATGCAGCTCGTGCTTTCGCGGCTGCCCGCCACCCTGCAGTTGAGCCTAGCGGCCGCAATAATCGCCGTAATGATAGGCGTGCCCGCCGGACTATTCGGGGCGCTATGGCGCGGGCGCGCCGCGGACATGTTCCTCTCCGCCTCAGTGCTGTTCGGCATGAGTATTCCCAACTTCTGGCTAGGGCTTGTACTGATCATCTTCTTCGGCGTGCAGCTCAAGCTGCTGCCCATCAGCGGCATGGGCACCATCAAACACCTGGTTCTGCCTTCTATAACGCTCGCCACAGGCATGCTGGCTAGTATCGCGCGGCTCATCCGCAACGACTTGCTAGACGTGCTGGGCGCCGACTTCATTCGCACCGCTCAAGCCAAGGGCGTAGGGCGCGCTGCAGTCTTCGTACGTCACGCCTTGAAGAACTCGCTCAGCCCGGTGATCACACTAGTTGGCCTACAGTTGGGTGCGCTGCTCGGCGGAGCCATCGTCACCGAAAGTGTGTTCGCTTGGCCCGGGGTCGGTCGGTTCATCCTCCAGTCCATCGAACGCCGAGACTACCCGGTGGTGCAAGCCGCCACCTTCGTCCTGGCCGTGATTTTCATCCTAACCAACCTGGTTATAGACGTCATCTGTGCCCGCCTGGATCCCAGGATCGTCTATGACTAGCGTCATCCGGCGCCTAGCAAGGAACCCGCTGTTCCTAACGGGTGTGATATTCCTACTACCCATCCTGGTGTTCGCCGTCGGAGCGCAGTGGATAGCCCCGCACGACCCGCACGAGCAAGTGCTGAGCCTACGGCTTACGCCACCAGCCTTTCAAAAAGGCGGCAACCCCGCCTACCTGCTCGGTACCGACGGCCTAGGCCGCGACCTCTTAAGTCGCGTTATCTACGGTGCACGTGTTTCGCTACTTATCGGCTTAGCGGTTGTCACTATCAGCGGGTTGATCGGCACCGCCATAGGTGTAACCGCAGGCTACTTCGGCGGCCTCGTGGATACCCTGATCATGAGGGTCATCGATACCTTTTTAGCCTTTCCGTTCCTACTCCTTGCCCTGGCCGTCATGGCCGTGC
Organism: uncultured Trueperaceae bacterium; assembly: GCA_937907415.1. Next base: position 3,467 of record CALCHY010000388.1, read on the forward strand.
TCAAGCCGGGACTCTGGAACCTAATCATGGTGTTGGCGTTAACCGGTTGGGTGCCGTACGCCCGCGTAGCCAGGATCCGCACGCGGACCCTGCGGGGGGTGGAGTTCGTGGAAGCCGCCGTAGCACTGGCCGCGTCCTCTGCCCGAATCGTAAATCGTCACGTGCTGCCGAATATCAGCAGCAGCCTAGTGATCATCGCCTGCATGGAAGTCGGGGCGGCTATCCTGGCCGAATCAACGCTCAGTTTCCTGGGGCTCGGTATTAGACCCGACATCCCCACGTGGGGCATGACCCTAAACGAGGGGCGCGGCTACCTGCTGTTCGCCTGGTGGCCCACGACGATCCCGGGAATATTCATCCTACTGACGGTCTTCGGCATCAACCTGGTGGGCGACGGCATCCGCGATGCCACCGACCCACGAAGTCGACATTGAGGGCCCAGCTCTCTCAAGGAGGTCATGTGTACCAAGAAGCCGACTTGTCCGACCGCTACCTGTTGGCAGGAAAGTTCCGCAGCCTGCAGCGTGATTACGCCAGAGCTATCGAGGTGTTCTCCGAAGGGATCGAGCGCTTCCCCGCCGACGCGCGCCTCTATAGGCACCGCGGTCACCGACGGCTAAATGTCCGGCAGTACCAGGCCGGCCTAGACGACCTGCGTACGGCCGCCGACCTCATCGAAGGCCAGCCGGACGAGTTTGATTGGTTCACGGCGGAAACAGCGGACGACATCGAAAGGCTGCAGCTGGCCCGACCAATCCTGAACCAGCACCTACAGGTAACGTCCGAAACCATCGAAACCACATCGAGTCTCTTCAAATCAACGCTTCATTTCAGCGTTTACTACCACCTGGCGCTTGCCCACTTCCTACTACATCAGTACGAGCAGGCGTTAACCAACTACCGCAGGGCGCTACAAGCCAGCGTCGACGATGATGCCCGCAGCGCGGTCAACGACTGGATCTACATGACGCTGTTGCGCTTGGGCAGGCACTCCGACGCAGCGGCGCACCTAGCCGAAGTTGACGCGGAGGGGTACCAGATTAATGAGGAAACACCCCTCTATGTGAACCGCTTGCGGTTGTACAAGGGCGAACTCAGCGCCGACGAGCTACGGCAGCGGGCGTCTGCCAAACCGCTGGCGATGGTAACGGCGGAGTTCGCAATAGGCCAGTGGCATCTTAATGCCGGCCGTATGGACGAAGCGCGCGCATGCTTCGAGAAGCTATTGGCACACGGCGACCGCCACTCGTTCGCATATTTGGTCGCCGAACGCGACCATCAAGACATCCAGAACGCAAACATCTCCTAGCTCCGGAAAGGATCATCACATGCTCGAAGCTGACAGATACTCGCTCGCTGGCCGCCTAGCTGGCCAACTTGGCTACCACGAAGATGCGGTCAGGCTGTTCACGGAAGGCCTTGTCAAGCATCCGGACGAACCCCGGCTGCTACGGCATAGAGGCCACCGGCACATCACGCTACGTCGCTTCGAAGATGCGCGTAGCGACCTGCAGCGTGCGGCGGAAGTGACCCGCGGCTGGTCCGACGAGCATGAGTTCTACGGATCGGAAACGAAAGACGACGTCTATCAACTGATCCTTGGCAACACAGAGGCGCTTAAGTATCAGCGAGTGCCGGTAAACGCGCAAACCATTAGCGACACGAAACACCTGTACAAGGCCACGCTGTTGTCCAGCATCTACTATCACTTGGCCCTGTCGCACTACCTGTTAGGCGAGTTCGACAAGGCAGTGGAGAATTACAACGAAACGATTCGCGTGGCCACGGACGACGAGATCCGCTTAGCCGCCAGCGATTGGCGCTACATGTCGCTACGTCGACTTGGCCGCGCCGAGGAGGCGGCCGCCACCCTCGACGGGCTGAAGACTACCGGAGGCGCTTTTGAAGACTCCTACTATTACAAGCGCTGGCGCATGTACCGCGGCGAACTGCAACCGGCGGATCTGATAAACCCGGCGGATCCGAACAAGACGGCAATCGCCACGCAAGGTTACGGGGTCGGGAACTGGTACCTATATAACGGCAAGCGCGACGAGGCTCACACCATCTTCCAGTTGGTGCTCAACCACGGCTCAAAGGATGCCTTCGGGTACATCACTTCCGAAGTAGAGCTGCAGCGTAGCTGATACCTCGCTTGGGAAGTAACAGGCCCAAGCTAACGAGAACAAAACTCTTCGGCTCGGAAGTGAACCTGCTTCCGAGCCGTTTAGTCAGGCTATGCGCACCCCGCCTGTTACAACCGACGACGCGCGCGGCCATCAGGTGCCTAACGCCTAGCTGATATCGACTAGCTTGTCATAGGTGTGCGCCGACAAACGAGCCAACTCGCCTGTAAGGAACTGCCTTAAGCGGTTAAGGGAATCGGTTCGTAAGTCGAAGTCCATGCAGATGTGTCGGTGAGACGGAAGGGCGTCCTGCACAAGCTGTACGTGTCTATACGTGTGTATTATCACGGTACTATTCGGGAGGGCTTGCAGCGCTTCAACAGTGTGCGGCTCACGGATGACAGTAATGCGCTCCGGCGCGAAGTAAGTATGCAAGATTCCGAGCCCGACGGTTTGGAAGGTCCCACCGGCCACCAACGCCACCTGCTCTGACTGACCTAAGCTCACGAACTCCTCAACGGCGTCCATGGACACCTCGGCGATGATGTAAAGGATCTCTCCTGCGCGCTCCGTAATCTCGGCCAATCTGCGGCGGTACGTAATCAGCGACGTAATCACGTGCGCATCATTCAGCAACATTAGAGCGGCCGGATCCGCCTCCTCAAGCCGTTCAAGCGCAAGGCAGTGAACCTCAACCGCCAGGCCATGCACGGATCGAGCCAACTGCTCTGCGTAAAGTTGCATGTTCGTGTGCTGCCGGGACACGAACACGAGCTTCAAGCTTACTGCCGGGTTTAGCCCGCTACGCGCTCTCAGTAGCTGATCCACGTCTTCTGCAGCCAGGCCAAGGGAAGCCAGCGAACTCATGGTCTTGTCGAGCACCGCGCTTGCGGCTTGAAGCATCCCGCTCCGCGCGGACTGCCGTAGGTTCTCGACCTCTACCACGCGCGTGCCGGCGCCTGTCATTGTGGTCAGTAGCCCCTCGGCCTGGAGCGCTTGATAAGTCCTGGATACGGTGGCGGCAGTGGTGCCGGTGAAGGCGGCCAGCGTCCTGACCGACGGCAAGTCGTTGCCAGCCTGAATTTGACCGGTGGCAATCTTGTTGCGGATGGAGTGGGCCAACTGCTGTACGGGAGGGGAAGGGTCGTTGCGGTCAACGACAATCTCCCTTAGCCAAGGCCAACTCTGGAGTTCATCGTTCTTCATGTCAGCCAGACCATCCTACCCCGTTCCCCCATTCGGCGGGGAATGCGAAGTACCGCTTGGCGCGGCTTAGGTGCTTGCGGCCCCCCGCAAATCTGCGCGCAAGGAATGGTTCAACCCTTCTGCGGAGTACAAGGAGGCAGCTCGGAACGTTGGCCTACTACTGGCCGCCTCGCTCTTATGCGTCGCTCTAGCGCGCCTCGCACTGTCGCTGGAACCTAGCCTCAGGCCTAGGTAAACGAGGGAAAGAGCGAAACCGATGAAAACGCAAATAGCGAAGCAATGATTGGCTTCGCTTGTAAGGGCTTGTTCGGGCTCCCCGCCACCTAAGCGCCCTCTCTATGACGAACAAGCGCGCGCCAGTTACCCGGCGCGCGCCTC
>CALCHY010000389.1 GCA_937907415.1 uncultured Trueperaceae bacterium
GCCGTGCTTACGGGCCGCCTGGAACAGCTCGACGCCGCCCGTCACGTTGAGGTCGTCCGTGAGCGCCAGGTAGCGGTAGCCGAGGGCCGCGGCGCGCTCCACGAGCGTGGTTGGGCTCGCCGTGCCAGCGCCGAGGCTGAAGTAGGAGTGCACGTTGAGGAGAGCCGTCAGTCGCTCGTTCTCGCCACCCACCAGTCATCCCCCTCCCGGAACAGCTCTAGTTGCGCGCCGCCTTCCAACTCGAGCAGGTAGTAGTCGCGGTGGAGTTCGCGTGGTTCCCACCAACGACCGTCGTAGCGCCACGAGTCGAGGATGCTAGCCACGCGCCTGGTCGGCACCGGGCGGCGCGGGGCCCGGCGGGCCGGGGCTCCGCGTGCCGCGGCGGGGGAGGGGAGGCCCCCTGGGGCGTCCCACGCGACTGTGGTTGGCGTGTCGGCCTCAGAGAGGGCGACTCTGGCTTGGGTCATGAGCAGGCGCATGTAACCTCGTCTGGATGGTGCTTGGGCTGCCAACGGTGCGAGGCGACGCCCCGTTACCCCCAGTTACTGGGGTATTGAGAGGATAGGTCGGTCTTCTGGAGGTGTCAAGCGGGCCTGTAGTAGCTTGGCTTAGCCGAGGGGAGAGTGGAGGCGTGCGGAAGATCACGAGTTGGCTGGTCGTCGTCCTACTGACGTTGACCCTGGGCGCTTGCTCCTCGCGGTCGAGCCCCAAGGCCCGGCTCGGCGCGGGCGGCGCAGCCGGGCAGACGGCGCCAAGCGCCGGCCAAGCGACCGATGGACGCAACGAGGCCGCCGCCTGCAACGCGCCAGCCACCAAGATCCACGCCGTGCAGGGCCGTGGCGCCGCCAGCCCGCTCGTCGGCGCCACCGTCACCATCCAGGGCGTGGTGGTGGGCGACTTCCAGCGAGGCGACGGCGACACGCCGTTCGGCACGAACCTGGGAGGCTACGCCGTGCAGGAGGAGGACGCAGGCGCGGACGGCGACCCGCGCACCAGCGAAGGGGTGTACGTCTTCGACTCGCGCACGGACGTCGCCGTCGGCGACCGCGTGCGCGTAACGGGCCGCGTGGTGGAGTTCAACGGCCTCACCGAGATCTCCGACGTCAGCGCCGTGATCACGTGCGCAAGCGACGTTCCGCTGCCGACGCCGGCGCGCATCTCGCTGCCGCTCGACGCCGTCACGGACCTCGAGGCGTACGAAGGCATGCTCGTCACCTTCCCGCAGCAACTAGTGATAGCCGAGTACTTCGACTTCGACCGCTACGGCGAGGTGTGGTTGGCGCTCCCGCGGGCCGGGAGCGCCCGGCCGCAGCAGCCGACCAGCTGGCTCGACCCGCGCTCCCGCGGCGTGACCGACGCCATCAGCTACCTCGAGCGCTCCCGCATACTGCTCGACGACGGCCGGGGCAGCCAGAACCCAAGCCCCGCCCGCCACCCGAACGGCCTGCCCTACGACCAAACGAACCACTTCCGCGGCGGAGACATGCTCGCGAACGTCACCGGCGTACTCGACCACAGCTTCGACACCTACCGCGTGCAGCCGACGACGGGCGCCGACTACTTCGCCACCAACCCACGCGGGGGCGTGCCAGCGGTTGGCGGCGAACTGCGCGTGGCGGCTTTCAACGTCCTCAACTACTTCGAGGACTTCGGTAACGCATGCGGCCCCAAGGGGACGGCAGAGTGCCGCGGCGCCGCCAACGCACCCGAGTTGAAACGCCAACGCGCGAAGATCGTGGCTGCCATCAGCGAACTCGACGCCCACGTCGTGGCGCTCCTCGAGATCGAGAACGATGAAGACGAGGGCGCCATCAGTGACCTCGTCGCCGGCCTCAACGCGGCGGTCGGCGCGGGCGCGTACGCTCACGTCGAGACGGGAGCCATCGGCGGCGACACCATCCGCGTGGCGTTCATCTACCAACCAGCGCACGTAACGCCGGTGGGCGCACCGGCAGTGTTGAACAGCGCGGCGTTCGTCAACCCAAGAAACGCGGGCGAGGCGCGCAACCGGCCAGCGCTAGCACAGACCTTCGCGCAAGTGGGTGGCGGTGTCTTCACGGCGGTAGCCAACCACCTCAAGAGCAAGGGCTCGAGTTGTGGCCGTGGCGACGACGACGCCGTCCAGGGCAACTGCAACCTCACACGCACCCTCGCCGCCGAGCGCCTGCTCGCGTGGTTGGCGACGGACCCGACCGGCGCACGCGACCCCGACTACCTCATCCTCGGCGACTTCAACTCGTACGCCCTCGAGGACCCCATCCGCGCCGCGCTCGCCGGGTTCGACGGGGTGAACGACACGGCGGACGACCTCACCGACCTCCTCCGAGAGTTCGAGGGCGACGCTGCTTACACGTTCGTCTTCGACGGTCTGGTTGGCTCGCTCGATTACGCCTTCGCCACCCCGTCGCTGCGCGCCCAGGTGACGGGCGCGGCAGCGTGGCACATCAACGCTGACGAGCCCGACCTGATCGATTACCGCAACTCCTTCAAGTCGACCGCGCAGCGCGGGCTTTACGCTCCCGACCCGTACCGCTCGTCCGACCACGACCCCGTAGTGGTCGGCCTGACGCTGACGGGCGGCCACTGACAGATGATAGTCTAGGAATGTCATATGATAGTTAGGAGGTGAACATGGCAGTGCAGACTTGGAACCCAGAACCCGCGCCCGTCGGCGCCGAGGCGGCAGAGCGCACCGTCGCGCGCCTCCTGCGCAGCAAGGACGTCAGCCTCAAGGACGCCAGCCGCCGGATAGAGGAGGGGTTACCCTTCCGCGTTTTCGCGGAGCTGTGCGAGGCGCTGCGCTTGACGCAGGCCGAGTTCGCCGCACTCTTACGGATAAGCGAGAGCACCCTCTACCGCCGCAAGGCGGCGGGGCGCTTCGAGGCGACCGAGAGCGACCGCCTGTGGCGCTACGTCGTCCTGTACGCCCGCGCGGTCGAAGTCCTCGAATCGGCGGCCGCCGCCGTCGAGTGGCTGCACGCGCCGGCCGCGGCATTAGGGCAAGGCGCGCCACTCGACGTCGCCAAAGACGGACCTGGCACCGAGCGCGCGCTGGCCATCCTCGGCCGCATGGAGCACGGCGTCTTCGGGTGATAAGGGCATGGCGCATCCTCAAGGCGCGCTACGCGGCAACGGCGTTCGATGGTGAGGGCGCTCGGCTATACGGCGGTCGCTGGAACTCGGTCGGCAGGCCAGTCGTGTACCTTGGTTGCACCCCGGCCATCGCGGCGCTCGAGGTCCTGGCGCACAACGCGCGGCCTGCCCTGCTAGAGGCGAGTTACGTGATCATCGAGGCGCGCCTGCCAGACTCAGCCGTCCTCGACATCGACAGAGCCGCACTGCCCTCAGGGTGGGACGACGCGGCAGACGCACGCAGCACGGCCGCCATCGGCGACGCCTGGTTGGCTTCCGGCGCCAGTCTGGCGCTGCGGGTGCCTAGCGCCGTGCTCCCCCTCGAGAGCAACCTCGTCGTCAACGTGCGCCACCCGCGCTACGCAGAGATGCAAGTGGGGGAGCCGCGGCCGTTCCGCTTCGACCCGCGCCTGGCGGGGGCGTAGCCGCTGGCAGCGGCCTAGCGCCTCGCGCCGATTACTCCCCGACCGTGATGAACGGCAGCGTGCTGCCTGGCAACATGGTGCTCGGCAGCACCCCGTCCCACGCCTCGGCCGTTATCAGGCTGACGAGTAGCGGATTATCGCGGAGCGCCTCGCCCTTGGCGCGGATGGCGCTCGCTTCGGCGTCACCCGCCAAGCGCGTGGCTTCCGCTTGAGCCTTGGCCTCCGCGACGCGTGCGTCCGCCGCGCCCTGCGCCTGCGTGACCACGATCTGCGCCTGGATGCGCTGCTGCTCGAGCTCCTGACTGCGGCGCTGGACCTCGACCTCAGCCATCATGCGCGCCTCGACCGACTGCTCGTAAGCGGAGCTGAAGGCGATGTCCTCGACCTGCACCGACTCGATGACGACGATGGCCGGATCGATGACTCCCATGACGGCGTCGAAGACCTTCTGGTTGAGGGAACTGCGCTGCTGGATCGCTTCGACGGCGTTGAACTGGCCGAACACCGTGCGGAGTAGCTCGTTGACGCGGCGATCGATGAGGCGCGAAACGAGGCCCTCCTCGCTGCCGAACTGCGCGTAGACCTCGTTAACCTTCTCAGGCACCAAGCGGTAAGTCACGGACATGCGCAACTCGGCAAGCTGCTGATCGCGGGAGTAGGTCTCCATGCGGTCGTAGATCTTCGAGTTCGTCTGCACGCGCATCATGACGACGCGGTCGATGAGCGGCACCTTGAAGCCAAGTCCGGGCTCAGCGATGCGCTCGACCGCACCGAGGCGCAAGACCACGCCGCGGTAGCCCTGATCGACTGTGAACACGCTGGAGAAGAGCACGACCGCCGCCAGCAGTAACACGATGCCGACGATGATCAAGCGGTTGAGGGGTAGCGTTGCCGACTTGCGCCGGGAAGTAAGCATTTCGAACTCGTCCATGTGAGTGACTCCTGTCGTGAGCTTCTCGCTGCACGAAGCACGGGCGACCGGTCGCTCCCCGAACTTGCTCGCAGGCAGGCGGATACGCCTGGTTCTCGCGGTCGCCCGCCCCGCTTATAGCAGAGCTAGTGACTCATGGTACAGGCTGGCGGCGTTCGGCTGCGTTCGCTCGTTCATCCTGTTGGCTCGGCCCCTCGGTGCGCCGCCGCGCCGGGGGTGAGACGGTCATGCCACCGTTGCCAGATACCGGTCTTGCAGCAGCCGCAGAACCTCGTCAACGGGCCTTGCCCACAACGCCTCGTTGAAGATCTCGACCTCGATCGGCCCCAAATAACCCGCTGCGTCGACGGCGAGCCGCAACCCTCGGATATCGATGTGGCCGTCGCCCATCATGCCGCGCCCGGCCAGCATGTCTGGTAGGGGCACTATCCAGTCGTTGACGTGGAAGCCGAGGATGCGCTCCGCGGTCGCGCTGATGTCGTCCTCCACCTGCGGATACCACCACACGTGATAAACGTCCACCACCACGCCAGCCCATGGCGAAGCCAGTCGCCGGGCGAGCGCGTTCGCCTCGCCCAAGGTGACTATCACGGAGCGGTCGGCCGCGAACAGCGGGTGCAGAGGCTCGATGCCGAGCCGCACACCGCGCTCGGCAGCGTACGGCAGCAACGCGCTGATGCCGTCCTCCACCATCTGACGCGAGCCGCGAATGTCCTTAGCCACCACCCCGCCGCACACGAGCACGAGCACGTCGGTGCCGAGCACTGCTGCCTCATCGATGGCGCGCCGGTTCTCATCGATGCGCGCGTCGCGCTCGGCTTGCGTGGCAGCCGGGAAGAAGCCCCCACGGCACAAGCTCGACACGCGCATGCCAGCGTCCTTGATGGCGCGTGCCGCCTTGTCAGCAGGCACGAGGGCGAACTGTTCCCGCCACGGGGCTATCCAGCCGATGCCAAGCCGGGCGCAGGCGTCCACCATCTTCAGCAGGTCAGCGCCGCGCACAGTCGCAGTGTTGAGGCTCAGGCGCTCGAGGCTCCGTGCGCTGTTTGCGCTCACGCCGCCACGCCCGCGAGCTCGAGCACCAACCGCATACGCCTGACCGCCAGGTCCGGTTCGAGCAGCACGCCGGCGGCGTCTGCCAGGCGGAAGAGCTCGCTCAGATGGACGATGCTGCGGGCGCTCTCGAGACCGGCCACCATCCGGAAGTGCTCCTGGAAGCCGTTGAGGTAGGCGAGAAACACGATGCCCGTCTTGTAGTTGTAGGTGGGCGTCTCGAATATCTTGCGCGACAGCGGCACCGTTGGATCGAAGATGCGGGCGTATTCGGCTTCGTCGCTGCCGTCCAGGGCCTGCAGCGCGGCCGAGGCGGCGGGGGCTATGGCGTCGAAGATGCCGAGCAGGGCGTCGGAGCGGTGAGTGCCGTCACCCAAGATGAGCTTGGGGTAGTTGAAGTCGTCGCCAGTGAACATGCGCACGCCAGCAGGCAAGCGCGCCCGCAAACTGACCTCCTTATCGGCATCGAGCAGCGACAGTTTGATGCCAGCGACTTTGCTTGCGTTACGCCCCATGACGTCGAGGCAGACGTCCATGGCGCCGGCAAGGTCGCTCGCCCCCCAGTAGCCTGCGAGCGCCGGGTCGAACATCTCGCCCAACCAGTGGATGATCACTGGTTCGCGCACCTGTGAGAGAACGCGGTCGTAGACCTGCGCGTAGTCCTCCGGGCCCCTGGCGGCGGCGGCCAAGTGCCGGCTCGCCATGACCACCACGCGACCGCCAGCGGCCTCGATGTGTTCGCACTGCTCCTCGTACGCGGCGGTTATCGTCGCCAACGACGCGGGAGCCCCAGCGGGCAGCTGATCGGTGGCGGCCCCGCACACGATGGCGCTGCCCGCCGCGTTGGCAGCGGCGCAGGAACGAGCGATCAGTACCTTGGTGGCCTCGTAGTCGAGGCCCATCCCGCGCTGTGCCGTGTCCATCGCCTCCGCAACCCCCAGCCCGTACGACCACAGGTGTTCGCGAAACGCCAACGTGGCCGCCCAGTCGACCGCGCCCTCGCCGCTAGCGGCGCCGAACGGGTCCTTGACGACGTGCGCTGCGGCGTAAGCGAGGCGCGAGGTGATGGGGGAGGCGGGTTTGTGGAACGTAGGGCGGTCGGTGCGCATGCGGTAGCTGGTCAGCGCGCCGCCAGCCTGGGGCAACCTCAGGTCGCCGCTCACGCGCCCAACTCCGGTACCTCGAGCCAGGTCCGTTCGCGCCACGACCGCAGGCCGAGCTCTGCGAGTTGCACGCCACGCGCCCCTGCCAACAAGTCCCACTCGAACGGCTCGTCCCATACGACGTGGCTAAGGAACTTCTCCCATTGGACCTTGAAGGCGTTGTCGTACTTGTCGTTGGTTGGCACGTCTGCCCAACCTGCGCGGAAATCGATGGGATTGGGCGCGTCTGGGTTCCACACCGGCTTCGGCGTGAAGTTGCGGTGCTGAATCTTCACTTCGCGTAGGCCGGCTACGGCGCTGCCGTGGGTGCCGTCGACGTGCAGGGTGAGCAGGTCGTCACGGTAGACGCGCGTCGTCCATGACGAGTTCATCTGCGCCACGACCCCGCCCCCGAGCTGAAAGATGGCGTAGGCGGCGTCGTCCGCGTCCGCGGCGTAGTGCTTGCCGACCTCGTCGTAGCGGTCAGGGACGTGCGTCGCGCCGAGCGCCACGAGGGAACGCACCGGTCCGAAGAGGTTGGAGAGAACGTACTCCCAGTGCGCGAACATGTCGAGCATGATGCCGCCAGCGTCGGCGGTGCGGTAGTTCCAAGACGGGCGCTGCGCGGCCTGCCAGTCGCCCTCGAAGACCCAGTACCCGAACTCGCCCCTGACCGATAGGAGTTGCCCGAAGAAGCCACTCTTGACGAGGCGGTCGAGCTTGAGCATGCCAGGCAAGAAGAGCTTGTCTTGCACGACGCCGCTCTTGACGCCTGCGGCGCGCGCCTCTCGCGCCAGGGCCAGGGCCGTGTCGAGGTCCGCTGCGATCGGCTTCTCGCAATAGATGTCCTTGCCAGCGGCGATGGCGCGCCGCACTCCGGTCACGCGGTGCGAGGTCGAGAGGGCGTCGAAGTAGATGCGGGCGTCGCTCTCAGCCAGCGCCTCGTCGAGGTCAGTCGTGTAGCGGCTCAGCCCGTGGGCGGCGGCCAGACGCTCGAGCTTGCCGCGGTCGCGTCCGACCAAGATCGGTTCCGGGTAGATGGTGCCGCGTGGACCGCGCACGCCGCCCTGCTCGCGGATCGCGAGGATTGACCTGATCAGGTGTTGGTTCGTGCCCATGCGGCCGGTGACGCCGTTCATGACGATGCCGATGCTCGTGTCGCTCATTTGGCTCCTCCAGGGCGCCTGCCGCTCGCGCGGTCCGCCCATGCAAGTGGGCCTCACGGGCCCGGGTTCAACTACTCTTCCGCTGGCGTCAACCCCACTCGAAGGCGGTCGCGGCAACGACCGCGTCGCCGCTCATGACCGGCCGCGCTGGCCGCGTCATCCGCCACAAGGTGCGGCTCACGCTCAGGCCGAAACCCTCGAGCCGTTGCGTGGTGGCTGGCCGGCGCACGGCGTCGAGGTAGATCGGGGCGTTCGCGGCCACGACCGCCAGTGCCGCGACGACGGCAGCAAGCGCCTCATCTGAACTGGCCACCAGGGGGCCGAGGTGACTGCGCTTCAGGCCGGAACGGAGCACCCCGTAACCGCCGCCGGCCCCGTCCTCGGCGAGCACGACGGTCGTGGTCGGTTCGCGCAGGAGCTGCTCGAGGAGGCGCGACCGGTCGACGCCGCTAGCGGCGAAGTCGAGCGCTGCAAGCTCCTTGGCGTCGCGCGGCTCCGCCCGTCGCGTGGCAGCGCCACCGCCGTGCTGGACGCTGGCCAGTACCCCGGACCAGCGGTCGATGAGCGCGACTTTCTCGAAGCCCCTACGCGCGTAGAGCGGCGCGCCGAGCTCGGTGGCGTCGAGCCCGATGACCGCATCGTCTGTCAGGTCGTTGCTGGCGAGTGCGGCGTCGACTAGCAGCGACCCGAGCCCCCTCCCGCGCGCGCTTGGCGCCACGATCACCATCCCGAGCCACGCCGCGTGCTGCCCGTAACTCACGAGCGTGGCCGTGCCAAGCAAGTCGCTGCCGCTCCACGCCCCTAGGGCCCCACTGGGATTGAGGGTCATGAGGCGCTCCCAGTCGGCCTGGTTCTGGTTCCAGCCGACGACCTCCGACAAGGCGGCTGCGGCCGCGGCTTCAGGCCGGGTGAGCGGCCGCAGGTCCACGGCGGACGCCACCGTCACCGCAACCAGTCTGCTAGGTGCTGCGCGACGAACGTGTCGTCGGTTAGGTCGGGGTGTTCGCGGTAGACACGGTCGAGCTCCGCCGCTTGCCCAGGGGACAGTCCCTCGGCAGGGTCGAGGCACCAGATACCTTCAAGGAGCCCTTGGCGCCTCAGTACCTCGTGCACCCCGGCGATCACGCCGTGGAAGCGATTGGCGGCGTCGAACACGGCGGCGTTGGCATCGGTGAGCCTCGCGGCGCGCGTAAGCAGCTCAAGTGGAAAGTCGGGTTGCCCTCTCGCAGCTTTCACTTCCTCGAGCAGTGCGACCGCCGCCTTGGTCCACACGGCCCACTGCCCGAGCAAACCGCCGACGATGCGTAGCTCCTTGACGGCGCTGCCCACGCGCAAGCGGAACGGCGTCAGCAGGTCGACGACGATGTTGTCGTCGTTGCCCGTGTACAGCGCGATGTCGTCCGAGCGCGACGACTCGGCGACGGCCCTCACGACGTCGAGGGTGGCGTAACGGTCGAACGGCGCGATCTTGATGGCGAGCAGGCCGGGTAGTTCGGCGAGGTCGCGCCAGAAGTCGCGGCTGAAGCGCCTGCCGCCAACGGCCGTCTGGAGGTAGAACCCGACGATGGGCATGACCTCTGAGACGGCGCGAGAGTGAGCGATCAGCTGGGCCTCGCTGTACTGCTCTAGCCCCCTGAGGCTCAACAGGGCGAGGTCGTAGCCTAACGATCTCGCTAGCTCGGCTTCGCCTAGCGCCTGATCGCGCTCACCGAGCACGCCAGCGACCTTGAGGAACGGCCGGTCGCCCACCTCGGCGTCCACGGTCTCGGCCGCCAAGCGCAGCACCGGTTCCAGCAACCCAACGTCGCGGATCTCGAACTGGGTGGTGTGAACGCCCACCGCCACCCCGCCAGCGCCAGCGGCGAGGTAGTAACGCGTCAGGGCCTGCTGGCGCCGTTCGTCGAGCTGGCGGCCCGCGCTGAGTGCCAGGGGGTGGGCGGGGATGACGGTGCCGGCCTTGAGGAGGCGGGCCTGAGCGGCGGTCAGGGAGTGTGCTGCCATCAGAAGATGCCAGACCTGACCTGGAACTTCGTCGGTTTGCCGTGCGTCTCGCCCCCGCTAGCCACCCAGTCGCCAACGCGGTCGATGATGGACCCGAGCGGCACCCTTGGGTAGCCGAAGAGGGCGTGGCTGCGGGAGGCGTCGTTGAGCAGGGCGGTGGCCTGCTCCTCACCCTCGAACGCCGGCTCCCTGCCCAACTTGGCCCCGAGTCGTTGCGCGAGCCTCCTTACGGTCACCGTCTCTGGGCCGGTGAGGTTGAGGACGGTGGCGGGCGCCGTGCAGTGGTGGAGCGCGCGCAAGGCCGCCTCGTTGGCGTCGCCTTGCCAGATGACGTTCACCTGACCCATGGCGACGTCGATGGGCTGGCCGTCCCGGATAGCTAAGGCGAGGTCGACGAGCACGCCGTAGCGCAACTCGACTGCGTAGTTGAGGCGCAGGAGCACCGTTGGGGTGCCGTTGCGCTGCGAGAAGTACTGGAACATGCGCTCGCGCCCTAATACCGATTGGGCGTACTCGCCTAGCGGGCCGGTCGCGTCGTCCTCCGTCGGGCCGCCAGAGGTGAGAGGGGAGAGGGGGTAGACGTTGCCTGAGGAGAACGCGACGATGCGCGAACCGCGGTAGCGCTCGGCAACGCGGCCAGGCAGGTAGGTGTTCATCGCCCAAGTGAGGGGCTCCTGCCCAGTAGCGCCGAACTTCATGGCAGCCATGTAGATGACGTTGGGGGCGTCTGGCAGCGCTGACAATGCGTCCTCGTCGAGGAGGTCGGCGCGCACCGTGCGCACACCAGCGTCGTTGAGGCGGCGCTCCGCGGCGGCGTCACTGAAGCGCGAGACGGCTATCACCTTGGCGCTGTTGCCCGCCTCGTCGAGCGCGTTGCGGGCGAGCATGGCCAGGCTGGGACCCATCTTGCCGCCTGCGCCGAGGAGCAACAGGTCGCCCTCGACCGTGCGCATGTCGGCCACCAGCGCACTAGACGGCGTGGCCAGGTCGGCCTCCAGCTGCTCAACCGTACTGATGGACATTCTGCTTTCCTCCAATTGCCTTGCGGGCCGCGCGCTAGCGCGTTAGACCCTCGATGACCCCCTGAACGTAGCCAGCTGCGCGCGCCGCAGAAGTGGGGCCGTCGGGCAAGTACTCGAACGGTTCCACGGCGACGGTGCCGGCGTACCCGGCTGCTAGCAGGACTTCGAAAATGCCCGCGAAGCCGTCGGTTCCCTGACCGGGGCCGCCCTTGCTTGTGTCGTTGACGTGCACGTGCGCTATGGTGCCCGCCTTCAGGCCGCGAGCCAGGACGGCCTCCGCGCTTGCTGCTTCCGCGAGACGCGCTGCCCTGGTGTCGAGCATGGTCTTGAGTGCGGGGCTGCCTACTTGCCTCACGATTGCCTCGGCTTCGGCGACGGTGTTGATGAATGCCGTCTCCTGTGTCGAGAGCGGCTCGATGCAGTAAGTGACGCCAGCGCGCTCCGCAGCCGTCGCGATCAGGGCGAACGCTTCGCTGGCGCGCTGTGCGTCGCCGACTGGATCCTCGTCTGAGAGGCGCCGCTGCTGCGGCGAGCCGTGCACTAGCACGGAGCCTCCCAGGGCGGCGCACGCGTCGACTAGGGCGTGCATGACCTCGAGGGTCGTCCTGCGTACGCCTAGGTCGGCGGTGGTTATCGATAGTCCGCTTGGCGCCGTGAGCAGCCAATGCAGCGACGACACGCCGATCCCCGCGTCTTGCGCCTGCATACGCAAACGCTCGAGGTCGCGGTCCGTGAGGTCACGGGGGTCGGCTGCAAGCGTGAACGGCGCCACTTCGAGCGCGTCGTAGCCGAGGCTGGCGGCCAACGCACATTGGGCAGCGAAACTCAACTCGCGCACTACCTCGTTGCATAACGCCAGCGTGAATGGCGGGCGCGAGCGAGGCTCAGGCATCGCTGCTGCTCTTGCTCATCGCCTTGCGCCCCTTGAACAGGCGCCCTAGGGCCCGCTGCACCGCTGGTACACCGAGGAGCACCGTTATCAGGATGGCGATCCAGAGCGCCGCGCTGATCGGGCGCATGATGAACGGCGTGATGGAGCCGTCCGAGAGGAGCAGGCCGCGCCGTAGGTTGCTGTCCAAGATGGGACCGAGTACCACGCCCAGAATGAGTGGCGCGAGGGGAAAGCCAGCCCGACGCAGCACGAACCCGATGATGCCGAACGCGAGCATGACCCACACGTCGAACATGCGGCTGGCGATGGCGAACGAACCGACGGTACAGAGCACCATGATGATCGGCATGAGGCGGGTAGGCGGGATGCGCAGCACCGTCAGCAGTGGCTTGGTGAGGAGGATGCCGAAGAACCCCATGGAGAGGGTGGCCATGAACACCATGGCGGTGACCTCGTAAACGAACGAGGGCGACTCGATCATGATGAGCGGGCCGGGCCGGACGCCGTGGATGAAGAGGGCGGCGAGCAGGACTGCCGCCGGCGCCGAACCGGGCACGGCCAAAGTCAGTACGGGGATGAGCGCGCCAGGTACCGCGGCGTTGTTGCCTGTCTCCGCGGCGATGAGCCCTTCGACGGAGCCCTTGCCGAAGAGGTGCTTCTCCTTGCTCGAGCCTCTGGCGGCTGCGTACGACACCCAGGCACCCATGTCCTCGCCTACCCCGGGGATCAGGCCCATCAAGGTGCCGATCACTCCGGAGCGGATGATGGTCTGCCAGTACTTGACCACTTCGCGGACTTTGGGGATGACAGAGTCAAGCGCGCCGCTTACGGCAGTGGCGGCCGGCTGGTACATGACGAACAAGATCTCGGTGAAGCCGAACATGCCGACTAGCACGGGGAGGAGGCCAAGACCGCCTGAGAAGTCCGTGTTGCCGTACGAGAAGCGGGCGTAAGAGTAGATGCCTTCGGCGCCAACCATGGCTACCAATAGACCGAGGAAGCCGGCGATCCAGCCCTTCAACGGATCTTCTAGCGCCGTGAGTCGGCCAGCGATGACGATGCCGAAGATGGCCAGCCAGAAGAACTCGTACGACTGGAACTTCAGTGCGGCCTCGGCGAGGCCGGGGGCGATGCTGGCCAGCAACACCATGCCGATGATGCTCCCGAGGAACGACCCGGCGGTGGCGATGCCCATGGCCTTGCCTGCCTTGCCTTGGCGAGCCAAGGGGTTGCCGTCAAGCGAGGTGGCGGCGTTGGCTGGCGTGCCCGGGATGTTGAGGAGGATCGCGCTGCGACTGCCGCCGTAGATGGCGCCGACGTACATGCAGATGAGCACGAGGATGGCGTCGCCTGACGGCATGGTGAAGGTGAGGGTGGTTAGTAGCGCCACGCCAAGAGTGGCCGTCAGGCCCGGCAGCATGCCAACGACGATGCCGAGCAGGGTGGCCCAGGCGATGTTGAAGAGCGCGCTAAGCGTCAGGAAGCTTAGTACCGCCTGAAAGAGGTAACCGAGTCCCTCGCCCATCAGCTTCGTGGTCTCGTTAGCTGGCTGAAGCGGACGTGGGTCATGGCAGGGTCACCAGGAAGATCCTCTCGAACACGAACGGCACCGCGAAGCCGGTGGCGCCAGCGATGGCGCCAGCTATGAGCAGTATGCGGATGGCGCCTGACCTGGTCTTCAGTGCGGCGCGCTCGTTATAGACGATCGACGCGAACACGAACACGAACACCGCCAACCAGAACGGCATGCGCCCGATGAGGATGGTGCCGAACACCACGCCAAGCACGAGCGCGACGAGTACGCGCGTGTTGGACGGAGCTTGGAGGCCGCCGGTCCCTTCCACCGCGATGTCGGGCCCGGTGCCTGACGTGAGGGTGTCGGGAGGGCGCTGTTCGTCGGGTGCGACGGCCGCGACCGCGGCACTGCCGCCTGCAGCTCGCCTGCGTTGGGCAAGCACGGAGCGGGTGAGCATGACGGCGCCGAGCAGCGCGATGATCACACCGAGGATGCCGGGAACGAGCCCCGGCGCGTTGAGGATCGACCCGCCGATGGATTCGAAGCGCGGCATGCGCCACGACTCGAACGCCACGGCCAGGCCGAAGATCACTAGGACGATCGAGGAAGCTAAGTCGGTTCTCGACATGGTTGCGATACGGGTTCGCCCCGCTGGCGGGAAGTGCCCAGCGGGGCGAACTTGATCACCTGATCGTTACGGCCGCTCGTAGCCGAGCGTGGCCGGGTCCTTGGCTGCCTTGCCGCCGTCGAACAGGGTGTAAGCCTGGTGCGCAACGGACGGCATGGCGCTCGCGAGGGCCTCGTCGCCGTAGAGCGGGTCGAAGAGCGCGCCGCGCTCTTCCGCGTAGTCTCGCAAGGCGGTGGAGTCCTTCATCACGTTCTCCCACACCATGTTCATGGTCTCGACGACCTCGTCCGGGATGCCCTTCGGCGCCCAGATGCCGAAGTAGTTGGACGGCACGCGGAGTTCGGGAATCCAGTCGGTGATGGCCGGGATGTCGCCGACGCCCTTGAGCGTAAGGGGCTGCTCGCTGAAGGCGGCGAGTGCGCGGAGTCTGCCTGCGCGGAGCATCTCGGCTTCTTCGACGGCCAACTGGGTGACGACCTCCGTCTCGCCAGCCACCGTGGCGATCAC
Organism: uncultured Trueperaceae bacterium; assembly: GCA_937907415.1. The sequence goes on from CALCHY010000389.1 coordinate 14,416, forward strand.
GGCTGGGTTGCCGCCGTCGTACGGAACGTGGCGGTAAGTGACGCCGGTCGCGCCAGCGATGGCTTCCATGACGGTGTGGCCAGCGGAGGAGAGCCCGGCCGTTGCCACGGTGATCTTGCCAGGGTTCTCTTTGAACGCCGTGAGCAGTTCCGCGAACGTCTGGTACCGGGTGTTGCTGTTCACCGCGACGACGCCAGTGTTGGAGACTCCGAAGTAGAGGTTCCAGTCGTCGACGCGAGTGTCGAGCATGTCGAGCACGGCGTAGGTGCCAAGGTCACGCACGGCGCCAGCGGCCCAGGTGTAACCGTCCTTGGCGGCGTTAAGCACGTTGGTGGTGCCGACGGAGCCTGACGCTCCCGGCTGGTTGACGACCACGACGCTCGCGCCGAGGGCCTTCTCGATCTCGGCCGCCATCACGCGTACGACCTGGTCGGTGGAGCCGCCGGCGGCCCAAGGCACCACGATCGTGACGGGCCGGTCGGGCTTCCACGGGTAGTCCTGGGCGGAGGCGGTGCTCAAGAAGAGCCCGGCCGCGGCCAGTAACAAGAGGACGGTGCGGAGTAGCTTCACGTCTTCACCTCGTTCGGCAGCGCGCTCTGGCGCCGCGGGGGATCCGTCGCCTGAAGGACGCTTCACCAATCGCGCTGGAAAGAGAAGCACTTCGAGTCAGCCTCCGTCAGTAAGGCGCCCGGCGCCTTCCCAACTCAACGCATGACTTTGCGAGGCGGTGCTTGTGTCTAGTCGGAAAGTATCACGCTTCCCGTCAGGTGGTCAATGCGCTGCGCCTGCTCGGGTCGCGCTAGCGTCGTCGTGCGAGCCACACGGTGTGACGTGGACCGCTCTTGCCGTGTGCGCGCGGACGCTCGAGCGTGGCGTCGAACCCGACGCGTTGAAGCCTCCTGGTGAAGGCAGGCGACTCGAACGCTGACCATACGGCCAGGATGCCGCCCTGGGTTAGGGTCGCCCACATGTTGGCTAGGCCAGCGTCGGAGTAG
>CALCHY010000390.1 GCA_937907415.1 uncultured Trueperaceae bacterium
CCTCCGTATCAGCTAGACGATGGCGGTTACGGCACGAGCGCGGCGCCTATCTATCAGTTGTTCGTTGAGAAGGCGTTGGCCCTAGATCCACGCTACGCCGTGTTCGTCACGCCGTCACGCTGGATGGCGGGTGGGAAAGGGCTAGACAAGTACAGGCAGCAGATGCTCTCCGACAAGCGGCTGCGGAGCATCGTGGACTTCCCGAAACTCTACGAGGCCTTCCCCGGCGTAAAGATTCGCGGCGGCATCTCCTACTTCCTGTGGGACCAGGAGCACAACGGCCTTTGCGAGGTACAGACGATTTGGGACGGAAAGCCGACGGGGCCAGCAGTTGCTCGCCAGTTGGATGCTTACGACATCTTGGTGCGCCGCAACGAAGCCATCCCCATACTTGAGAAGGTGCGGGCAAAGGGCGAGCCAACGCTTGACGCGCGCGTATCAAGCAGGAAGCCATTCGGCCTGCCGACGTTCTTCCATGGAGCAGAACAGCCTACGGGCCTGAATGAGCCCGTCCGGCTTTTCGGTTCCCAGAGGCTGAGCTGGGTCGACAGAAGCAACATCCCGGCCAACGCCGACTGGATTGACGAGTGGAAAGTACTCATGACGGCAGTGCAGGGTACAAGCGCTGCCATCGAGACCAAGTTCCTAAGTAAGCCAATCATCGCCGGGCCCGGAACTGCCTGCACCGAAACCTACCTCGTCGCCGGGCATTTCGATAACGAACAAGACGCTAATATCTACGCTGGCTACTTGCGTACGCGGTTTGTCCGCTTCCTAGTCTCCCTCCGCAAGACGACACAGCACGCTACGCGAGACGTTTACGCTTTCGTACCCGACCTACCCCTTGATGAAGAATGGACCGACGCCAAACTCTTCGGGCGTTACGACTTGACCGGGGCCGAGGTGGCCTTCATAGAGTCACAAGTCGCGGAACATAACGACGTGACCCACGATGAAATTGCCACGGCCAGTGACGATGACGACTAACCCCACCATCAACGAGGTCCTCCCCCCGAAACCTGCGGCCAACCCGCGCATCTACGCCTACTCCATCGCCGACGACGCGCACCGCGGCCTGCTCAAGGTTGGCCAGACCACGCGTAACGTCAGGCAGCGCGTGGCGGAGCAACTAAGAACGGCCGCCATCGAAAACTATTGCATCGAACTCGACGCGCCAGCGGTGCGCGACGACGGCACGGTCTTCACTGACCACCACGTGCGCGCGGCGCTGGCCAGCAAGGGCTTCGAGAACACCCAACTCGAGTGGGTGCGCTGCACGGTCGAGGACCTCAAGACCGTGATCGTGGAGTTGCGAAGAGGCAAGGAGGTAAGCGGCAAGCGGCATGAAACCTTCGTCATGCGCGCCGAGCAGCGCGATGCCGTTAACAAGACCCACGCCTACTTCCACTCCATCTGGGCCGAGGACATGCACGCCGTGCCGCGCTTCCTGTGGAACGCCAAGATGCGCTTCGGTAAAACGTTTACCGCTTACCAGTTAGCCAAGAAGTTAGGCGCCAAGCGCGTGCTGGTGGTCACGTTCAAACCAGCGGTTGAGGACGCTTGGCAGACGGACCTCGAGAGCCACGTCGATTTCGACGGTTGGCAGTACCTCTCCCGCCACTCGAGCACCGATCCGTCGCGCGCGTCGGCAAAGCAACCGCTCGTGTACTTCGGCTCCTTCCAGGACCTGCTCGGCCGCGATACCGCAGGCAACATCAAACCCCGCAACGAGTGGTTGCACCTCGTGAACTGGGACTTGGTGATCTTCGACGAGTACCACTTCGGCGCCTGGCGCGAGACGGCCAAGGAGCTGTTCGAGGGCGAGGACGACGCCGTGGCCAAGCGCGAGGCCAAGCTCGAGTATGGCGCCGGGCTGGAAGACGTGAACGAGGACCTCAGCGAACTCTCCAGCAAAGAAGTTGAGTTCCTGCCCATTACCACCAAGGCGTACCTCTACCTGTCCGGCACTCCGTTCAGGGCCTTAGGCACGGGCGAGTTCATCGAGGAGCAGATCTTCAACTGGACGTACACGGACGAGCAGCGCGCCAAGCACGAGTTCGAGGCCGCGCACGCAGGCGCACGCAACCCATACGCGGCACTGCCGCAAATGCGCCTGCTCACATACCAGATGCCGGATGAGCTGCTGGCGACCGCCAGCGAGGGCGAGTACGACGAGTTCGACCTCAATGAGTTCTTCTCCGCGACCGGTCGGGGCAACGACGCGAAGTTCGAGCACAAGAACGACGTGCAGAAGTGGCTCGACATCATCCGTGGTTCCTACATGCCGCGCGCCACGGAGTTCCTCAAGACCGGCACCAAGCCGCCGTTCCCGTACTCCGACGTGAGGCTGTTGCCCTACCTGCAGCATTCGTTCTGGTTCTTGCCAGACGTGGCCGCCTGCCACGCCATGGCCAACCTGCTTGAGGAGAAGCACAACGTCTTCTGGCACGATTACCGGGTGGTGGTGGCTGCTGGCACCAGCGCGGGTATCGGGCTGAACGCCCTCCCACCCGTCAGGCGCGCGATCGGCGGTGGGTTCGAGAGCAAGACCATCACCCTGTCGTGCGGCAAGCTCACTACCGGCGTGACCGTGCCGCAATGGTCGTCCATGCTAATGCTGCGTAACCTGAAGTCGCCAGAAACCTACTTCCAGGCGGCGTTTCGCGTGCAATCGCCTTGGTCGATCACCAACCCCAATGGCGACGACCCTAACGAGGTCGAGATCCTCAAGCCCGTCTGCTTCGTCTTCGACTTCGCGCCCACGAGGGCGCTGCGGCAGCTCTCCGAGTACGGCATCGGCCTCTCACCCAACGAGCCCAACCCGGAGAACGCCGTCAAGGAACTCGTGTCGTTCCTCCCAGTCCTGGCTTACGACGGTGCCAACATGACGCAGATAGACGCCGCTGGCATCCTCGACATCGCCATGGCTGGCACCTCTGCCACACTTCTGGCTCGCAAGTGGGAGAGTGCGCTGCTCGTGAACGTGGATAACGACACGCTGCGCCGCATCCTCAACAATCCCGAGGCAATGGCCGCCGTCGAGCGCATCGAGGGCTGGCGGGCGCTGGGCGATAACGTCATCGAGACCATCATCAACAAGAGCGACAAGGTCAAGGACCTGAAGTCCAAGGCGCGAACTGGCGAGTTGAGCGCTGGCGAGAAGCAGGAACTCTCCGCCGAGGAGAAAGAGTACAAGTCCAAGCGCAAGCTCGTGCAGGAGAAGCTCATCAAGTTCGCCACGCGCATCCCGGCGTTCATGTACCTGACCGACTTCCGCGAGAACACGCTGCAGGACGTGATAACCAAGCTCGAGCCCGAGTTGTTCAGAACGGTCACCGGCCTCGAGGTCAAAGACTTCCACCTCCTCGTACGGCTGCGGGTCTTCAATACCGAGCAGATGAACCAGGCCGTGTTCGCGTTCCGGCGTTACGAAGACGCTTCACTGCGGTACACGGGCATCGAGAGCCATGAGGGGCTCACTAGTTACGGGCTTTACGACACGGTGGTGGCGCGAGATTACGGGCGGTAGCGGTTGGCCGAACCGCGCAGTTGCGGCTTCTCGGCCTGGTATCCCGGGGCTTCCATCAACTACCCACAGCGTTACTTCGACTCATGCGGGAGCCCCATAAATCCAGTGCGCCTTCGCCTCAACCGCGACGCCCACGCCGACCCACGCGCCAAGCTCTACGACATAGCAGAACTGCAAGCCGGCTACTTCACCGCCACCCAGGCCCTGGAAGCCGGCTACAGTCGCGCCTCCCAGCACTACCACCAGAAGGCCGGGAACTGGCGCCCCGAAGGCCACGGTCTCTACCGACTCGACCGCTTCCCCCACACACCAGACGAGCATTACGTGCGGCTCATGCTGTGGAGCCGCGACCGCGCCGGCAACATCCAGGCCACCGTGTCGCACGAGACCGCCCTACAGGCTTACGAACTGAGCGACGTAATGCCCGCCAAGATCCACCTGAGCGTCCCGAAGGGTTTCCGGAAACAACCACCCGCTAGCGTGAAGCTGAACCACCAGGACCTGCCCGCCTACAAAGCGCTCAACTGAGCAAGGTCTTCACTGTCGGCATCGGCAAGTAGAGGTGACGCGCGTCGTCGGCGAACGGCAGGAAGCCGTACCGTCGGTAGAACGCGGCCGCTCGATCGTTCAGGGCGTCGACCACCACCGCGAACGACGCCACGCGATCGCTGTTCTCGAACGCCCTCGTCAGCGCTTCCAACAAGAGGAGTTCGCCCAGTCCGTCCCCTCTCTGGGCCTCGTCCCGAGCTAGTCGCCCGATAAGCGTCGTGGGAAACCGATCATGGCGCGGAAGGCGCCCAGCCAACTCCTCGGGAAGCTCACTCCCCAGCACTGCGTATGCCGACAAGGTGAAATACCCAGCCGCACGCGTGGGCTCACCACGCGGCGCGAGCACGTACGTAACTGCCAAGCGACGCTTCAGGTCCTGGCCGGCGCGCCGCCTGAGGTACTCATCGAGCGACGCCTCGCCGCACGAGAAAGCAGCTCGATCATGAAACTTCGAATCGAGCAGCGCAACCGTGAACTTAGGATCAGTAGCCAGCATGCAGCGCTAGCGTTCCACCTCAGCCGCATGCCGGTCCCGGGCCTTGCTAAGCGCCTCGCTGGGTGCAGGCGGGTTGATCAGCGCCTCCGCGAATGCACGGCTGTCGCGCGCGCTCAACTCCAGTTGCCCGTGCGCCTGCAGAGTCTTGTTCGCCTGCTCCAAGGCCGTCGAAATGATGAAGTCGCTGAGGCTGACGCCCTGCACGGCCGCCGCCCGCTCCAGCACGTCCTTCGCGCGCTTCGTCGCACGCGCCTGAATGCGCTCGGACCGGTTCTCCTGCCGCGTATTCAAGGCCATTTGGGTCTCCCTCCTTAGAGCCGGCAGCCAGTCGACTGCCGTACTAAAGATGTACGCCGAACTGACTCACAGGGTCAAATGGCCGCGAATGCGGTAAACCCGGGGCGTAGCGTGACTCATTTAGGTGGTCCGATAACATTCTCAGTGAAGGGATGTCATGCGATACAGTTCGCACTTGGCGCCCACTCTCATCGGCTACGCCCGCTGCTCCACCGACAAGCAGGACCTCGCCGCCACAGAGGACGCCGGGCGTAGCAGCGCCTCGCGGCCCGAAACGGTCAGCGCGGCACCGCCGGGGGGCGAGCGAGGCGAAGCCGTCGGGGCGGGACCGGGCGTCGGCGGAGCTGCTCGTGGGTGAGGGCCGCAGCGTGCCCAGCAGTTGATTAACGATGCGTTTCTTCGTCCTTGATGCTCAACGCCATGCTGAACCCCATCTTAGGTGGCGGAAACCTCCCCTCAGCTCTACCTGGCTATCTGGCGGTAGCATTCGGCAGCAACGAGACCGAGTTGGAGGACGAGAACATGAACTCCCCCGTTAGCAACCGCCGCGCCGGTGTACGAAGACGCGCGTGAGCCAATCACTACAGGGCGTGGCCAGCATCGCCGACCTGCGCCGCAAGGCGCAGCGCCGCCTACCGCGCATGGCGTTCGACTACCTAGACGGCGGCGCGGACGCGGAGCGCACCCTGCGCGCCAACGTCGCGGCGTTCGACGACATCGTGTGGCGCCCACGTGGCGCCGTCAAGTTCGATAACGTCGACCTCAGCACTACGGTCCTCGGCCAGCGCCTGCCCTTCCCGATGGTCCTCGCGCCCGTCGGCTCTTCGCGCATGTTCTGGCCCCACGGCGAGGAGGCGGCAGCGGCGGCGGCCGGTGAGGCCGGCACCATCTACACGTTGTCTACCCTGTCTGGCACGCGCCTCGAGGACGTGCGGGCGGCGCACCAGGGCACGTGCTGGTACCAGCTCTACCTCTGTGGAGGGCGCGACGTGGCAGCGGCCGCCATCCGGCGGGCCAAGGCCGCGGGGTACGCGGCGCTAGTGGTGACGATAGATACTGCCGTGGCAGGCATGCGCGAGCGCGACATCCGCGACGGCGCACCCCAACTCATCGAGCGCAAGCTCCCTGACATGCTCCCTTACCTGCCGCAGGTCCTCGCCCGGCCCCGCTGGCTCCTCGAGTTCTTCCGTGAGGGCGGCATCATGAACTTCCCTAACGTGGTGCTGCCGGACGGGCCCATGAAGTACGGCAACATCGGCACCCAACTCGCCGCGGCGGCCGTGACCTGGGCAGACCTCAATTGGATCCGCGAGCTGTGGGACGGCCCGATCATCGTCAAGGGCGTGCACGTTGCAGACGACGCGCGCCGCGCCGTAGACGCAGGTGCGGCCGCGGTCGTCGTCTCCAACCACGGCGGCAGGCAGCTCGACGGCGTAGCCCCCTCGCTCTACGCCCTGCCAGAGGTAGTGCGTGCGGTAGGCAATCAAATTGACGTCCTAATGGACGGCGGGATCAGGCGCGGCGCCGACGTTGCCACTGCGCTCGCCGTCGGCGCTCGGGCCGTGCTCGTCGGCCGGGCGTACGCTTATGGCCTTGCCGCCGGGGGCAAGCATGGGGTGGCAACGGCCATCGAGATCCTGCGCTCTGGTCTCGAGCGCACGTTCAGGCTGCTCGGCTGTTCATCGCTCGAGGAACTCACGGATGAGCTCTACAGCCTGCCTGCCGGTTGGCCGGCTGGTTGGCCGGGGACTACCGCGAGCTCCAGCGAGGCCTAGCGCGTGGTGGCGCCTGGATAGGATGGACGCATGCGCGCGATCGTACTAGACGCAGCCAGGGCCCAACCCAAAGTACTGAACGTACCCGAGCCCGCCGTGCCCGACAACGGCGTGGTCGTGCAGGTGGTCGCCACCGGCCTGTGCCGCAGCGACTGGCACGGGTGGGCGGGCCACGAGGACATCCGGTTCCCGCACGTCCCCGGCCACGAACTGGCCGGAGTCGTCGTCGAGACTGGGAGAGACGTGAAACACTGGCAACCCGGCGACCGGGTAACCGTGCCGTTCGTGTGCGGCTGCGGTCACTGCGAGTGGTGCGATTCAGGCAACGCGCAAGTCTGCCCCAGCCAAGAACAGCCGGGGTTCACCCATTGGGGTTCGTTCGCAGAGTACGTGGCGTTACGCGCCGCAGACACGAACCTCGTGGCCATCCCGGAGAGCGTCGAGTTCGCCACGGCTGCCAGTCTCGGGTGCCGCTTCGCGACGGCCTTCCGCGCCGTTTCTGCTCGGGCAAACGTGCGTGCGGGCGAGTGGGTGACCGTCGTCGGCGTCGGCGGGGTTGGCCTGAGCGCCGTGATGATCGCTAAGGCTTTGGGAGCAAGAGTGATAGCCGTCGACCGCAACGCCGAGGCCCTGGAGGTGGCCAGGCAGGTGGGCGCCGAACACGTGCTACTTGCAGACAGCGCCAACGTCCCGGCCGCCGTGTTCGAGCTAACGGGCGGTGGTGCCCACGTAACGGTGGACGCCATCGGCAACGAGCAGGCTTGTTCTGACGCCATCATGAGCCTGCGCCGGCGCGGCAGGCACGTCCAGGTCGGCTTGCTGCCGCCCGTCACCGGCCACCCACGGGTGCCGATGGCACGGGCAATAGCCTGGGAACTCGACTTGCTCGGCAGTCACGGCATGGCCGCCGTTGACTACCCGCGGATGCTCGAACTCATCCAGCGCGGCGCTCTGCAGCCGCAGCGGTTGATCGAACGCACCATCGGCCTGGAGGAGGCCGCCGAGTTGCTGCCGCGGTTCGACCGAGCCAAGGTCGCAGGGATGACGATCATCGATCCGGCACGCTGAGGACGAAGTTGCGCCCTTCAACTTTGGCGAACTAGCTTGTCAACCACGGGCGCCGGTCCGAGGTGGCAAGATTGAGCATGAACGTGAGCCGCCGATGATCTACTTCGCAGTGCGCCTGCTGGTCTACACCCTAGCGGCAGCGGTCGTGCTAAACGTCGTTCCCGGCCTGCTCGCGCGCGGCACGGAGGCGCCAGCAGCCAACCTCGCGCCACTCCTCGCCTACCTGGTCGTCGGTCTGGTGTTCGGGGCGCTGCACTCCTTCGTGCGCCCGATAATGCTCTTCTTCACCGGTCGCTTGTACATCTGGTCGCTCGGCCTGGTGGCCATGGTCGTCGACGTGCTCATCTTCCTTGGGCTCAGCTACTTATCGCAGGAGGGCTGGGCTGACCCGTTGCGACGGCTGTTGACGGCAACTGCTGGCGCCGTGCTGATGGGAGTACTGGTGTCCGCAATGGACGCCATCGTCGGCTTCGACAGCCCGCGCCAACCCGGCGACACGCGCGCCTCGCCCGCCTACTGGCGGTGGCTCGAGCGCTTGCCGGGGCGGGAGCGCAACCGTTTCGCCGAGAGCCTGCGCACCGTGCAGCTCATCTCCATCTTGCGCTCGTACCTCGTCGACATTGCACTTGGGTACACGTTCATCGCCCCCGTTCGCAACTTCATGAAACGCGCCTTGTACCGCGTTAGGCCGCGCCTGGTCGAGGCCGACCCGGCCGTGAAGGTGCGCCTCATGCTGCAGGAGTTGGGCCCCACATTCGTGAAGTTCGGGCAGTTGGTGGCGGGGCGCATAGAGGTGCTGCCGGCCTCGTGGCGTACGGAGCTCGAGCAGTTGCAGGATCACGTGCGGCCGTTCACTTTCGCCGAGGCGTCAGATGTCATCGAGCGCGAGTTGAAGCTGCCGCTTGCGCAGGCGTTCGGAAGCTTCGACCCGGTGCCGTTGGCTGCCGCCTCGATGGGTCAGGTGCACGCGGCGACGCTGCCAGACGGCACCTCGGTGGTGGTCAAGGTTCAACGCCCCAACATCGACTTGCTCGTACGCAGTGACCTCAACGTTCTGAGGGACCTGATCGCTACCCTGGAAGCGCGCCTCGGCCGCGTGCGCCGCCTCGGGCTGTCGCCGCTGTTCGATGAGTTCGCCGACATGGTCGTCGCGGAACTCGACTTCGATAACGAGGCCTACCAGGCCGAACAGTTGAAGCACAACATGCAGGAGTTCCCGTTCGTGCACGTGCCTGCCGTGTTCCCCGAGTGGTCTGGGCGCCGCGTCTTGACGCTCGAGCGCGTGACCGGCGTGAAGATAACCGACATCTCCGCGCTCGGGCTAAGCGACCGCGGTCGGCGCGCCCTCGCGCTGCGCTTCTTCCAGGCACTACTGCAGCAGGTCGTGTTCGACGGTTTCTTTCACGCTGACTTGCACGGCGGCAACGTCTGGTACGACCGCGAGCGGCGGCAGATCGTGTTCCTCGACATGGGGCAAGTAGGTCAACTCTCGCGCGCTGACCGCGTGCGCCTCGGCCAGCTCATCTGGGCGCTACACGACCGTGCGGCAGGGCCGACGGCGCAGGTGCTCCTCGCCCTCTGCCAACCGCACCCGCTAGTTGACCGGCCGACTCTCGAGCGCAACGTTCGCCGCCTCCTCAACCACCACCTCGTGCTGCGCAAAGCGAACCCGGACGTTGGTGAGTTGCTCAGTGAGCTCGTAACGCTACTGGTACGCAGCGGTCTGCGGTTGCGGCGCGAGTTCACGCTCGCGTTCAAGGCCATGGGGCAGGGCGAAGCCGTCATGCGCAGCCTCATGGGCGACGAGGGCGCAGACGAGGTCGTCGACATCGCGTTCCGCACGTTGCGCGACATCGCGCTCAAGCGCCTTGACCCACGCAGGTTCGCGCCTGAAGTCGTCGGCCCCCTCACCCGCGAGGCGCTCGGCCGCCTGCCGAACCTAGCTGGCGCGGCCCTCGACCTACTTGACGACTTCGAGCATGGGCGCACGGCCGCTCAGATCGACGCAAGTTCGTTCTCGCGCCGCCTAGCCTCCGTAGAGCGCGGGTTCGAGCACGGCTTCAGGCGCATGGTGCTAAGCATCTCGCTAGTAGGCCTCATGCTCGCGTCCGCCCTCGTGCTGGTAGCACCTCTAACGGAGATCGTCGAGCCGACGGAGCGCATCATCATCAGGTTGGCCGCCATCGTTGCCGTGTCCATCAGCTCGGCCTCGACGGTCGTGGTGCTAGCTGGCGTGATGCTGCCGCGGCGCAACCAGGACGAGGGCTGAACTCAGGCTGCAGGGCTGGCGACCGCCGCCAGGGTGATGAGTACGGCGGCTGGCGCAGTCGAGTCGTTGCGCGGGCTGACCATGAGTTCACCGGAGAAGCAGACCAGCTCGTGCTCCTTGAGCGGGTGGGGTACGCCGTCGAGGAACACCGTCGCTTCACCGACCATCCCCTGGATGGTGACGTTGCAGCCGGGGTGGTTATGCAGCGGCATGCCTTGGCCGCCCTCCATGGTGAGGTAGAGCATGGTGAGGCCGGGTTCCTTGACTAAGAAGCGCTTGCTTGGGCCGGAGCTGTCCGGGACGAAGCAAGCGCTGAGGTCGTGACGAGAGAGTGACATGCAGGCCAGCATCTCATCTCGGCCGGCACCGCGCATTGACTCAGGTTAGGTCAGGTCGGACTAGCCTGCCGAGACTCTGCGCCCCGCCCGCACGGCGAAGTCGTCTAGAACGCCTGTGACTTCGTTGGCGACCCACATGCGCGAGCGCGCCTTGCCAGTGAACTCGCGAACGATACTTGCCTCCTCGAGTTGGCCAAGCGCCCTAAGCGCAGATACGGCTGAAACGCCAAAGTTCCGCTCGACGAATGCCGAGTTGACCACCGGTTGACTCGGTAAGGCGTCAAGTAACCGCCAGGCAACGGAGTCCCTCCGCGCCACCAATCGTTCGGTCCAGTTGGCGCGCATGGTCACGAGTTCGCCCAGCAACCACCTTCCGTTGCTCGTGGCAGAAAAGACGGCGTCGGTTAGGGCGAAGACGATTGCGTCGAGGTCTCCGCGGCGGTAGGCGTCTAACGCCGCGAAGTAACCACGCGTGTCCGTCAGGAGGCCGGCGGATACGGGCACCGTTACTGCCCTGACCAAGCCGCGGCCTCTCAGCAGCGCGTGGAGGAGTGCTCTGCCCGTTCGGCCGTTACCGTCAGGAAACGGGTGAATCGTCTCGAACTGGGCGTGCGCAACGGCGGCCTGGACGATGACGGGCAGGTCGTCCCGCGCCATGAACGCCACCAGGTCGCTCATTGCCTCGGCAACGCGGTCTGGGTGCGGCGGCACGAAGTCGGCCATGTGCGGCCCGGCTCCATGCCCACCGATCCAGACCTGCTCGCTCCGCCACGCGTGTACTGCTGAGTCTCCTAGCAGAGCCTCTTGCATTGCGATAATGGCTGCTGCGTCAAGCGTCTCAGACAGCGCCAAGGCTGCCTCCATGGCGCGCACGTTGGCGGCTATCAAGCCTGCGTTCTTCGTTGCGCTCTCGCCCAACGTTGCGACGGCTACTTGGCGCGCGCCTGACGTCAAGTTCTCGATCTGCG
>CALCHY010000391.1 GCA_937907415.1 uncultured Trueperaceae bacterium
CCGGCCGCCACTCAGACGCCGCAGGAGGCGACCCCGGCGTCCCCGCCGGCCGTCTTGGGCTACCCCGTGGTGCAGAGCGTTGACGGCGCAGTCAAGGGCATGCAGAACGGCCAGGCACTGTGGACGTTGGCGTTTCCCGTAGGAAGCGGCGAGACGGCGGGGCTATTCCAGGCGGGAACAGACGCCTACGTTGGTCACGGCAACAGCGTGCTAGTCGTCGACGCCCGCACCGGCGTGGTCCAGAAGCGCTACCGCTTGCCTGCGCAGGTAACCGCCATCACCAACTCTGCTGGCGTGCCGCTGGCCGCCATCACCTACTCGAACGGCGCAGAGGGCCGCATCGCCATCCTCTCCTCTGGCCCAGAGGCCAGCGAGCCGTTCGACGTCGATCCGAAGCTCTACGGTTGGCTGCGCACGGAAGCGCTTGGCGAGAACCCAACCGAGCGCCTGCGGCAGGACCCGACTAACCCGTGGCTCTACCTGGAGGCCGCCAGGGCCGCCCAACCAGGCAGCAACGACGAGGCGCGCTACATCGACGGCGCGCTCGCGAACGCCGCCACGTTCTACGAGCGGGCGCAGCTCGCGCGTGAACTCATGCGCTTCTCGCCGCCGCAGCGCGAGGCGGCAGCCAGCGCCATGTACGGCGCCCTTTCAGACTTCGTGGCGCGCGGTTACCGCGCCGAGCTCCTCTTCGATGAGGCGTTGGCGGAGACATACGGCTTCCCGCTCGGCGCGCTGCAGGCCGCCTTGGGTCGCGGAGACATCCAGGCCGCCGGCTTCTGGGCAGACTGGGTCTACCCTCTCTCCACGCCGGCCGTGCCCGCGACACAAGCCGCACTGCGCGATTACGCCGATTACCTCCGCGCGGACGGTCAACGTGAGGCCGCGAGCCAGTGGCTCGAGCGTTCACGCGAGGGCGCAGGATTCGACCTGGCCGCCGCCATCAGGCAGGCAGCGCTGGACGTTGGCCGCACGGGTTGGTACGGCGTAGCTGCGCTGCTCGTCGCCCTCATCGCGCTGTACGTCACGCTTGCCGCCAAGTACTGGCGCGCGCAAAGCCTGAACCTGCGCCGCAACTCCGGCAAGGGCGGCGGGGCGCGGCTCTTCTTCTTGCGCTACGCCACCTTCACCGAGCGGCTAGTCGCCGTCCTACTCTTGGCAGCGGCGATGGCCCTCACCGGCTTGCAAGGCTGGGCGCGTGACGGCGACGCGTTGCCAGCCGCTTGGGGTTCTGGCTCGCTTGCGTCCGTGCCGTCACTCGACGCCTTGGCCCGCACCAGCGGTAGCGGCCCAGACATCGGCTTCGTGAGGGGCTACGCGGAGCAGACCGCTGGCCTGACAGATCCGGCAGCGGAGGCGTACCGCACGGCGCCGAACGATGCAGACGCCGTCAACAACCTTGGCGTACTGACGAACGATCCGGCCCTCTACCAGCGTGCACTCGACCTCAAGCCAGGCCTGCCGGCCGCGAACTTCAATCTTGGTCAGGGCAGCAACCCTTCGCGGCTCATGGCGGCGTTCGCTCCGGACGACAAGGCGCTCGTCGTGCCGGACGAGACGCGGTTGCGCAGCGCCGTGACTGGCACTTTCCTAGAGGCGCTAGCCAACGTCTTCACCAACCCGTGGGCCGCCCTAACCGGCGTTGCTGGCGTTGGCGTCGCGCAGTGGGTGTGGCTCGTCATCGTCGTGGCGTTCCTCATCGTCGTGCTCTTCAACCTCATCCAGCTCGTCCTGCCGCGGCCGCGTCTAGCGCGCAACGCGCCGCGCACACCCCTTTATCACGTGCTCGCCGTGCTCCTACCCGGCACCGGTCAGGCTGACGAGTTCTGGGGCTTGCTGCTCGCCGTGCCGTGGGCCATCTTCGGCGTCGACCTCCTGCTTCACTACGTGCCAATGGGCGTCGGACCCGCCATCAGTTACATGACGGACCTCATCGCGTTAGGCGTCATCTACCTCATCAACCTCGTGACGTTCTTCGTGGAGTTGGCCTCGTACAACAGGCGCATGCAGGCCCTCAAGGTCAACGACCCGCAAACGGCCCGCGAGTACGGCATGCGAGTCGGCGCCTGACCAAGACTTCAACCACCAAGGAGCGCACGCGCGTAGTCGGGTACGCCCTCGTCGCGTTCGCCGCGCTCCTCTGGGCGTTGTTGGGGGTCTTCTCCAAGAACCTCCTCGCCGCCGGGGTCGGTCCCACCGAGATAGCGTTCTGGCGCGCCGCGATCGGCGGCGCGCTGTTCGTAGTGCACGCCATGGTGGAGGGGAACCTGCGCCTCCAGCGCAGGTCCGACGCCCTGGCGTTCGTGGCGTTCGCGCTCGTTGGCGTGACGCTCTTCTATACGGCCCTCAACATCGCCATCGAGGCTGGCGGCGTGAGCCTGGCGTTCATCCTCCTCTACTCGGCGCCGGCGTTCGTAGCTGTGCTCGCCGCCCTCCTGCTTGGCGAGCGCCTAACGCGCCTGAAGGGCCTGCTCGTTGCCGTGGCGGTCGTGGGGGTGGCGCTCGTCGCACAGGGCGGCGAATCCGGCATGACGGTGAGTTTCAGGAGCGTGACTTGGGGCCTGATAGCTGGCGCCTCGTACGCGAGTTACTACCTCTTCGGCAAGTGGATCCTCAGGCGCTACCGGCCAGCCACCATCTACGCGTTCGTCATGCCCCTCGGCGCGCTCGGGTTGCTGCCGTTCACGCCGTTCGCCGCCGTGAAGCACGCCACCTTGGAGATCTGGCTCTACCTCGTCCTCATGTCAGTCCTCTCTACGTATGCCGCTTACCTCGTCTATTACACGGGGTTGAAGCGCGTCGAGGCGTCGAGGGCGGTGCTCGTCGCGACCATAGAGCCCGTCGTTGCCGCGGCGCTTGCCGCCTGGCTCTTCGGGGAGCGCCTTGGCACCCTCGGCATCCTCGGCGGGGCGTTAGTGGTGGGAGCGGCCATGCTCTCCGCCCTCCCGGAGCGCGGTCGGCGCTCGCGCGCCCACGAGCCCGTCGGTGCCGACCCGGGCGTTGACGACCTCGTACGCTAGTGCTAGCATTGCAACGTTATCAGCGGTAATGCATAAGCATCCGCTCGGTCACTAACCCGCACATCATGGCTAGCACTCGGCGCCCCCACCACCTCAGTACCCAGAAGAACCTACGAGCCCGACGTAGCTGAGCGCACTGACGCCACCTCGCTAGCGTAGCCATCACGGCCGCTCCCATGAGGTGGCGGCCGTGATTCTCGGTCGTCATTATGCATGCATAGCGGGTAAGCGCCACGCACTAGCGCCAGAACGTTAAGGAGCAGAGATGAACGCTAACGAGAAGCAGATCAAGAAGGTCGTCCTGGCGTACTCAGGTGGCCTCGACACTTCGGTCATCCTCCACTGGATCAAGGAGAAGTACGGCGCCGAGGTCGTTGCCTTCACGGCCGACATCGGCCAGGGCGACGAGGTGGCAGAAGCCAAGGCCAAGGCCCTCCGCACCGGCGCCGTTGCCGCCTACGCCGTCGACTTACGGAAGGAGTTCGTCGAGGACTTCGTGTTCCCCGTGCTGCGCTCGGGAGCAACCTACGAGGGCTACTACCTCCTCGGCACCTCTTTCGCCCGGCCGCTCATCGCCCGCAAGATGGTCGAGATCGCGGAGGCAGAGGGCGCCGACGCCGTCGCGCACGGCGCAACCGGCAAGGGCAACGACCAGGTGCGCTTCGAGCTGTCTGCATACGCGCTCAAGCCCGACATCCAGGTCATCGCCCCGTGGCGCGAGTGGGACTTGAAGGGCCGCGAGGACTGCATCGCTTACGCCAAGGAGCACGACATCGACGTTCCCGTAACGAAGGAGAAGCCGTACTCCACGGACGCCAACCTGTTCCACATCTCATACGAGGGCGGCGTCCTCGAGGACCCGTGGGCCGAGCCGCCACGCGGCATGTGGAAACTCACCGTCGACCCGGAAGACGCTCCCGACGAAGGGCAAGTCGTTACCGTCACCTTCGAGCACGGCAACCCAGTAGCCATCGACGGTGAGCGCCTCGCGCCCGTGGAGCTCCTCAGCAAGGCGAACGCCATCGCTGGCAAGCACGGCGTCGGGCGCGTTGACATCGTCGAGAACCGCTTCGTCGGCATGAAGTCGCGCGGCTGCTACGAGACCCCGGGCGGCACCCTCCTCTTCCACGCTCACAAGGCCGTCGAGTCGTTGACCCTCGACCGCCAAGTCCTGCAACTGCGAGACGATCTCGTGCCGCGCTATGCCGCCGCCGTCTACAACGGCTTCTGGTTCGCGCCAGAGCGCGTCGCGCTGCAGAACCTGATGGACGACATCCAGCAGGTCGTCAACGGCGAAGCGCGCATCAAGCTCTACAAGGGCAGCGTCACCGTGCTCGGCCGCCGCTCGCCCAACAGCCTCTACCGCCAAGACGTCGTCACCTTCGAGGAAGACAGCGTCTACCATCAGGCCGACGCGGACGGCTTCATCAAGCTGAACGCCCTCAGGCTCCGGATCGCCAAGCAGCTCGCGTCGGCAACGGCGCAGGGCTGAGGGCTAGGAGCAGTGGCCAGCCCCGCCGTTCTCCCCAAGAAGCCAGGGGCCGATTACGCTCCGCCGCGCCTGCGTGACGCGAGGGCGTCAGACGCCGCCTCGCTAGCGCGGCTTTACGCCGTCGCGCGCCCCGAACTGGCGCTTAGTAGCGCCGACTTCCGTGAGTGGCTCTCGCTTGACAGCGCGCTGCTGGTAGAGGACGCGGCCGGCGAGGTCGTAGCCGCGCTCCGTTACGGCGAGGAGGCGGAGGGGTGGCGCGTAGAGCCGATCGTCACCGACCCTGACCACCGCGGCCAAGGTTACGGGCGCTGGCTGATGACGATGCTCGAGGCGGAAGCCATCCGCGCCAACGTGCCTTACCTCGCCCTCAAGCTCAGCGACCCTGCGGTGCTCCCCTACTATCTGCGCCTTGGTTACCGGCCGCTGGAGGACGACGAACTCGACCTCGTCAAGCGCGTCGGTGGGGTATGGCAGCGGCGGAGCAGCACATCATGAGCGGCGCGTCTGACAAGCCGCGCGACGCCCGCATGTGGGGCGGCAGGTTCGCTGAGCCAACCGACGCGCTCGTGCAGCGCGTAAACGCCTCGATCACCGTCGACTCGGCGATGGCCGAGGATGACCTGCTCGGCTCCATCGCTCACGCGACCATGCTGGCGCGTCAGGGGATCATCACGAGCGCGGAGGGCGACGCCATCGTCGCCGGCCTGCGCGAGCTGTTGGCGGAGGTGCGGGCTGGCAAGGTGACGTGGCGCGAGGAGCTAGAGGACGTGCACATGAACCTCGAGTCGCTCCTCACAGAGCGCCTCGGCGCCGTTGGCGGGAAACTCCACACCGCTCGCAGCCGCAACGACCAGGTCGCTACCGACGCCCGCCTCTACCTAGCGCGCCGCGGCCGCGAGCTGCGTGACCTGATCGTCGAGCTGCGGCGCGTGCTCGTGCAGTTGGCCGCTGAGCACATCGACGTGATCATGCCCGGCTACACGCACTTGCAGGTGGCGCAACCTGTGCGGTTCTCGCACCATCTGCTCGCCTACCACGAGATGTTCAAGCGCGATCAGGGCCGCATGGAGGATGCACTCGAGCGCGCGGACGTGTCGCCGCTGGGCGCGGGCGCCCTCGCTGGCACGACGTTCCCTATCGACCGCGACCTCACGGCGGAACTCCTCGGCTTCGGCAGCGTCGCGGCCAACTCGCTCGACGCCGTCTCCGACCGCGATTACATGCTCGAGACGCTCTCCGCCCTCTCCATCCTGATGATGCACCTCTCGCGCCTAAGCGAAGAGCTCATCTTGTGGTCGTCCGCCGAGTTCGGCTTCGTCACCCTCAGTGACGCTTACACGACTGGCAGTTCGATCATGCCGCAGAAGAAGAACCCGGACGTCTGCGAGCTCGTCAGGGGGAAGACGGGCCGCGTGTACGGCTCCCTGATCGGGCTCCTGACGGTCATGAAGGGCCTGCCGCTTGCGTACAACAAGGACATGCAGGAGGACAAAGAGGGCCTGTTCGACGCACTAGACACGGCACGCGATTGCGTGCGCCTCTACGTCGGCATGTTGCCGCGCATGCGCGTGCATGCTGACCGCATGCGGGCCGCGGCTGGGCGCGGCTACTCGAACGCCACCGACCTCGCTGATTACCTCGTGCGGCGCGGCTTAGCTTTCCGCGACGCCCACCACGTAGTCGGTCGCCTGGTCGCCTTGGCGGTGCGGCGCGGTGTCGCCCTCGAGGAACTGTCGCTTGCTGACATGCAGGAAGCCGAGCCCGTCATCGGCGCGGACGTGTTCAGCGCCCTCGAGCTCGACACGGTGGTTGACGCCCGCAAGTCTTACGGCGGCACCGCACGCGCCCGCGTGCTCGAACAGGTCGCCGCAGCCAACGCCAACCTCGAGGCCATCAAGCCGCTAGCGCCCACCAACCACGTGGAGGAGCAAGGATGAGCGAGTTCCTTGGCACGACGCCACAACCCCTGCCTACCGCGCCAGACGCCAAGCCAGCGGTGCAACTGACCGTACGCCCGGCCCGCGCCGAGGACGTCCCGCTCATCTTCGAGAACATCGGCTACTGGGCTGGGCAAGGCCGCATGCTCGTTCGCCCCATGCAGAACATCTTCGAGAACCTCCGTGACTTCTTCGTCGCCGAGGTCGACGAAGGCAACGGTCCGCAGTTCGCAGGTAACGGCGCCATGCACATCCTGTGGGGCGACATCGCCGAGGTCCGCGGGCTGGCGGTCGCACCGAACGTACGCTCGCGCGGCGTAGGCAAGGCGCTCGTAGCCGCGTGCGAGGAGGAGGCGCGGCGCGTAGGCATACCCGTGCTCTTCGCTTGGACTTACGAAGTCGAGTTCTTCGAGCGTTGCGGCTTCAACCTCATCGACAAGACCCGCGACCTGCACCCGCGCGTGTGGTCCGAGTGCCTCCGCTGCCCCTTCTACGTCGGCTGCAACGAGAACGGTGTCGTCAAGCGCCTGGACGGCATCCCGCTGCCACACAACCTCCCGGAGCCGCCGCCAGCGCAAGTGCCGCCCGGCATCCGCTGAGGACCTAACGCCCATTACCGGCCGCGCAGGCGAGACATGCGCGGCCGGTATAGTCGAGCCGTGACTGCCAAAGTCCTGTTAGCGCACACCGGCGGCACCATCGGCATGCGCCGCGGCGCGCGCGGTTACGCGCCGAGCCCGGGCCACCTGGCCGAGTTGCTTGGGCGGATGCCCGAGCTAGCGGACCCGCGCATGCCGGGGATCGAGCTCGTGGAGTTCGCGCCGCTTCTGGACTCGGCCGACATGACCCCGCCAGACTGGACGCGCATCGCTGAGGAAGTAGCTCGGCGACACGACGACGTGGACGGCGTGGTCATCCTTCACGGCACTGACACCATGGCGTTCACGTCGTCCGCCCTCTCGTTCCTGCTCGAGGGTCTATCGAAGCCCGTGATCGTCACGGGGTCACAGGTGCCTCTCGTCGAGCTGCGCTCCGACGCGCGCGAGAACCTCGTCACCTCGCTCCAACTCGCTGCCCGCCCCGACCTGCACGAGGTGTGCGTCTACTTCTCCGGCCTGGTCCTGCGCGGCAACCGCGCCACCAAGGTCTCGGCAGCTGGCTTCGACGCGTTCGACTCACCTAACGAACTGCCGCTAGGGCGAGTCGGCGTCGACATCACGCTCAGGCCGGGCGCCGCTAGGCCTCCGCAGGCGAGGCCGCTGCGCGTGCGACGACTGCGAGACGTGACGGTCGCCGCGGTGCGCCTCTTCCCCGGCATGAGTGCGCGCTTCCTGCGCCACGTGTTGCGGGAACCGCTCGAGGGCCTCGTGCTCGAGACTTATGGGGCTGGCAACGCACCGACGCGCGACCTCGAACTGCTGCGCGAGCTGGCCCGCGCCGTCGAACGCGGCGTGGTCGTGGTGAACACGACGCAGTGCCTGCGCGGCAGAGTCGACATGGCTGGTTACGCGACCGGCGCCGCCCTGGCAGAGACCGGCGTCGTTGGCGGCGCGGACATGACGCCCGAGGCGGCGCTTAGCAAGCTCATCTACTTGCTCGGCAGCGACATCGGCCCGCAAGCGACGCGGGCCGCCATCACGCAAGACTTGCGCGGGGAACTGACGCCCGCTTAGCACGCCGCTCACGGCGCTGGCGCGGTCCACGGTTATGCTGGGTTCGTGTTCGACGACGACATCGCCGCTGCCACCTCGGGCCTGCCTTCCCTCGACGGCGCTCAGCTAGATCACGTTGGCATCGCCGTCGCGCACTTGGCTGATGGCGCTGCGCCGTTCGAGCTGCTCGGCTTGGGGCGCGAGGGTCAGGACGAGCTGGTGCGGGGCCAAGACGTGCACGTGCGCACGCTGCGGGCAGGTGACGTGCTCATCGAACTCCTCGCCCCAGTGAGCGACCAAGGGGCGGTGGCGCGCTTCCTCGCGAAGCGCGGTCCCGGCCTGCACCACTTGGCGTTCCGCGTAGAAGACCTTGACGCCGAGATCGTCCGGCTGCAGGGCGAGGGCGTCCCACTCATAGATACAACGCCGCGGCCTGGCATTCACGGCACGAGGGTCGTGTTCATCCACCCCCGCTTCGCTGACGGGGTGCTCGTCGAGTTAGTCGAATACCCGCCCACCTGATGGCTGCTGGTTCACCTGATGCCAAGGCACGTCCGTGGCGCGAGCGGCCAGCGTGGGTGCGGTGGGCCGGTTGGTCGGCCGCCGTGTTGTGGGCAGCGTTCCTCTTCCTGCAATCGAGTTCATCAACCGCCGGCTCGTTCCTCGCGGCGTTTCCGCCAGGCAGCGACAAGATCGTCCACGCGGGCGCGTTCGGGCTGCTAGGTGCCCTCGTGACGCTGGCTAGCGGCAACCCGCTTCTTGGCATCGTGCTCGCCTTCGCTTATGGCGCCAGCGACGAGATCCACCAATGGTTCGTGCCTGAGCGCGCCACTGACGTCCTCGACTTGCTCGCGGACACCGTCGGCGGGGCCGTCGGTGCGTTCGGCGTGGAGTTCCTTGCGCGCCGGCGTCACCGCAGGTCATTACAATGACGGCATGAACGCAGATAACCAGAGCTCCCGCGGCCCTCGCATCGTGTTCGTGGGTGCCGGCCGGATGGGAGGGGCGGTCCTGCAAGGTGCGCTGGCTGCGGGCGCCCTTAAACAAGACGAGGTGGCCATCTTCCACCCCAACCCCAGGCGCCTTGCCGAACTAACGGAACGCTTTGGAGTGGCCGGCGTCGACGACGCTGGCCTTCACGACGCGCAGCACGTGCTGTTGGCCGTCAAGCCGCAGTCGTTCGCGAAAGTAGCTCCCATAGTGGCGCAGCGCCACGCCTCGTTCATCTCGCTCATGGCAGGCGTAACGGCCGAGACCATCGCGCGGCGCGTCGGCTCGATGCGCGTCATCCGCGCCATGCCGAACTTGGGAGCCGGCCTCGGAGTGGCAGCCACCGCGCTCACCTGGCTACCAGAGGCAACCGCGGACGACGTCGCCCTCGCACGCCGCCTTTTCGGCTCGGTAGGGCGCGTTTACGACTTACGCGAGGAGCTCTTCGACGCGTTCACGGGCATGGCTGGCTCCGGTCCGGCGTACGTGGCCGTCATGGCGGAGGCGCTAGCCGACGGCGGCGTGCGCGTAGGCCTAGACCGCTCCCTCGCGCGCGACGTGGCGCGGCAAGTTCTGCTCGCCTCGGCGAAGTTGCTCGAGACGCGCCACCCTAGCGAACTCAAGGACGAAGTCTCGTCGGCGGGCGGTACCGCCATCGCGGGGGTGCGCACGCTCGAGCGGCACCGCCTGCGCTTCGCGCTCATCGACGCCATCGAGGAAGCAACGCGCCGGGCAGGCGAACTAAGCGGCGAGGGCAGCAAGTGAGGCCGCACCTCGCTGCGTTACTCCTAGCGCTGCTACTCGGCGGCGGCGCAACGGCGCAGGGTTACTACCCCGCCGCTGCCGGCTACAGCTGGACGTACTCGTCGGGCGAGACGCAGTCCATGACCGGTCCGCGCGACCTGCAGGGTCGCAGCGTGATGGTTCTAACGCACTACCTCGAGGGCGTGCCCGTCTCGGAGGACTACCTCGCCTACCGCGCCGATGGCGTCATCAGCTACGGCTCTGCCTCCGGCGGCCAGCTCTTCCCTTACGACCCACCGATCCTCGTCTACCCAGCCGAACCCCTCGCGCCCGGCAGCAAGTGGACGAGCACGACGCAACTCCCCGGGTTCAGCCTCACCCTCGACTCCGAGGTCGTCGGCCTGCGCGGGGTAGCGACGCAAGCTGGGCGCTTCAACGCCTTGCTCATCCGCCAGACGACGCTGACTAGCAACGGCGGGCAGACGTTGCTCGACATCTACTTCGTTCCAACGGTCGGCATCGTGCGCTTCGTGACGCAAGACGGCACGACCATCGACTTGATCGAGAAGAGCTTCTAGGCCCCCTGCGGCACGACGCGACGCCACAGCTCGTCGAACGTGCCAGCGACCAGCGCCTCGCGGATGTCTTGCATGAGGCGCGCCATGAACCGCAGGTTGTGGATGGTCGCTAGTTGCGGCCCGAGCGCCTCGCCCGCCTTGAAGAGGTGGCGCAGGTAGGCGCGCGTGAAGGTCCGGCACGTGTAGCAGTCGCAGCCGCTCTGCACGGGGCCGAGGTCGTCCTTGTATCGCGCGTTGATGATGTTGAGGCGGCCGTTACGCCCGCCGTCGCCCAAGTCGGGGCGCACTAGCAGCGTGCCCGTGCGGGCGTTGCGCGTGGGCATCACGCAGTCGAAGGTGTCTATGCCGCGTGCCACGGCCTCGAAGATGCTCGGAACGTCACCTATGCCTAGCAGGTGTCTAGGCTTGTCAGGCGGCAGGAGCGGCAGCGTCCAGTCGAGGATGGCGTACATATCCGCCCGCGTGGCGCCGAGGTTCCCGCCCACCGCGAGGCCGTCGAAGCCCATCGCGCCGATGACGGTGGCACTATCGATCCGTTGGTCGCGGAACGCGCCGCCTTGCACGATGCCGTAGAGCGCCTGGCGGTACCCGTGCAACGGAGCGCTAGCGCGAAACGCCGTTAGGCTGCGCTGCGCCCAGCGGTGCGTGCGCTCGAGCGAGCGCCTGGTGTACGCCTCGTCGTGCAGTGGGCTAGTGCACTCGTCGAAGGCGAGGACCATGTCTGCCCCGAGTTGGCGCTGGACCCCGATAGAAGTCTCGGGGTCGAAGCGGTGCTTCGAGCCGTCGATGTGGCTCTTGAACTCGACGCCGTCCTCGTCGACCTTGACCATGCCAGCCGCCGCGGCTAGGCGCCGTTGCCCCGCCTTCTGGTCCTCACCAGGGAAGATGTTGCCGATCTTCCCTACCCCGTGCTCGATCGCGGCGCCGAGGGAGAAGACCTGGAAGCCACCCGAGTCCGTTAAGATCGGCGCGTCCCAGTTCATGAAGCGGTGCAAGCCGCCGTGAGCGGCTACGAGCTCGGCTCCTGGCCGCAGGTAGAGGTGATAGGTGTTGGCGAAAAGTAGCTGCGTGCCCGTCTCCGCCACGGCAGCGGGCGTGAGGCTCTTGACGGTCGCTTGCGTACCTACCGCCACGAAGGCAGGCGTGTCGACGCTACCGTGAGCGGTAGTGAGGCGCCCAACGCGCGCCGTCCCCTGCGCCTGCGTTACCTGGAAATCAAGTCCAGCGGCTGGCGTCTCGGTTGGCGTGGTGCTCGAAGTAGATGGCATGGTTCCGCCCCTCGCGGGCCTGTCATCCTATCAGACAGCACTGGTAGGTTCTTCACTCACATGACGCCCTCATGTGCTATAGTCTCCGGCTAGAGGGCAACTGCCTTCTGCTTGGACGCTGAGAAACCTGCCTCGTATGTGGGCGCTTGAGACAGGTGGAGCGAGTAGCGCAACCGGCCAGGTGAGTGTCCCCTCATCTACCAAAGCCGTCAACGTCCGAGCGCGGGTCCCACATGACCCGCAGCCCGAGTCGTTCGGGCACCGACGCTTAGTCGGACTTGGAAGCTATGAAGTCTGTTCTGCATTTGGGCGCTTGGAACAGATGGAGCGAGTAGCGCAACCGGCCAAGGGACACGCGAACAGGCAACCGTAGCGTTGCTATATAGCGGAGGAGCCGGACGAGCGCCCAGGACCAAGCGGGTCCAGGGATGCCATGACGGGACGAGCTAAGCGAAACGCGGGTCACACCAACGAACGGGCGTACGGCGCTCGGTTCAGCTTCGCCGTGCTTATCATTACCGCCATGCTCGTGCTTAGCGGCTGCAGCACCACGGAAGTCCTTACTGCCACCAACCACGACGCTGAGACGCGCACCGCTAGCCTCCAGAGCAGCACGATGTTCGGCGCCTTCACGTACGGCGGGGTATGGCAAGGGCTCGAGCCCATCCTGCAGCTCGAGTTGAACTTGGGCCGCCGCCTCGATGTCGTGCACTGGTTCACGAACTGGGAGAACCCCTACTTCCCCGACCTCGTCACCCTGGCGTCCCAAGGCGGACGCAAGCCGTTGATCAGCTGGCAGAGCCACAACCAGTCCAACGCTGACATCGCTGCGGGAGTCTACGACGACTACATCCGCGACTGGGCTCGCGGCGCAGCCACGGCAAGCGGCCCGATCTACGTGCGGCTCTTCCCCGAAATGAACGGCAGCTGGACGAACTGGAACGGCGACCCAGCCGCGATGGCCGCCGCCTGGCGCCATGTGGTCGACCTCTTCCGCGAGGAGGGCGCCTACAACGTGCAGTGGGTGTTCAGCCCGAACGTAACGGACTCGCCACGCACCGCAGAGAACGCCATGGAGCTCTACTACCCGGGCGACGATTACGTCGACGTCCTCGCCCTGGACGGCTACAACTGGGGCGAAACGCTTCCTGAAACCGGCGGTTGGCGCTCGTTCGAGGACGTCTTCCGCGTGGGTTACGACCGCATCACGGCGATCGGCCCGCAACCAGTTTGGATCGCCGAGTTCGCTAGTTCAGACGAGGGTGGCGACAAGAGCGCTTGGGTGCGCGACATGTTCGCGACCACCGGCTTCCAGCGCATCGAGGCGCTCATCTGGTTCAACGAGGACAAGGAAGCCGACTGGCGGATAGACTCAGACGCCGCCACGCTCCAGGCCTTCCGCGACTCGCTGTCAAGCGGCACCGTGCTAGCCAGCACGCGCTGATAAACGCGCAAAGCACCTAGCCAGTTTCTCAACGCAGGCGTCTTGAGAACCAACGGTGTGAGGTGTTACCTTCGTATGGAACCTCACAGCGGACCTCCGTCCGCCAACCGGACTGGATGAAAGAGACCGCTATCACCCCCGCCAGGCTGTTGTGGCCCCGCCCCAAGTGGGCCCTACGGTTGCGCATCGTGGCAACTGGCCTGGCGACGGCCCTGATCTTAGCGGCATGCTCGGAACCGACCCGCGTCCACAAGGACGTGTTCGCTGGCGACACTCCAGTGCTCGGAGCGTTCGTGCCGTCCGGGGTGTGGAACGACTTGAGGCCGCTAAAAGCGCTGGAAACGCGCGTCGGTGGGTCGTTCGCGTTAGCGCACTGGTACACGTCCTGGGACCTCCCGTACGATCCCGTGCCGGTCAACAACCTGCTCGCCCATGGCCGCATCCCGTTCGTCACCTGGCAAGCGCACCGTCAATCGTTGCCTGACATCATCGCCGGGCGTTACGACAGCTACATCAAGACCTGGGCTCACGGCGTCCGCGACGCGGCAGGCGTCGTCTACGTGCGGATCTTCCCGGAGATGAACGGCGACTGGGCCCCGTGGAACGGCGACCCGGAGGCCATGAAGGCCGCCTGGAAGCACGTCGTCGACCTGTTCAGGGCCGAAGGCGTCCGCAACGTCAAGTGGGTCTTCACCCCTAACGTCACCGACGAGCCGCGCGTGCCAGAGAACGCCATGGAGCTCTACTACCCTGGCGCAGACTACGTCGACGTGATCGGCCTCGACGGCTACAACTGGGGAACTACTAGGCCGAACATCGGGTGGCGCACTTACGAAGAGGTGTTCGAGGCGGGTTACGACCGCATCACTAGCCTGGGCGACCAACCCGTGTGGCTAGCAGAAGTCGCGTCCGCCGAACTCGGTGGCGACAAGGGCGGTTGGGTCGATGACATGTTGACCTCGACGGCGTTCCCCCGCATCAAGGCCATCGTGTGGTTCAACGAGGACAAAGAGACCGACTGGCGCATGGAGAGTTCAGCCGGATCGCTCGACGCTTTCAGGAAGCACTTCGAGGTTCTAGCGGAGGCGGAACAGGCTCTCGAGGAGGCGGGCCTCGAGGCGGCTCAAGTAGGCGGAACTTTGGCTACGTCAAGCGTCCGCGCAGGGGCAGGGGGCGCTGGGCGTTACGTTGAGCGCAAATGAGCAACGAAACTGGCCGCAACCGCCGTCGCCGTAACCAGCTCGGTCGCGGTCTTTGTATCTGGCTAGCCGTCTTGCTGGGGGTCCCGGCCGCGGCGGCACAGGCACACGCGCCTGACCCTGCTTACCTCACCCCGCGACCGCTGAGCCGCACCACCTACCAGCTCGACGTGCTCGCCTCCGGCATCTACGCCCCCGTCGACGCCGTGCCCCTGGACGACACTGGCGCCATCCTAGTCGTCACCCTCGACGGCACCGTCATGCGCTATCAAGATGGTGAGGTCGACCCGCGGCCGTTCCTCTCGCTTACTGGCCGCGTGACTGGCCTGCTCGGGGAGCAGGGCCTGTTCTCGATCGCCCTCGAGCCGGCCAAGCATGCCGCCGCGCTCGGCGGTCCCCGCCACCTGATCGCCGCTTTCACCGAGGCGGGCACGAACGATCTGCTGGTCGCTGCGTACCCGCTCCTCGCAGACCTAAGCGGGGCGCTGCGGGGAGCGGAGTCCATCATCCTGCGCCAGGCCGTTCCGGAGCCGTTCCACCACGGCGGCCAGGTGGCGTTCGGCCCGGACGGCCTGCTGTACGTAAGCATCGGTGACGGTCAGCGCGAGGTCGCGTACCTGCACGTCCAGCCGCACGTCGCCCAGGACCTGCGTTCCTTGCGCGGGAAGGTACTGCGCATAGATCCGTTCACTGGCGGCGCAAACCGTGCGTACACCGTCCCGGCCGACAACCCCTTCACCGCGCAAAGCGATCCGAAGGCCGCCTCAGCAGGTGCGCGGGGCGAGATCTGGGCGTACGGGTTCCGCAACCCGTGGAAGTTCAGCTTCGCGGCCTCTGACGGCGCTTTGCTCCTCTCGGACGTTGGTGAGGACCGCTGGGAAGAGATCGACGTGGTCGTCAGAGGCGGCAACTACGGTTGGCCTGCCCGTGAGGGGCCAGAGTGCCTCCTGCATCTCGAGGACGGCTCCCCTGTCGCGCCTGATTGCGAGGAGCTCGACCTCGTCGCGCCCGCGGCCTCTTACGGCCACCCGGCGATAGATCCTAGCGGGGGGTTCTCCGTGACCGGAGGCGTGGAGGTCATCGACCCGACGCTGCCGTCGCTGGTTGGCAAGTACGTGTTCGGAGACTTCGTCACGGGACGCATGTGGACGCTAGACAGGGCGACCAGCGAGGTGAACCTGATCATGCAGGGAGTCGGCGCCATCTCGAGCTTCGCCAACGACTCGAGCGGCGCCCTCTTGGTCACGTTGATTGATGGCACCCTCGCGCGCATACGCGAAGTGCATTAGCGCCCCCACCACGTTACTCGGCCGCTTAGGTCTGGTCGGCAGGGGTGGAGCGCGGCATGGTTGGCACGTAGCTCTCGCCGTACAGCCTGTTCCTGATGGAGTCGTAGAGCGGCACGTCTTTGATCTGGAAGCTCTGCACTAACTCAGCGGTCACGAAGTACGCCTGACCAACCGTGACGGTACCGTCTGCCACGAGCTTGGTGACACCTAGCAGCGCACGCTCTTCGTTCGTGACGTTGGCGGGGTCCTCGCGGAAAGCCGCGATCGTGGCAGCTAACGCCTTGGCGAGCGGCTTGAGGTCGTCGATGGCCATGACCAGCTCGCTGTGGCGTTGGCTGATCTTGCCCCTGACCACCCCTTCAAGCGGGTTGATGTAGCGGGCGTAGGCGAAGTGCTCGTCGTCGCCGTCCGGCTGCGCCTGCGCCCACGCGAGCTTGGCGGCGCCCGCGCAGATGGAGAAGTCTGGATCGAACACGGAGAACGTGCCCGCGAAGAAGGTGCTGTTGGCGAACGGAGACAGTGGATCGACCGAGATGGCCTTGATGAGGGTAAGGGCGTCGTTCGTGACTTGCGAGAGCCCAAGGTCGCCCGTGGGTCCGATCGCCAACGGATCCAGGTACGACTCGTTCAACAGCACGCGCAGGAGCAGGTCTGGCGAGACGTCGTAGGCCGTAGCAGCCACCTCGATGTTCGCCACGAGCGGCGCTAGGCGCGCCAGCACGAGCAGGCCCCAAGCCGACAGCGGCGTGTAGTCCGCCACCTGCCCGTCGAGCAGGCGTGGCCCGCTGGCTGGGCGAGCTACGGCGTCGACGCCGCAGTATGCCGACACGCGCCGCGGACCCTGCTTGGCCCCGGTCACCTGCAGGCCGAGGCTCGCTAACGGCGAGTTGAGCAGGTCGTCGATGCGCTGGGCAACCGCCTCGCTCGGAACGTCTACTTCAGTGACGGCGGTGCTTTCGCTCGACGCTATCGTCTCTTCCGCTGCTTCCGCTACTTCCGCTACATCCGCTACATCCGCTGCGCCAGCGGCGCCTAACTCCGCTTGGCCCGCAGCGCCTTCTGGCGCGGCGTTCGCGGCAGCTACAGGGGTCTCACCTGCCGGGCTACTACCGCCGACGTCCGGCTCAGCGTCCGTTAGGTCGTTCCCCTTAACGGACAACGGCAGGTTCATGTGCTCACTTCGTAGCACCGGGACGGAACCGTTGATGAGCCGCCACGTGTCTCGGTAACCGGGACGCGTTTCGCCTGCACTCCAAGCGGTGACCGCGAAGACGCTCGAGGCAACCAACAACAGCGCTCCCGTGCCGCCGAAGAACCTAAGTTGCGTCCTGCCCGTGGTCTTGGCATGCGGCCTTTCCCACGTGATGGTGGTGCGCGGATCCAACTCGTGGCGCTTAGAGAAGCTGCGTACCGCGCGCACTCCCCCAGTCACGAAGGTGATCGCGTTGAAGATGCGCAGCACCCCAAGCGCAAGCACGGAGCGAGCCCCCTGGCGCGCCACCCACCCTCCAAGCCGCCAGTTCTTGAACCCCAGGCCAACGCCAAGGCGCAGGAAGCCCCAGACCGCAAGCAGGCCCGTCATGAACACGTCAACACCCAACCAGACGAGCAGCGCCTCCAATGGCATGCCGTGACCAGGCAGCGCGAAGTTCAGGCCCATCGCCAACGGCAGCATCACGAGGAGCAGGAGGAGGCCGAGGAGGTTCTCGAAGTGTGCGGCCAACAAGGTGAAGCGCACGTTCGCCCGCAGCCCGCGCCATGTTTCCGGCACGAAGAAGCGCTTGAGGCCGTTCTCCACCCCACCGCCGTTCCAGCGCTCGATCTGCCTGAGGTAGCCCGGCAGGCTCAGCGGGTCGTCCGTGAACATGAGCGCCTCGCTGACGAACCTGGCGTTGCCGCCGCGCCGCATGGTGATGGGCGACTCACCCGTCACCGTCCCGACGTCCACTAGTTCACCAGCTACGAGCGCACTGAACCCCCGCTCGCGCAGCTCGTCGACGCTGATCGCAGTCTCCGTGACGGGTCCGTTCTGCACCGCCAGGGT
The DNA here is from genome assembly GCA_937907415.1 of uncultured Trueperaceae bacterium. Next base: position 17,658 of record CALCHY010000391.1, read on the forward strand.
GAAGTCGTGGTCCTCCGTCAGGGTGTCCGACGGCATCGGGAAGCACTCGCGCCGCGTGGTGAAACCGCAGCCGACCACGGTGTAAAGGCGCGAGTTACCGAAGATCTTGCTCGCACCGAACCGCGCCGTCTGCCCACTGCGCAGCACCGCCGAGATGGCGTACTCGGCCGACCGCGCCCGGTGGATCAGGCCGCCGACGGGCTTCCCTCGGCCCGGACTGGACGACAGTACGGCGCCAGACTGGATGGCGTAGTCCTCGAGCACGAAGCGCGCCTTTGCGCCTCGCCCCAATTTCCTCAAGCGGTAGAAGTTCGCCTTGAGGCCGGCGAGGAAGTCCTCGTGAAAGACGGTATCGCCGTCAACTAGGAGCACCCGCTCCGTGTTGAGCAAGCCGCCATCGAGCGCCACGTTGATGCTGTCGGACTTCGAGATCGGCTGGGCGTGCTCCACGACCGCGACCATGGGGCCGTTCGTGAGCAGCCAGCGCTCGTAGGTAGCGGTCGCTCCAGGCACGTGACCCTTGTCGATGGCCCTGTAACCGTACTCCGTCAAGGTCCGCCTTACGACTTCGCCAGTCGCGTCGGAGCCACCGTTGATGCTCACGACGATCTCGTCGATCGGCGAGCTCTGCCTCAGGAGCGACGACAGGGCGGCAGCGGCGCTCGCCTCTTCGTTGAACATGGGCGAGACGACGCCAACGCGGTCCGGCCCGATCACGGGCACGGACGAGTCTTTCGTTAGGCTTAACAAGGCGTTCGCGATCACCGTCGGGGTTGCGAAGAGGCCAGGGATGAACGGCATGGGTTCGGTAATCCTTCCGACTCTGCTATATCACGCCAAAACTTACACGCTTCATACACACATCGAACGGGACAGGTTAACTGCTGCACGTAAGAATAGGTGGCTAGCGGAACACGTCGCCTCAACCCACTAGCGAGGCCGCCGAAGTTAACTCGCCTTAACCAACGCAGTGAGCATTATGTGCGAACTCTCACACTTCGTCTGCTAGTATGCCGCGATTGGGAGGTGCAGATGGCTCTGCACATCAGCGGCAAGCTCCTGGCCCTCGGGCTAGTGATCTCTGCCCTCATCACCGCCTTCAGCGCACCACGCACGGAACCCGTCGTTCCTGTGGAGCTCGCGGTCGCCCCCTTCGCTGAGGTTCTTACCGTTTCGGTCGTCGCACCAGTCGGCCTCGCGCTTCAAGGGCCTGACGCTAACCCTCGCATGACTTTGAGGGCAACGGGCTACAACTCTCACGAGAGCCAGACAGACGCGTCGCCGTTCACTACCTCCACGGGTGCGAGGACGCGCTTCGGGATCGTGGCGGTAAGCCGCGACCTGCTAGGCGGCAGCCTGCCATACGGTTCGCTCGTGCGCATCCGTGACCTCGGCAACTATCACACTGGTAGGGGAGCAGGCTCCTTCCAGGCGCTGCTAGACGACCAACTCTTCATAGTGGAGGACACCATGCACGCGCGCAAGACGCTGCAGGTGGACGTCTGGTTCGAGAGTTACTCGCAAGCGGTCAGTTGGGGCGTACGCAAGGTAGAAGTCGAGCTCATTCGCTACGGTCGTTCAGGCTCCGAGCTCATGCCAGCGGTAGCAACTGACTTCCAGACGGTACCAACACTGCTCGCCTCGCGCTAACCTCAGGCGTGCGAACGCTCGTACCCTACCTAGCCTGGCGTCACGTTCGGCGGCGTGGCCTGCAGTCTGCCCTCACCGTTTCGGGGGTGGCCGTGGGCGTTGCCGTGCTCATCATCGCGCTGTCGTTGACGAACGGCTTCATAGATGAGCTGATCTCGAGCACGCTTCGCGCCACGCCCATGCTCACCCTCCAGAGCTTCATCCCTGGAGACACGTTGCCGGACGACCCTTCCCTGTTGGCGGCGCTCACCGCCGAGCCGAGCGTGACCGCGGCCGCGCCGTTCCTCTCCGGGCAGGCGCTGATAGCGCGCCGCGCCAGCCAGTCGCTCGGGGTAACGGCAAGGCAAGGGTTCACGCAGGTGATCGGGATAGACACCGACCTCGAGACTGCCGTCCTCGACCTTCCGGTCCTAGCCAGCCAAGCGGAGGCGATCTCTCGGTCGGGAGGGGTGGTGCTCGGCTCCAGCCTGGCGCAGTCACTCGGCGTTGCGGTTGGCGACACCGTCATGCTGCGCGACATAACGGGCGCCACCGCGCAGTTCACGGTGGCAGGCACCTTCCGTGTAGGCAACGAACTCATAGACTCCGTGACCTCGTACATGTCCCTCGCTAACCTGCAGGACTACCTCGGCGTCGACAACGCCATCACTGGCTACCACTTGCGGCTCGCGAACCCGACTGCAGCGCACTCCGTCGGCCTTGACCTTGCAGGCAAGTACTCGTTGCGCCCCATCAGTTGGGAGAGCCTCTTCGCGAGCCTCATCTCGCAACTCCGGCTCCAGAAGGCCGTGATCGGCGTCGTGGTGTTCCTCATCGTCATCGTGGCGGCCTTCGGCATCACCAACGTGCTCGTCCTTACCGTGTCGGAGAAGACGGAGGACATCGCCATCCTTAGGGCGCTTGGCGCCTCGGAACGCCAGATCCTGGCGACTTTCACACTCGAAGGGTTCATGCTCGGCGGGGCCGGCACGCTGTTAGGCGCCGTGCTCGGCCTGCTCGTCGCCGCGTACTTCAAGTTCCAACCGTACCCACTGCCTGGCGACCTGTACTTCATCACCCAGCTGCCTGTGCAACTGCAGGCGTTCGACGTCCTGTGGGTGTGCGCCGTCTCGCTAGCCACCAGCGTCATCGCTGGGTTGCTGCCCGCACGCCGCGCCTCGCGCCTCGACCCAGTAGCGGTACTGCGCTGATGGCTGGCGCCAAGCGCCGCAGGCCGCCTGGACCCCTGAAGCCAGAGCGCGCCTGGGACTACCTGCTGTTTTTGCTCTCGCGCCGCATGTACACCACCGCGGAACTCGTGGAGAAGCTGAGGCGGCGCGGCATCGACGAGCCAGACGCACAGCGCTTGATCGCCCGACTAGCCGAGCTCCAACTAGTGGACGACGCTACTTACACCACCATGTACATCGGCTCGCGCTCCGCCTCACGTGGGCGGCTCGGGTTGCGGCAGGAGCTGAGGCGTAAAGGCGTCGCTCCTGAACTCGTGGACGAGGGCTTGGCCGAGTTGACGCCAGAGGCGCAGCTGTCCTCCGCCACCGCTCTGCTCGAGAAGAACGCTTGGCGCTACCGCCCGCCGGAGCCAGAACCAGGAGCGAACAGGGAGCTGCTTCTGAAGGCCCGCGCCAAGGCGTTCGCGTTCCTCGCACGCAGGGGCTTCGCGGCGGACGCCGTCAGTGGCGCCATCGCTGCGGTCGGTTGGTTCGACGATGACGACTGAAGGCGACTGGTCACGGCGCATAGTCGGGTTCACTCAAGACGATGACGGGCATTGGGTTGCGCTCCTGGAGTGCGGGCACAGGCAACACGTGCGGCACGAACCGCCGCTGGTTACGCGTGAGTGGGTGCTCACCGAGGAAGGGCGTGCATCGCGCATCGGCGCGACGCTGCAGTGCGCACATTGCCGTGGGGCCGCTTGACCCGCGCCAAGCGCCTCGGTAGACTCACAAGTTGCGTCGGGGCGTAGCGCAGCCTGGTAGCGCACATCGTTCGGGACGATGGGGTCGGAGGTTCAAATCCTCTCGCCCCGACCAATCGGCGGGACTCCCCTGGAGCCCCGCCGCTATTCTTTTAGCCGTCCAGCACGGCTAACGTGCAGCGCGACACGCACACCAGCCGCCCCTCCTCATCGCGGATCTCGACCGCCCACACGTGCGTGCTGCGGCCAAGGTGGATGGGCGTGGCGGTCGCCGTTACCGTTCCGCTAGTCACTGCCCGCAAGTGGTTAGCGTTGATCTCGAGCCCCACCGCCCGTTGCCCCTCGTGCTTCAGCGCCGCCGTTGCACCGATGCTCGCGACCGTTTCCGCTAACGCCACCGAGGCCCCACCGTGCATGATGCCGTGAGGTTGATGGTGCCGTGCAGTGACTGGCATGGTCGCCACGACGCGCTCGAGGGATACCTCGACGATGTCGATGCCGAGCGTGCGCATGAGTGATTCTGCTTGCGAGAGTAAGGCGCTTGCCAGCGCGGCGGCGCGGTTGGCCTCATCGTGTGCTGCCGTCATGCCGCACCATACGTCACGAGTTGCGAGCGGCGGCTGGCGGCCACGCGGTTGTAGAGTAGACGGCGCGCGGCAGGAAAGTCGGAGCCGCGGCCTTACTCATGGAACTCGCGATCGACAATCACCGCAGTTGGCGGTCTCTCTTGGCCGTGATCGTGTTGGGTGTGGCCTTGGGCGGCGGCCCTACTGCCCTGGCGTGGTTCTCCACCTTCGGACCGACGCCAGTGGCGCGCCTGCCGCTCCTCGCGCTCGTCCTCTTCGGGCTGCTCTTCGTTGGCGCCGTGACGGACCTGCGGAGCGTGGCCACCAGCCGCACCGGGTCGGCGACCGCTCGCGATGTGCTCGCCTGCGGCCTCGCAGTGGGTGTTGTGCTGGCGGCGGCGGGCGTCGGGCGTTGGGAGTATCTCCTCGCGCCTGCCAGCCTCGCGGTGGCGCTCGTGCTCCTGGCGGGCGCGTCTCACCGAGGCGGCTTAGCGCAGCGCGTGAGCCTAGTCGCGGCCGCCACGACTTACGTCGCCGCCACGCTCATGGCGAACTTCACCCTTGACTCGTTCATTCCCCTCGGCGACTTCTTCCTCCTGAACGTCGGCACGCTGTTCTTCGGCTTGACGTTCACGCAACGCGACCGCGTTCACCGGCACGGCCGCAAGGCCGTTTACAGCATGATCCTCGTGGCAGCCTGCGCCAACGTCGCGTTGGCGGCGGCACTCGGCACGCCTTTGCGGTACGTGGCGGTGTCGTTCTTCACGATCTTGGTGGCGGAGACCGCAGACACCGAGGTTTATCAGCGCCTCTTGAAGCGCCCGTGGCTAACGCGGGTGGCGGCGTCGAACGCAGTAAGCGCGCCGCTCGACACGGTGATCTTCACGCTGCTGGCGTTCTGGGGCGAGGAGTTCGCGACCACGGCGTGGCTGTCTCAAGTGATCGTCACGGACCTGCTCGTCAAGTACGCCAGCGGCATCGTGGCCGCCCTCGGCATGATCGCACTCGTGCGCGGCGTCTTCCCTGGGCGCGCCGTCGAGGACGCCTGACGCCACTTGGGGCCGTGCTAGTCTCGCTTCATCACCAAGCCGCCTAAGCGCGTTGACCGGAAGGACGAAAATGGCACCAGCTTCCATCGCCGAGCTGCAAGGGCTCGTCGGCACCACTTTCGGGCCATCACCCTCAGTCTGCATCGACCAGGAGCGCATCAGCGCCTTCGCTGACGCCACCCTCGACCACCAATGGATTCACGTGGACCCCGTCAGGGCCGCGGCCGGGCCGTTCGGGAAGACGGTGGCGCACGGTTACCTGACGTTGTCGCTGCTGGTCGACATGATCTCCAACATGGACTTCTTCCCACCCGGGTTGAGTCTCATCGTCAACTACGGCATCGACAAGCTGCGCTTTCCTGCGCCTGTTCCCGTCGGCTCGCACGTCCGCGCAACGGCTCTCCTCGCCAAGCTCGAGCCGAAGGGCGAGGGTCGCTGGCTAGCCACCCTGACGTGCCGCGTGGAGGCCGAAGGCGCCACCACGCCCGCGCTCGTCGCCGACGTCCTCTACCTGCTCGTCGCCTGACCCTCGACCGCCGCGGCGATGGCCAACGCGAGCTCCTCTTCGTGCGGGCGCGTGACCAGCATCAGACCGATCGAGAGGCCGGCGGGCGTGGTCGCGCACGGCACGCTAACGGCAGGGCTGCCTAGAAAGTTGAAAGGCGCGGTGTTGCGCAAGATGAGGTTGTTCTCGCGGTGGTACGCATCGTCGTCCGTGAGGATGCTGGCCGTCTGCACCGCAACGTGTGGGATGGTGGGCGCCACCAGGGCGTCGATGCCCGTCAGTTCGCTCCAGAAGCGCCGCTGGAAGCTCGCGCGCGCGTAAACGAGCCTGATGTAATCGCTCGACGGCCTGCCCTTGAAGCGCAGCACGCGCTGCAGCACGCGCGGGTCGAACTCATCCGGCTGCGCCTCGAACTCCTCCTGGTAAAGGGCCCAGACCTCGTGACTAGCGAACGAACCGAAGCGGTCGTAAGCGCCAGGCGCCTCTAGCAAGAGTGGGAGCGGCGCGCGGCGCACCTCGTGACCGAGGGCCTCGAGCTTAGCCAAGCCAGACTCGAAACCTGCGGCCGTGTCGGCGTCGAGGTCGTCAGTCAGCAGCGTCGTTGGGGCTAAGAACGTGAGCTTGCCGCGCTGAGCCTCGAGGGCCCGCGGCGGCTCAGCGACCATGGCAAGGTAGAGCGCCCAGGCATCCGCAGCCGTTCTAGCCATCGGTCCCAGGGTGTCCAGGGTGGTCGACAACGCCATGCAGCCATCGGTCGGCACGCGGCCGTCCGTGACCTTGAGACCCACGACGCCGTTGACGGCGGCTGGAATGCGCACGCTGCCGCCCGTGTCCGACCCGACCGCCGCTGCCGCCAAACCGGCCGCTACCGCCACGCCGGAACCTGACGAGGAGCCGCCGGGGATGCGGCTCGGGTCAAGCGCGCAGCCCGGCGTGCCGAAGTGCGGGTTGATGCCGATCCCGGAGTACGCGAGCTCTGTCATGTTCGTCTTGCCTAGGAACACGGCGCCGGCCGCGTCTAGGCGGGCGGCTACGGGCGCGTCGTCCGTCTCGGGAGCCCGCCTCGCCATGACCGTGGAACCGGCGGCCGTGACGTCGCCAGCGGTGCCGACGAGGTCCTTGATGGCGATCGGCACCCCTAAGAGCGGGCCGCCGTCAAGGCCGTCTTCGAAGCGCCTCTTGGCGCCACGCGCTTGCCTAAGGGCCCGCTGCGCGGAAACCGTGCGGTAGACGCGGTTGCCCTCCGGATGCTGCTCTATGGCCGCCAGGTAAGCCTCGGTGACGGTGACTGGGTCGAGTGAGCCATCGCGGTAACGCCGCGCTAGTTCGCTGAGCGTCAGCGACGTGATGTGCTGGTGCATGCGGCAGGATACCGCGAGGCTGACGGCAGCGGCCGCGGTAGGATGCTGCCATGCAGCGCACCCGCGCCGAACTAGAAGCCATGAGCCAAGAAGACCTCGTCAACCGCGTGCTGGAGTGCCAGGACATGCTGCGCGAGGGTCTCGCCGTACGCGCGTCACTACACGCTGTGCTGAACACCGTCCTCAACGCCAAGAGCGACGAGGTTGCCCGCTTCGCGGACTCTGTCGACGCCACTCTCGACCCCCAGGAGCTTGAACTAAAGCGTGCCTGGGCGGCGGCGAGGCACGCGGTGTCTAACCCGCTCGGGGCGGCGCGTAAGCGGCAAGGAGCCTGAGCTAGCGCCGCCCCGGCGGTGATCAGCGGCCCTCAGCCCGCCAGCCAACCCCCGTCGATCGGGTAGTAGGCGCCAGTGATGTACGAGGCGTCGTCACTGCAGAGGAACACGATCAACTTGGCGATCTCGCTCGGATCGGCGAAGCGCTTCAGTGGCGTAACGCTCTTGAGCCAGGCCGTGGTTTGTTCATCTTCAAAGATGGCCGAAGTCATGCCCGTCTTCACCACACCCGGTCCGATCGAGTTGACCCTGACGCCCTGCGGCGCGTAAGTGAGCGCCGCCGACTGGGTGAGGCCCCGCACCGCGTGCTTGCTCGTCGAGTAGGACGGGTCGCCTGCGCTGGCACGCTCGCCCATGGTGCTCGACAGGTTCACGATGGCGCCGCCCCGCTTCAGGAGTTCAGGCGCTGCGTGCTTGATCCCGAGGAACGTGCCGACGACGTTCACGTCCAACACCCGCCGGAAAGCGTCCAACGTCACCTCGTGCGGCGGCACGTTGGGCCCCGCAGCCGAGATGCCCGCGTTGTTGACGAGGTAATCGATGCCGCCAAATTCCGCGACCGTGGCAGCCACCATCGCGGCTACCGACTCCTCGCTGCCGACGTCGACCTTCACGAACTTGCCTCGCCCGCCCGCCGCCTCGATGAGCCGAACGGTTTCCGCGCCGCCCTCCTCAGCGTAGTCCGCCACCATCACGCTAGCGCCGCGCGAGACGAACTCGAGCGCCACCGCCCGGCCGATACCTGACCCTGAGCCCGTCACCAATGCAACTTTGTCTCTCATACCGTCACACTCCTTGACTCAAGGTTACGTGAGCCGAGCAGGGACTTATTACCTGGAGCGCCGCCCA
>CALCHY010000392.1 GCA_937907415.1 uncultured Trueperaceae bacterium
ATCATGCGGCCGAGCCTGGTCTTCGGCCCGGGCGACGCGTTCTTCGGCGGTACCCAGCGGTGGACCCCAAATTCTAGACGGGCCCCTTAGGTGGGAAGCGGTACGCTTCCCGAAAGGGGTTTGGCATGAAGAGGAAGCGTCGGAATCACTCGCCGGAGTTCAAGGCCAAGGTCGCTTTGGAGGCTGCGCGCGAGGAGAAGACCATCGCGGAGTTGTCGCGCGAGTACGGGGTGCACGCCAATCAGATCGGCGCCTGGAAGCGGCAGCTCTTGGAGGGCGCTTCGGGCTTGTTGACGCCGGCGGCGGAGCGTAATCGCGACAGTGAGGCTGACGCCAAGGAGCTGTTGGCGAAGATCGGCGAGTTGACGATGGAGCGCGATTTTTTGTCCAAAGCGCTGAAGCGCTGAGCCCCAAGGAACGAAGAGCCTTGATCGACAAGGAGAGCGAGTTGCCGGTCACGAGGCAGTGCGAGCTGCTGAAGGTCAACCGCGCAAGCGTCTACTACCAGCCGGTGGCGGTGCCAGCCGAGGACCTGGCGGTGATGCGCGCCATGGACGAGATCCACCTGCTTAGGCCGTTCTTGGGTAGCCGCCGGCTGGTGGATGAGCTGCAGGGGAAGGGCTTCGCGGTCAACCGCAAGCGCGTGCTGCGCCTGATGCGCGTGATGAACCTGAGCCCCATCTACCCGAATCCGCGCACCACTAAGCCGGGCGCCGGAGCGGGTCACAAGGTCTACCCGTACCTGCTGGACGGGCTGGTGATCGACCGCCCGAACCTCGTGTGGGCCGCGGACATCACCTACATCCCCATGGCCCGGGGTTTCGCCTACCTGGTGGGCATCATCGACGTGTACAGCCGCCGGCTGCTCGCCTGGCGGCTATCGAACAGCATGGACGCACGCTTCTGCCTGGACGCCCTGCAGGAGGCTCTGCAGCGTTATGGGGCGCCGGAGATCTTCAACAGCGACCAGGGCAGCCAATTCACTTCAAGAGCCTTCACGAGCGTTCTGGAGGCCCAGAACATACAGATCAGCATGGACGGCAAGGGCGCGTGGCGCGACAACGTGTTCATCGAACGCTTCTGGTGGAGCCTGAAGTACGAGCACGTCTACCTGCACGCCTACGACGACCTGCGGGTCGCCCGGCAGGGCATCGGGACCTACATCGAGTACTACAACCACGAACGGCGGCACTCCAGCCTTGGCAAGCTCACGCCCGCTCAGGCCTACGAGCAGAACCTGCCGGTTGCCGCATTATCGGCTCCGCCCCCTGCTGGCTTGGCCTCTGGCCCTGCACCGTTGGAGGCGTGGTAACACTTAGGAACCAAGGGAAGCCTGTCTAAGAACAGGGTCCAGGGCTACTGGCGCTCGGTAACTGTAACAGAAACCCATGTTCCGTATGGCCAGGCCTCTGGAACTCGGAGTCGTCGTCTGCTGCGTCAACTTGGGGAGTGGAGGTGTGGACTCTTTTGTTCCACATACCGCTGGAGCCGCGGGGCGCTGACCTGGTCCCGTGAGCATGGCGGCCAACGGCGTCATCACGGTACTGGCCTGGTCCGACACCTCAACACTGCGTTGCCGTGCCGCTCGAGGAGTGAGTACTGCCCTGCCAGAGGGCGACGCCACAGTAGGTCAGTTTGGATACATGTTCGGAGGGGTGTCTCAGCATCTCGGCGTGCTCGAACGCTCAGGGCTCGTGTTTCGCCACGATGAGGGACGCATCAGACGCGTTCGACTGGAAGTGACGGCGGTCGAAGATGCCGCAATGTGGCTGGAGGCATGAAGGTTGCGACTCGAAGAACGGTACTCGCGAATCGATGAAGCGCTGAATCAGTTTGAAGTAACAGGGGAGGAGAGATGAGCGACACCGCTAACCGCCTTCCTGGGTTGACGACGCATACACGGACTGGCGAGCAGAGCATCGTCCATCGTCGCGAGTTCGCTGCTCCCGCAGCGCAAGTGCAACGCGCTCACACCGAACCGGACCTGTTCACGAGGTGGACGGGCCCGCGAGGCACGACCGTCAAGCTTGACAGGTTCGATCCCGTGACGGGCGGGTCGTTCCGCTACGTCGTTGAGGCCGCAAGCGGCGGGGCCTGGGCCTTCCGAGGCTCGTACCACAAGGTTACGCCCGGCCTGATCGTGCACACTTGGGAGTTCGAGGATGACCCAGGTGTGACGCTCGAGACGCTTAGGTTCGTTGACCTGGCCGGCGGCCGTAGCGCACTCGAGGTCGTATCTACATACACGTCGAAGGAAGTGTGTGACGCGATGCTCGCCAGCGGGATGGATAGCGGGATAGACGAGAACTTCGAGCGCCTCACAGAAGTGTTGGCGTCGCTGTAGGAAGGGCCTCTGAACGCCTTCAAGGCCGCCTACAACCAGCAGCGCCCGCGCACCCTGGCCTGCCGCCGGGCCGGGCTGCGCCCCAGAGCCGCTACACACTGCCGAGAGGCGCCCCAGGCGCCCGCAGCCACGACAGCCACGACCGCGTCAAGTGCGACCGCATCGACAATAACGGCATAGTCACCCTGCGCCACCGCGGGCGCCTGCACCACATCGGCGTCGTCTGCGACCACACCGGCACCCTGAACCACCCCGACTTTCCCGGAGACCCCATTCTTTGAGAGGATGGTCTTCATGGGTAAGCAGGGTAGGTACTCGCCTGAGGTTCGGGAGCGCGCCACCAGGCTGGTTTTCGAGCAGCAGGGGCATCACGAATCACAGTGGGCGGCCATCGTCAGCGTCGCCGAGAAGATCGGCTGCACAGCGGAGACTCTCCGTAAGTGGGTGAGAGCCGCAGAGCGCAAAGAGATCCCGGAGCAGCGAGCTCTCGATGCGGAGCGTGAGCGGGTCAAGGCGTTGGAGCGGGAGAACCGGGAGCTGAGGCAGGCGAACGAGATCCTGCGCAAGGCGGCGGCGTTTTTCGCCCAGGCGGAGCTCGACCGCCCACGGAAGTGATGGTCGCGTTCATCGACCAGCACCGGGATTCTTTCGGGGTTGAGTCGATCTGCAAGCAACTGCCTATCGCCCCGAGCACCTATTACGAGCGGAAGGCCAGACAGCGCGACCCGGCGCTGATTGCCGCGCGGCAGCGCCTTGACGCCGTGCTGCGCGAGGAGGTGAAGCGCGTGCACCGGGAGAGCCGCTACCGTTACGGTGCAAGGAAGGTGTGGCTGCAGCTCGCCCGCGAGGGCGTGCGGGTGGCGCGCTGCACGGTGGAGCGGCTGATGCGCCTTGAGGGCCTGCAGGGCGTCAGGCGGGGCGGGAAGCGCACCACCATCCCCGACGAGCTGGCCGAGCGCCCGGACGACCTGGTCAACCGCAACTTCAGTGTTCCCAGCCCGAACGTCCTTTGGGTTTCGGATCTCACGTACGTCAGGACGGTGGCCGGCTTCGTTTACGTGGCGTTCGTGGTCGACGCTTTCGCCCGGCGCATCGTCGGGTGGCGGGTGAGCAGCAGCCTGCACAGCAACCTGGTGCTGGACGCCCTGGAGCAGGCGCTGCACGCGCGGGAGCGGGACCGGCGGTTGATAGTGCATAGCGACCGCGGCTCGCAA
>CALCHY010000393.1 GCA_937907415.1 uncultured Trueperaceae bacterium
AACTGGTTACCGGGAGCGGGTCGCGCCCCCGGTACCGAGGTTCTTGGGTTGCGGCGCGCAACCTAGGGCCACGCGCCGTACGGTCGTGTTTCGCCCGTCAACGACGGGCTAATCAAAAGGGAGATCTTCCTCCGGGGGGAACTCGTCCAGCGGGTCGATGGTGGGCGCGAGGTCCTGCGGGCTGGGCTGGCGCTCGCTGGGGTCCTCGGCCCTGCCGGCGCCGGCGGGACGACGGATGGCACTGAGGCTGAAGGCCTCGAAGCGCGTGATGTAGCGCATGTTGCCTTCCTTGTCCTGGTAGCTGTCGTTGTTGATGGGGCCCTCGATCAGCACCGGCGTGCCCTTCTTCAGTTCGGCCGCCTGCTCCGCGAGCTCGTTCCAGGCGGTGATGTCGAAGTAGCTGACTACTTCTTCCTTCCCCTGGCGGAGGTTGGTGGCGATGCTGAGGTTGGTGACCGCGGCGCCGTTGGGGGTGTAGCGGAGTTCGGGGTCGCGGGTGAGGTTCCCGAGCAGGGTGGCCATGTTCTGCCCGCCGGTGAGGCGCTCCTGGCCCCGCTTGTCCGTGACGGTGCCGAAGTCGGCTGCGAGCGGCGCGACACTGTCCGCAACGATCTGAACGGTGCTCTTCTTGTTGCCGTCCTTGTCCTCGTACCGGCGCTGGTTGAGGGTGCCGAGCACCGTCACGTTGGCGCCCACCTGCATCTGGTCACGCATGAACTCGGCGTACTTACCCAGGATGTCGACCTGCTGGTAGAAGACGATGTCCTTGGCGCCGTCGCGGCTCTTCGCGTCGCCGGCGACCGTGATGGTGGTGATGGGGAAACCGCTGGCAGTGGTGCGGTCCTCGGACTTCACCACGCGTCCCGTGAGCTTAATGTTCGCTACGTTTCTCATTGCTCGTGCCTCCTGTAGGCGTTTGGATCCCCGGTGTTCTCCGGGCTGTTCTCTCGAATGCGCGAAGCGCTTCTTACGGCCGCGCGCGCGGTTAGGGCGTCGTCCCATTGCGGTCCGAATTGGGCGCGGTACGCCTCGAGTTCGAATGGGTGGTGGAAGTAGGTGGTTTCGAGGTCGCCTCCGGTTTGGATGAGGAGTCGCGCGGCGTGCCAGAGGTAGATGAGGGTGGCGCCGAAGGTTGTGTGGCGCCGGTACTGTTCGACGTGAACGAGTTCGTGCGCGATGACGCTTTCGTCGTTCATGGCTTGCTGGCTGATGACTATGGTGCTACCGCCTGTGAAGGCGAGTTGGTCGCCGGGGAGCGTGGGCGCGACGAGCACGTTGGCGTGCTCCGCCCAGTAGGGCGGGTTGGGGTGTGGGGTGGCGCCGTGCGTTTTGGCGATGAGGTTGGCTGCGGCGCTGGCCACGACCGGCTGGTTGGTGCTGGCCTCAACGACTGTGGCCATGCCGCCGAAGCCGTAAAGGACGAGGCAGAGAACTACGGACGCGCGTATCAAAGCCGCCTGTCCTTTTCGGTCCTAGCGCCATTGGGCACCGAGAGCGCAGCGGACCCAGCTAGTGTTTCCGCCTCCGCGTGCGTTCTCATGTTTCTATGTTACCGCTTATTGCTCGGGTCGCGCTAGGACCCTGATAGCCTCCACAGCTCGCGTGAGTTGCACGCGCGCGCTGCTGAACAGGAGTGCGGACACTCCCGTGAGGACTTCCCAGGTGCGGTTGGGTTGTGGAATGGGGAGTACGCGCGTGAAGGCGACGTCGCAGTGGAGGCAGCGGCAGTCTTGCTCGAGCGCGTGCTTTGCACGCTGCTTGGTGTGTCGCGCGCGCGTGATGTTGAGGGTGCCTTCGCATGCGGGGCAGGTGGTGTTGAGGCTGGCTTGAATGTGCTCGTTGAAGGCGCGGGTGTGGGTGTGGTCGCGCCTGTCGGCGCCTCGTGTTGGGCCTAGCATGCGCATCGCCTTGCCCCGTTAGGGGCTTCTTTCCTGCGCCGGGAGGCGCGCTGGTTCTGGCCGCGGGCGGAATGTGGCGGGCCGCTCGGAGGCGGCCCGCGTGGTGCTTGGTTGTGGCGTGCGGTTATTCAGGCGCGACGAGCCATTTGCCGTCGACCTTGTGGAGGGTGAGGGGTAGTGATCGCACGAACGTCTTGCGTGTGGGGTCGGTGCGGTAGTTCTGCTGGGATTCTGCGCGCCTGAGGAACCTGGTGCGCGCGAGGTGCTCGCCGATCGTGTCTAGGTGGGGCTGGAGTTGCTGGCGGAACCCGCTGATGTCGATGGTGCCTTCGTTGACATCCTCCCCGCATTGAAATGCGGGGATTCCTGACTCAGTCAGCGGCCATCCCCGCCAATAGCGGGTCCGGTCGTCTTACGACGTCAACACCAGCGCGGTTGAAGCCAGCCGCGGCAAGAATCGCTCTCGCAGCGTTCCGATCGCGATCAGCCATATGGCCGCAAGCATCGCAACGGAACGTTCGTTCATCGAGCGGCAGGCGCGACTTGGCTCTCGTCCCGCAACAACCGCACGTCATCGTTGAATAAGCAGGCGGCACCAGGACCACGTCCCGACCCGCACGCTTCGCGAACTCGATCAGTTCTCTCTTGGTAGCGCCGATGGCGGCGTCAGCCGCCTTCCTCGCCATGCTGCTCTTCGCAAGGAACTTGGGCTTGAAGTCCTCCACCGCGATCCGATCGAACTCAGCTACGACCTTCCTCGCCCACTTCCGGCCGGCGTCCTGCAGCTGACGAGCGACCTTCTTGTGGAGTTTCGCCACCTGCAGTTTCGCCTGCTGGTAGCCCCGCGAGGCTTTTTTGCCCGGTTTAGGTTTGCGCCTGGCCATGCGCCGCTGGTACTTCGCCAGCTTTGCAGCCGCCTTGCGGGTGCGCTCCGCGTGCGGCAGGTCATAGGCGGGGTTCGTGGTGGTGGCCACCTGCTTTACGCCCCAGTCGATCCCGACCGCCCTATTGGTCGGCGTCAGAGGCGCCTCTTCGCGCTCGACCACGAAACTCGCGTACCAGTGGCCTAACGAATCCCGGTAGACGCGCACGCTGCTCGGCTCGCTGGGCAGCTCCCGCGACCACACCACGGGGATGACTGTCTTGCGCGGCAGGTGCAGGCGGCCCTTCTGGATGGAGAAACCGCGCCTGGTGTAGTTGAGGCTGGGCAGGTCGCGCCTGGCGCTCTTGAAACGCCGCGCCTTCTTGTCAGCCCGGAAGGCGCGCAACACCTGCTGCTGCGCCACCACCGAACCCGCCGCCAACCAACCATGCGTAGCGCGAAGCGCGGTCAGGTCCGTGTCCTTCAGCCAGTAGCGGCGCTCCCGCTTGGCGGCCACCGCCTGGTTCCACAACCAGCGGCAAACGTTCCACTCGCGCTCGAGAGCGCGAACCGCGTTGCGACCGGGCCGCAGGCGGTAGGTGTAACGGAGCGTCACCGGCATACCTTAGTCGACCGCCAAACGCAGAAAGCGGGTGTCTGTTTGCACACCTGGGGCTATCTCTCCCCGCACTGAAGTACGGGGCATCCCGCCCCAGACCCCACTTCTGTGAGTGCCTTGTAGGCGGCGTCGTTGAGGATCTCTTTGAGTTCGGTTGCTTAGGCGTTGAACCGGTGTGAGGGGTAGGCGTAGCCGACTGTGAGGAAGCCGCTGTCTTGGCCTTTGGCGAGTACCTCTGTGGTTGGGACGTCGAACTGGGCGGCGAGCCTGGTGGTGTTGCCGACGGTCTCGTTGAGGACGATGCGGAACTCGGCGCCGCTGGGGAAGTTCGATTTGACCGCGTCGACCATGCTGCTCACGAATGTCTTGCCTTCGTTGGTGACGAGTTGGGTGACGGTCGCGGTGTCGCCCTGGATGGCGGCGGTGATGAAGTTCTCTGCGACCTGCTGGGGGTCGGCGGTCTTGCCGCCGCAGGCGGTCAGGAGGATGGCCAGGATGATCATGACCAGGGTCGCGAGGGTGCTTCTTGGGTTCTTCATGGTGGTCCTTGTTGTCAGGAGTTGAGTGGGCGTGGTGCGGGCCAGGGGATGCTGGCGTCGCGGGTGTCGATCTGGATGGTGTCGTGCTCGCGCTTGGTGGCGTTCGCGAGTGCGGTGGCTTGTTCGGGCGGTAGGCCTTCAGCCAGGTACGTTCCGAGCGCGAACGCGCGCGTGTCGATGTCGGGGCTTCCGGCTGCCTGGAGAGCGTCGTGCACGCGTCTGCGTAGGTACTCGGTGTCGCTCTGGGGCGCGAGCTCGAGTATTGGGGTGACGTGCCTTTGGGTGCCGTAGGCGTCGGTGATGGTGAGTTGGTCGAGGGTGTAGCTGTTGCCGTCTTCTGCGAGGTAGAGGCGGCGGCCGTGGCGTGTGCTGGGTTTGGCGTCTTCGTAGAAGAATTCGCTCTCGGCGACTTCGCGTTCGACGGTGTAGGCGCCGTCGGGGGTTTCTACTAGGGCGAAGCGGGAGTGGTAGGCGCATTCGCCTTTGTCGAGGATGGCGGTGATGGGGCTGCCGTTGGGGGCGGTCATTTCGACTTCGGTGCCGAGGGTGGAGTCGATCACGGTGTGGTGGGTCCTCTCGTGGGGGTTGGTGGCCGCCCCGGATTGGGGGGCGGCCGGTCAGCCGGTGGTTAGTAGATGTACTTGCGCATGGTGGTCTCCCCTTCTCTTGTTCTGGTGGGACGCTGCACGTGTGCCCCCGTAGGGGGCTTCCTAAGAAGTCAGTACTGAGGGAGCGGGGTGCAGAGGGTCATCTCTACGGCAGGGTGGGGAGTGGCGCCTTTGGCGGGCAGGAGCGCCCCACGGGTGACGCTGTCTTATCGCCGGCCGAGCGCCTGCTTGGCGGCCTCTATGCGCTCTGGGCGGCGATGGGGGAACTCGTAGGTAATGACGGCTTCGTGGCCGTCGAACTCGGTGATGTCCTCGTCCTCGTAGTGCTCCGTCTCGTAGTCGACGATCAGGATGTCCAGCTCGAAGCCTTCGGCGCTGAGGGTGTAGTCGGTGCCATGTTCGCTCAGCTCGATGAGGAGCGTCGCCTTCTTGGTCTTGGGCATGGGGTCTCCTTGGGTTTGGGGCTCTGGCGCGTCGTGGTCCTGTTGTCGCTTGTGCGTGCCGCGCTCGCGCGGTTTCTTGAATGAGGTCGCCCCCGTCACGGGTGGTGCTTGTGGCGGGGGCGGTTGGAGTGGGGCGCGTTGTGGGAGAAGGCGCGCGTGGGGAGTGGTGTGGGTTAGTCGGCGAGGAAGCCGCGGAGGTTGGGTTTTGGGTTGCGGAACTCGGCGAACTTGAGTTTGCGGAGGGCGCGTTGTTCGATCTGCCGGACGCGTTCGCGGGTGACGCCTACGAGGCGGCTGACTTCGTCGAGGGTGTGCTCGTGCCCGTCGCCGGCGAGGCCCTTGCGGAGCCTGACGATGTCGGCTTCGCGTTCCTCGAGCTTGTCGAGGGCGGCGTGCAGTCGCTCGCGGAGGAGTTGTTCGGTTGCGGTTTCGAGGGGGTCGTGCGTGTCGTCTGTGAGGATGTCGACGAGGGTGGTGTCGCCTTCGTCACCGATGGGTGTTTCGAAGCTGGTGGGGTCGTTGAGGGCGTAGGAGATGGTCTTCTCGACCTTGTCGGCGGTCCACCCGTCGCCGAGGTTGGCGGCGATCTGTTCGGGGGTGGGGTCGGCCTGCAGGTCTTGCTCGAGCATGCGCCGGGTGCGGTTGATTTTGGAGAAGCTTTCGTGGATGTGGACGGGGAGGCGGATGACTTTGCCTTGGTCGGCTACGGCGCGGTTGATGCTCTGGCGGATCCACCAGGTGGCGTAGGTGCTGAACTTGAAGCCGCGCTTGTAGTCGAACTTGTCGGCGGCATGCATGAGCCCGCGGTTGCCTTCCTGGACGAGGTCGAGGATGGGCATGCCGCGGCGGAACTGCTTCTTGGCGATGCTGACGACCAGGCGGAGGTTGGCGTTGATGAGCTGCTCGCGGGCGGCCGAGGCGTCTTCGGTGACGCGTTGGTAGTGGCGGCGTTCGCGGTCGCTGAGGTCGGCGCGTTTCTCGAGCATTTCGGTGGCGGCTTGGCCGGCGTCGATGCGGCGGCCGAGGTCGATCTCTTCTTCGTGCGTGAGGAGGGGGACGCGGCCGATCTCGTTGAGGTACTGGCGAACACTGTCGAGCGCGACGTTCTGGCTGGGGTTCTCAGCCTCTTCGGTGTCGTTGTCCTCGAGCTCGAGTTCTTCTTCGTTGGTGTTCTGGGGCTCGAGGTCGTCTGCGTCGAGGTGGGAGCGGTTGTGGTTGGGGCGTGAGTGGTTGGGTGTGGGGTGCATTTTGGCCTCCGGCGGACTTCGTAGGTGCTTTATCACCTTTTCCTGTCTTGCCTGGAGTATCGCAGACTGATAATGCTTTGTCTAGTCCCCCAACGACACATGCAAAATTGATAATACGCTTTGCAGGGTTCTTTGGCGTGCAGCACGGCTTCTGTGCATCTTCATGAAGCTGGTGTTCGTGGGTGTGGCGTGTTGATCGAGACAAGTTCGCCCCTATACGTCACCCTAGCCGGGCGCTAACTGGATGGGGCGGCTTAGTCCGTGTTCTCGATCAGGCGGGACGAGTCAATGTGGATGTTGGCTCGGTACGCATAGGCATGACGCTACTGGTGGAAACACCACAATGCGGGCGTGCTCGTTGCGCTCTAGGCCGCAGCTTGCGCTGCCAGCGTCACAGAAGAAGTCGATGATGTTCACGCCGCTGCGGCCTTCGTTCCCCTACGGCGCCGGGGCGCGACGAACACCACGTGGCAGTCGAGGCACTCGCGCAGCTCCTCGCGCTCCGGGTCGCGGTTGGGGTCGATCAGTCGGTCCTTCTTGAGCGGGTAGGCCATGCTGCTGAGGCAGTAGGGGCAGGTGTCGAGCCCGACGCGCTCCTGCTCGGCTGGGGACAGGAAGCGGTCCTCGCCCCAGCGCAAGCCGGTCATGTCGGCGAGGGCGCGCGCGAGCTCGAGGGTCTCCTGCTTGTAGGCGTTGAGGCGCTCGTACCAGGCGTCGTCTTCGCCGCACGGCAGGTGGTGTGGCGGGTTGGCGTACGCGTGGGTGATGTCTTCGAGGCGGTCGAGGATCTCGGCGCGGAGGTTGTTGGCGGTGGGCTTGGCGGGTGGGTACTGGCGTTCGATGGCTTCGCGGGTGTCAACGCCGGTTCAGTCTTGGACGCTTTCGCCGGTTCGTGCTTTACGCTTTCGCCGGCGCCTAGGTCATGGTGTCCTCCAGGTTGATCGGTTGGGGTAGGCCGGTTTGCTTGCGGTGGCGTTGGCGGTATGAGTCGCCTCGGATGTTGATGGTGGTGGAGTGATGCAAGAGCCGATCGAGCAGCGCTACTGCCAGAACGCTGTCGGGGAAGATCTCGTGCCACTGGCCGTAGCTCTTGTTGCTGGTGATGATCGTTGACTTCTGGGCGGCGTAGCGTTTGTTGATGGCTTCGAACAAGAAGGTGGCGTCCTCGCGCTCCAGCGGCTGGAAGCCGACCTCGTCGAGAACGAACAGGTCAGCCCTAAGCAACGTGGTGTGAAGCACGTGCAGGCGGTTCTTCTCCCGCGCTGCACGCGCTTTGTTGATGAGGTCGTGAAGGGTAAGGAAGTAGACCCGATGCCCGTTCTCGATCGCCTTAAGCGTCAGGCCGATAGCTATGTGAGTCTTGCCGACTCCGGTCGGGCCAAGGATCAGCACGTTCTGGCCCTGGCGAAGAAACCGCAATGTGGCGAGCTCCTCGATGGTGGCCTTGGGAACGCTGGCCTGCGCCTCGAAGTCGAACTCCTCCAGGGTCTTCTTGGCCGGAATGCCGCTCAGTTTCAGGTTGGCGGCCACGCGCCTCTCAAAGCGCGCGGTCAGTTCGGTGGTGAAGAGCTGGTCCAAGAGCCAAGTAGCGCTTCGCTCTTCGCGCGCGGCCTTCTCCAGTAAGGGGTCGAGCTCGGCCAGCGCGGCGTCGAGCCGTAAGCTCTCGAACTGCTCCCTGACTCTCTCGTAGTGCGCCGCTTCGCTCACGCGCTCTCCAGCAGGCGCTCGTACTCGGCTAGGCTCCTAGTCTGAACCACCGGCGCGGCGGCGTAAGGTGCAGCGGCGTCGGTTGGCGCCTGCCGAAACCCCCTGCGTGGCGCCCGTGGGTTGGCTGGGCGGCGGCTGGCGAGGCGGATCGCCGCCTGATGCTCAGGCAGCGTCACGCGCGCCCCGGCGGCGGCCAGGCGGTGCTGCGCGATCACTTGGCCGTTATGGATGACCTCGAACGCCTCGCCGACCTCCAGCCGTTGCACGCGCACGTGCACCATGCGGCCAACCGCCTTCGGCGGCACGCTGTAAGCCGATCCGGCCAGGCGCACGTGGCTGTCGCTCTGGACTTTGCGGATCAGGAGCTCGCGAGTGTCGAACCTGGGCGTGGCGGCCGCCGGCCGAAGCGCCTTGACCTCATGCGCGAACCTGTCGATCGGCCGCTCTCTCGTGGTCCCGTGAACTCGCACGTTCGCCACGCTAGAGAGCCAGGCGTCGAGCTGGGCGTTGAGGTCACCAAGGTCGGTGAACTCGCGGCCCACCAGGAACGAGCCTTTCAGGTACTTAACGCCGCTCTCCACCTTGCCCTTAGCCCTAGGCCAGTAAGGTGGGCACGCCACCGGCAGGCTGCCGTAATGCTCGCAGAAGTCCAGGAAGCTACTGTTGAACTTCACGCCCTCGCCCAAGGCGTGCCGGTCAACGGCGGTCTTCATGTTGTCGACCAGCAGCTCCTTGGGCACCCCCAGGCGCTCGAACGCCTCCCGCAGGCACGCTAAGAGCACCGGCTGCTTCATGCTGGTGGTGAAGCGCGCGAACATCATCCGCGAGTAGCCCAGCACCAGCACGAAGGCGTAGAGCTTCTTCCTGACGCCGTTCTCGGTGATGGTGCCGCACTCGCCCCAGTCCAGTTGCGCCTGCCGGCCCGGCAGGGTCTCGAAGCGCTCGATCACCTGCCTGACCTGCTCGCCCTTCTGCTGCCTAACGAACTCCTTCAGGATGCTGATCCCACCCGCGTAACCGAGTTCCTTGATCTCGCGCAAGAGCACCGTCGCCGGCAGGTCGAACTCCGAAAGCCGATCAGCGACGTAACCCTTGAACGGATCCAGCTTCGACGGCTTCACGGCCTTCTCCGTAACCGGAGCCGCCTTCAGCACGTTGTAGACCGACTGGCGGCTCACGCCGTAACGCCGCGCGATCACCGCCTTGGGCACCCCGTCCAACACTTCCCTTTTCATGCGTAGCCTGACCTCTCGTGATATCAACCGAGGTGGCCTCCCTCCTTGGAGCTTCAGCAACCCCAAGGGTAAAAGGGAGGCCCCTCGCCATCCCAGAATTACTAATCCTGTTAGTAAGCACGAGAACTGGACGGAAGTGTCCACTTCCGACCGGCGATTCTGTCCAGGCTACGACTGGCGGCAACAGCGGGCGGCGCGGTGGAGCTCGGCGGTGGGGACGTGGCCTTTCAAGAGGTCGCGGATGTCGCGAGCGGCCTGGGCGGCGCGGGCACGCCTGGCGGTTCGGTTCTGGATGATGGGGTGGTTGGTGGCAGCCTGTGGCATAGGGCGTCCTTTCGGAGGGGTGTGTGCCCCCTCTTTCTTTTGACGCTCTGTTGCCCCCGGCAGGGGGCTTCTTGGCGCTTGGGGTGTGGCGCGAGGCTTCACGGCCTGGCAGGGTGTTGCGACTGTGCCTGGCCCCTGGGCCAGTTCGTGTGCCTAGGTAGTTCTCAGGGCTGGGGGGTGGTGAGGGCGGCGATCTGTTCGAGGTGGGGCCGGAGGCCGTCTTTGTGCACCTGGAGGAACTTGTCACTGCACTTGAGGTAGTCGTGGACCTTGGGGTTGATCCACTTCGTGATGTTTCGCGCGGTGTGGTACTTCGTGATTAGGTCTGGGTCATTGAAGACCGGCTCGTGGTGGAATGCGCGGTTACGTAGGGTTTGGACCGTGGTGACCAGCGGGTACAGGAACGGTACGTCGCTTTTGGGGGGAAGATGCGGGAACGCCTTCGCTAGGCGTTGGTCGGAATGCCAGTAGGAATGGAACACGCCTACGAACAGATTGACCCAAAAGCCCAGGCTGAGTTCAGCTATGACCCCGTCTGAGGAGATCCTCTTTCTCCGGTTAGTCAGATTTGCTTGGGCGTCAAGCAGTTGGGCGTAGCGGGTGGCGCTGAGATAGCCGGTGAACTGAGGGTTCTGGTACCAGGCGGAGCCGTAGTCTCTGACGAGTTGTTGGCTCACGCTGTTGCGGAAGGCGACCTCGAAGAGGTGCAGTGATGGGTAGAGCGCTTCGCAGAGGCTGATATCCCAGAGGTACCTTGCGAGAACGGTGGCGGGCGCGTCGCCCGGGGCCTGCCGGTAGCGAGTCAGGCGGGGTTTCGAAATGGCGGGTTGGACGAGTGGAAGGAGCGCGGCGGGCACGACCCCGAAAGCGTATCACTCCCCCTCCTGTGAGGTTTTCTTGACCGGTGTACGCCGGAGCCTGTACCATGGGTTTGGCGTCCCGGGGCTACTCCGCTCCCGACTTGAAGTCGGTGATGAACCTCGGGTATGAATCTCGAAAGAGAAAGTGGCTCGCGAGGCTTCGGCCTGCGAGCCACGAACTTTTGTGGCGCCCGGCTCGGGTTAGCTGCGGTGATCGTGCAGTAGGGCCCAGGGCTCGTCGCTGGCGATGGGCCTGACGGCCGTGCGGTCCTTGTTGAGTTCGAGGAACGCTTCGAGCCAGTTGGCGTCCCAGGTGGTGTCGTCTCCGGGTTCGGGGCCTTCGATGTACCCGAGGGCGTGGCTCATGCTGGGGTAGAGGTCGCCGCAGGGGTGGATGCCTTGAGGGATCTCGATGTCGCCGGTGTCGGGGTTCTTGGTGATCCACCAGCACACGGTTTGGCATTCTTCGCAGAGCATGTCGCCGCTCTTCTCTCGCTTGGTCATGTTGTCGCGGTCGTCGATTAGGCCGCAGGAGTCGCACTTGGCGAGGTCGTGCTCGGCGAGATCGATGTGGTTGAAGACGCTGGGGCGGTTCTGCTTGAGCCAGGCGAACGCTTCGTCCGGGTCGACGCTGACCTCGAAGCCGATGCTCTTGCGGCTGGCGCCGCCGCGGGCCTCG
>CALCHY010000394.1 GCA_937907415.1 uncultured Trueperaceae bacterium
GGAATCTGGACTACACTGTTGTCACAAGAGATGACCAAGGCCGACAAGATTCGCGAACTAGCCCGTTCGGGCAGTTCAGTTGTGGAGATTGCTGGAATCCTAGGTATCCGCTACCAGCATGCCGACGATGTCCTATGCAGGTCCGGGATGTTGCCCTCGAGGATCCCCGGAGAGGTCACGTCCAAGGTTCCTCGACGCGCAGAGTCGCCCTCTAATAAACCGCCGCTTTCCGTCGAGACTCTTAGGTCGGGTGGCTTCGTCTCTGCCGGCTCTTGGATACTCTCGGTCGATGGTCGGATTGAGCTGGAGCGGCCTTTGCCCAAGGCGGTAGGTGCGTACGCGTTTGTAGTCAAAGGCTATGCGGTCTACGTGGGTGTAGCGACTCGCAGCTTGGCCACCCGATTCCGGTCGTACCTGCGGCCAGGTTCTACCCAACGCACCAGCCTCCGTCTGAACACGATCATCAGAGACTTACTGGAGCAAGGTGGAAGCGTAGAAATCTTCGTTGCCACGCCCCCAGACCTGGAATGGAACGGCCTGCCGATTCACGCTAGTGCTGGTCTAGAGCTTGGGCTCATCAAGCGATTCAGCCTAGAGTGGAACTCTCGGAGCGCCGGATGATCGGACATGTGGTACGGAGTTTTGGTCTTTGGTGCCCTACCGGTGAACTCGCAGCACGCCTTTCATGATTATGTCCGCCTAGCCGGTTCGCACACCAAGTGAGCTGAGGACTAAGATCTCCCGGCTTCCCGAAGATGAGCCGGTGGACTCTCCCGGGGTCTGGTACCGGACACAGAAGGAGCATTGGCTCGGCTGGCTGTGGGAGTACGACGGTCCCCGTACATATGGGCGCAAGGTCACCGGTGGCCGCGATGCCCGCTTTGCCTACAACCACGTGGTCAACCCGCAGATGCTGTTCTGGCTGGTCGAGAGTTCTGGAGTTGACTCGGCCCTTGTAGCTGCGGCGGGTAGGTACGAGGAAGCGGGCCCGAGCAGGATGGGGAGATCCGAATACATTCGCCGGCATGTGCATTGGGGTCTGGTCTAGGAGGCGCTGTTGCCGCCTCGTCGAAGTCGGTTGAGTCGTTCGAAACTGTAATCGCGCGGTATCCGACCTCACGAGCACTGAGGCTAATAGTGGTGCAAGCCTGTGAATGGATCCACAGCCATTTCCCCCCCAACGCTCTCAAGCCTCGCTGCGACCCGCTCCCGCCTCGCCTCACGAAGTTCTCCTGAACCACCCCGGCTTTTCCGGCCCGAACGTCCTGTGGGTTTCCAACATCACTTGCGTCAGGACGGTGGCCGGCTTCGTTTACGTGGCATTTGTGATCGACGTCGACGCCAGGCGGATAGTCGTTTGGCAGGTGAGCAACAGCCTGCGCAGCAACCTGGTGCTGGACGCCCTGGAGCAGGCGCTGCACGCCCGGGAGCGGGACCGGGGGTTGACACTACACAGCGACCGATTGAACTCAGTCAGTATCTCTCGCTCGGTTACTCGCAGAGGCACGCCCAGACCGGCGTCCTCGCCACCCTACTTACAGGCTCACCCAGACTCGAGGGCCGAGCTCTTTCGGCGCTATAGCCAACTACGGGCCCGCCACGGCATCGGCGCAGCGATGCGGCAGTTCTGCCTCAAATGCGTGTGTCGAACAACCCTACGTTCGTGCCGACTGAGGCCGCAGCACCCCGCGCTCGGCTAGCTGACGAAGTCGCCGCGCCCTTCGAATCGACGGCACCGGCTAAGGCCACGCCGACCCTCTGCACGACTCCCGTCACGAGAGCATTGCCCATCAAGAACGCTCTGTGGTTAGGGTTGAGCCCTGCGGTGTGGTCGTCAGGGAACATGTTGAGGCGTTCAAGTTCAATCGGCACGAGGCGGCGGTACCGGCCAGAGGGAGTCAATACGATGTGTTTGAACCGCGATGGCGAAACGCCACCTTCGGCGGTGATTATCGTGCGGCTCGGCCGATTTAACGGGTCTGGAAAGGCCATCGCGCCTTCGCTATATACGTACTCATGCCCGGTGGCTCGGCTGACGCGGTTCAGGACTTTCGCCCCTTTGTGGTAGACCCACTCGTTCAAGCGGTCGTTGACGAAGAACTCCTCTGGGACGTCCTCTTCTGGTACCAGCAGATCACCCAACGTTGTCCGGCGCCCGGAGTACAGCGGCTTGAGCCTGGCGGTCGAGACGGTCCTCTCTACCAGGATGCCGGAGTCAGCGAACGGGGAGCCATGTCCTGTAGCATTGAAGCCGCTCGAAACCTCAGCCAAGTCTCCGTGTAGCACGAACTGCGAGGCCACGAGCCCATCGAGTGGGGCGACGGGGAACGCGGCGGCGAACACGCCGTCGTTGGTCAGCCAACTCATGGACGACCTTCCAGGTGGTCTCAATGCGTCACCGCAACGCTTGCCTGTTGACGTTGTGAGCTCGGTTAGTCCCAACGCCCTCTGGCCACAGCCGTCCGCGTCCTCACCCGTACACAAGGTAAGCGCCCGCTGGCACGCGTCGTTCAAGTTCGCGGCAAGCGCCCGGAGGGGGTTGCTGGCCGGGTGGCTGGTGCGGGTACCAGATGCGGCAGGTGCCGGGTGGCGGGAAGTGCCCGGGCGGGATCTTGAAGTAGCGGCCGTCCACGTCCTGCACTTCGATGGAGCCTTTACGGCCAGCTGGCACGTGCACCGTTAGCAGTCCGCTGCTGGTGGGGGTGGCGGTCACCCGGACGGAGGCGCCCACGTCGACCGTGAGCGATGGTGTACAGGCGGATAAGGTCAGTGCGAGCAGTGCGGCGGCGATGAGCGCACCGTGACGCGCGCTGCGGGTTAGGAGACGCGGGGAGGGGCGCATGCTGGAGTTTACCCACGCCAAGCTCGTTCTTGATGATGTTCTGATCCAACCTCCGCATCGACTAGCGATCGATGAGTGTCAGGTTAGGCCCCGTCCTTCACACCAGATGGCAAGGTCCTATCTGCGTTCACCGTTTAGTTAGAGCCGCAAAGCCTGGTTATTGACAGCCGCAAAACGCCGTGCCTATGATGCGGCTATGACGGAAACCCGCCAAAGCTAATCGCAAGAAGATGCGATGGCGTCATATGTGTCTTGTGGCCCACTGTTTGGCTAACGGGTCAAACAAGACATTTGACTAGCGCGAAGGAGAACTTCCATGAAGATTGCTTGCGAGAACATCGATCGGCTCGTGAACGTTGGCATTAGGGCCCCAGGCATGCCGCGAGGCGCGATGGTCGAGGTTTACGACGCCGCCAAGGACGAGAACGCCATCTCGTACGACATCGCCCAGAGTCTGCTCGGGAACCTTGGAGCGCGAATCGCCATCTTCACCGGTGCGACCGTTCCAGATCACTTGCCCAACGGAGAGAATGACGGCCCGATGGGCGCGATCGTATTGGCGCGAGCCCTTGAGAGGCTCGGCGCCGACGTGACCATCTTTACGGAGGCCGAGGTCCTGGCTCCACAGCGAGCATTCGCCGAGCTCCTCGGGTCTGATGTGGCGATCGTTGAACTCGTCAGAGACGGCGGACAGCACGCCGAGATAGCCCAAACGTACGACGTCGGCATCACTGTTGAGAAAGCTGGCGGAAACAAGGAGGGGTTGCTGCACTCCATCAACGCCAATCCTCGTAGTCACACACGAGCGAACATCGATCAGCTCATCAGAAGCATGAACGAGGCCGGTAAAGTCACGGTCGGTATCGGTGATGGCGGCAACGAGATTGGTTTCGGGAAGACTTACGAACTGGCCGCGCGCATTCTCCCCTTCGGCGACACCATCGTTACGACCGTGGCGACCACCTTCCTTTATCCCGTAGCAATCTCCAACTGGGGAGCATACGCGTTGGCAGCGGCCTTGGCGATTGGGGCCAACCGGCCTGACCTCGCGTTGGATCCCGCCGAAGAGAAGGCGATGCTTGAGAAGGCGATAGAGCTCGATTGCCGCGATGGGGGCACCGGAAAGGCCGTCTTCGCTGTTGATGGGGTATCGGGCGAATCCTCGATGGCATACGTTCAGATGCTGCGCGAACTGGTTACGGCCACGCTCACTCCGTTCGAACGCGATTTCTGAGCGTTCTTTACCTCTAACAAGCACCCGGCTCGATCACTAATCGGGCACATCCATGGAAGCGGCACATTTCAGGAGGCATGAATGAAGAAGCTGTTGATGGTACTTGCGTTCGTTCTCGCGACGCTGAGTTTCGCTCAGGCGCCGGAAGGACGCGTCGTTGTGGCTCAGGGCGTCGACATCGAGACGATGGATCCGACCTTCGCGTCGAGTACGGCAACCTGGAACGTGCTGCATCATGTCTTTGAACCATTGATGTTGCGTGACGACAACATGGTCCTCCAGCCCATGCTTGCGCTTTCCTGGACGGCGATAGACGAGCTCACTTGGGAGTTCGTGTTGCGGCAGGGCGTGACCTTCCACAGCGGCGCCGCGTTCAACGCCCAGGCCGTGAAGTTCTCGATCGAGCGTATGTTCGACCCCGAGATCACGACGATCCACCGCGCCGTCCGCGACATACCCCTGGACCGTGTTGAAGTGGTTGACGACTACACGGTGCGCATCATTACCCGTACCCCAACGGTTCTCATGCCGCATTTCCTGCGTACCGTGCTGATGGTCGACCCGACCGTTTACGCCAGCAAAGAGCCGGTTGTAAGCGTTGCCTCGGGAACTGGTCCATACAGGTTCGAGGCGTGGGTCCGCGACTCAGGTGTAGAACTGCGTGCCAACCTCGACTACTGGGGTGGAGCCCCTGCGATCAAAGAAGTAGCATTCCGCGCCATTCCGGAGAACTCTACACGCGTCGCTGAGCTCTTGACTGGGGCCGTCAACCTGATCGTCAACGTTCCGCCCGACGACCTTCCGTCCATCACCACCGCGCGTACGCGTTCAGTCATCTCGCAAGGCGGACGTGACGTGTTCATCGGTCTCCGCTCCGACCTCAAGCCCTTCGACGATGTGCGCGTTCGTCAAGCCGTGAACTATGCGGTCGACCGCGAAGCTATCAACGAGGCGATCTTGGGCGGGTACGGCGAACTCTATGGGTCGGTAGTGATGCCCCCGAATAACAGCCCGAACGTTGAACCCTATCCTTACGACCCAGCCCGCGCCCGTGAACTACTAGCCGAGGCTGGCTACCCGAACGGTTTCGAAATCACCCTCCAGTCCCCCAACGGCCGTTACCTGAAGGACGTTGAGGCCGCTCAGGCAGTCGCCGCGTACCTTGACCAAGTAGGAATCAAGACGAGAGTCGAAGTGCTTGAATGGTCGGTCTTCTCGTCAGCCTGGTTGTCCAAGGGCAGCAAAGAGATGTTCCTCCTCGGGCTTGGCGGCTGGTTCGATGGCCAGGGCGAACTCACCTGGCTGCTCGATCAGACCAGCAACACCGGCTGGGTGAACGAAGACTTCGTCTCAGGCTTTGAGACCCTCGCGACGACCTTCGATGACTCAGAGCGGCTCGCGCTTATCCAATCGCTCGATGAGCTCGCTTTCGAGCAGGCCCCCTGGCTCTTCCTGTGGCGTCAGCCCTCTCTCTATGGTGTGACTGATAGCCTCAACTGGGAGCCGCGCCGCGACGAGTACATCTTCCTGTGGGACGCCAGCCTTGAGTGAAACGCTTCGTCAACCCGGCGAGTACCTTGGTCTCGGTCCGCTGGCGAGCGTTGAGCAGATAAGCGCCTGGCTGGAGAGCCTTGGCCTGACGGTTGCCTCCCTGGGGAACAACTTCGCCGGGCAACCATTGTTGGTTACGAGGAGGGGCGGCGCCTCAGGCCGCCCCATCGTGATTACTGCCGGTGCCCACGCTGGCGAACCCTCCGGCGTTCTCGCCGCTCTGCTCTTGGCGCGGGATTACGATTTCGCTGCACCCACGATAATCGTCCCATTGCGAGATCCATTCGCTTGGCAGGGTTACGAACCGGCCTTGGAGTTCGCCTGTGGGGGCGACCAAATCGACGACCCCATCACCGATTATCGGTCGTCGGTCGAAGCGCTACTGTCACGCGGTGAGAAGCTGCATGACGAGGGCGGGCTGGTGATCGCGGAGATCGGTGGGATGGTCTTCGCGACCATGCCCACCGAGGACCCGCCCATCGGGCCGCGGCAACTCGAACAAGCCGTGAATGTTGCGCTCACTGCAAACCCTGAACTGGTTAAACGGACCTTGGGTAAGCGCATCGTGTTCCCTTCTAACGCGGGATCTGCCGAGGGCGTAGGCGACTTTCTCCGCGCTTTCAGCGCCACGATTCGCGGCAAGGGCATCGTTGCCGACATGAACCGCGGCTTCGGTGGACCCGAGGAGCCAGCTGAAGTTAGGCTCCTGCGCGAATTGGTGGACGACGTCAAGCCTGGTTTGGTCCTCGACCTGCATGAAGGACAAGGGACCAGTTATTACGTGTTCGTCGGAGCCGACTCGCCCCACGCCTCCACTCGGGAGTTCGCCAGAGAAGCCCTGAAAGCAATGGGCTCCGACGGGCACGGCCCCGTAACCCTCGCCGACCTAGAGCGCTCATTCGGGCCGCGGATTCGTGAAGGGCTGACTGAACCCGAGCCAGGAATGATGGTCGGTAGGGTGCAGAGCGCAGCGTTGGAAGGAACGTCCTTCGGGAACTACTGCGATCGGCACTGTCCTTCGATCACGCTTGAGACAGGAAGATGGGCGCCGCTCGCAGACCGCGTGAGATGGCAACTAGCAGGCGCCACCGCCGTTCTAAACCGCTACCAAGCAACGGCAAGCTGAGTCCGAACGATGGTGAGGAGTAGGCAACGATGATGAGACTCCTAGTGAATCGTGCCCTTCAGGCGATCGCTGTGGTCATCTTGGTCACGCTCTTCGTGTTCCTCACCACGTTCCTTACGGGTGACCCAGCGGGCTTGATGCTGGGCGAAGGCGCGACGCAGCAGGAGATCCAAGCCTTTCGCGTCCGCATGGGTTTCGATAAGCCGCTTATCGCCCAGTACGGTACTTTCCTCTGGCGAGCGCTACATGGCGACTTCGGCACCTCCCTTTACCATCAAGAGCCCAACGTACGCCTCTTCTCGGCGAGGCTTCCAGCCACGCTGCAGCTGGCTGCGCTCAGCTTGACCCTAGGAACCATCCTCGCCATCCCCGCAGGAGTGCTGGCCGCTTCACGTAAGAATTCCTGGGTAGACAACCTCATCATGAACGTGGCCCTTATCGGGCAGGCGGCGCCGGTGTTCTGGCTGGGAAGCTTAGCGATCATGGTCTTCTCGGTGATGCTCGGCTGGTTCCCGGCGTCCGGCCGGGGAACGTGGGCTCACCTCGTGCTGCCCACTCTCACCCTCTCGCTGTTCCCATTGGCCTACAACGTTCGATTGATCCGATCTTCCACGCTCGAGGTTCTTGGCCAAGACTACATGCGCACGGCGCAAGCCAAAGGGGTGCCCAAGGCGGCGCTCCTGTTCAAGCACGCGCTACGCAACGCTATCGGCCCAACACTGACGGTAATAGGAATCCAGATGGGCAGCTTCGTTGGCGGCTCAGTGATCACGGAAACAGTCTTCTCTTGGCCCGGCGTTGGGCGATTGGCGGTGCAAGCGATCGTAACTAAGGATTTCCCCTTATTGCAGACGATCGTCGCGTTCCTTGCTATCGGGTTCGTTCTGGTGAATGCCCTGGTTGACATTACTCATTCCGTCGTCGACCCGAGGTTGCGCTACTGATGGCCCTTCCAGCGACCAGGCGTGCAGATAAGGGACCGGCTGGGGCCAGGATGGCCCCTTGGCTTCGCAAGCTGCTCGCCCACAGGAACGGCCTGATTGGCGCGATCGTGCTCGTCATTCTGGTGGCCGCTGCACTAGGGGCTGGCTTCATCTCCGATGCAGACCCCCGCGCCATATCTCTTGGAAGTCGCTTACAAGCCCCTTTGACCACGACCAAGGGTCAGCTTCACATACTCGGGACAGACGCGCTGGGCCGCGACGTGTTCGCACGCCTGCTCTATGGCGCCCGGGTCTCACTCTCGGTGTCGTTGATCGCTGTCGCCATCTCGCTGGTACTCGGCCTTACCATCGGTCTGACAGCTGCGTACTACGGCGGCTGGCTCGATAACGTGCTCATGAGGCTGGTAGAAGCCCAGCTCGCGTTTCCGTTCATTCTCCTAGCGCTGACCGTTCTTGCCGCCCTAGGTTCTGGGCTCCCGCAGCTGATCCTGGTGTTAGGGGTGGGTCGTTGGGATGTGTTCGCCAGGGTGGTGCGCAGCGAGGCCAAAGGCTTGATGGAGAGGCAGCACATCGAGGCGTGTCGGGCGTTAGGCATGGGCAGTGTACGAGTGATGTTGAGCCATCTGCTCCCCAACGTCTTGAATACCGTCGTCGTCGTGGCGTCGTTCTCCATCGCCACCAACATCCTCACGGAATCGGCGCTCTCGTTCCTTGGGCTCGGCGTAGACGTGAGTATTCCGACTTGGGGTTCTATGTTGGCAGAGGGACGCGATTACATGAGGGTTGCTTGGTGGCTGACGACTTTGCCGGGCGCAGCAATAATGGTTACGGTACTTGCCATCAACTTTGTTGGTGATTGGTTACGGGACCTTCTTGACCCACGCGTCGTTAGCTGACCGAGAAGACTCCAGTGCGTCAGTTGACTGAAGGAGGAGTTGGGGGAGTATGACAGGCGACTCAAGCGCATTGCAGCTACCGAACGGTCCACTTATCGCCCGCATCAAGACGCGTCTTGGTGAGATGACCCGGTCTGAACGGCGCATCGGCGAGCATCTGGCGCTGCGACCGCTTGATGCCGCCTTCCTCCCAGCGGCGCGATTAAGTGAACTGGTGGGAGTAAGTGAATCGAGCGTGCTCCGCTTCTCCAAGGCGCTTGGTTACGCTAACTACCCAGCGCTGCAAACTGAGGTACAAGAGGAGATTCGCAAGCGGCTTACTCGCGTTACGCCGGACCGCCTTGAAGAAGCCGTATCCCGTGGGTCTAGCGACTCGAACCCATTGCAAGCCGCCTTCGATACAGACGCATACAACCTTCAAATCACTCGGCAGCAGGTCGACCCAGACGAGTTTGAAAAGTGCATATCCGTGATTGCTGGCGCCCGTCGCGTAGTCACCGTCGGCATGCGTGGTGCGGCGCCTGGCGCCGAGCTTCTAGGCTACTCCCTAAGCATGCTGCGCCCGAGCGTGACTGCACTCACCCACCAGGCGGACATGTTGATCGACCACCTGATAGACGTTGGGCCTCAGGACGTGGTCATCGGGTTCGCCTTCTCGCGACAATCGGTGCATACCATCAACGCGATCGATACGGCCCGGAGGGCATCCGCCCAGGTCGTTGCCATCACGGACGATCCTATTGGGCCACTGGCCACGCGGGCTGATTACGTGATGTTAGTCGCCATGCAGTCTGAGGCGTTCATTCAGTCGTATACCGCTGTCGTGGCGTTGGCGCACGCGCTAGTTGCAGCAGTTGGCAAGCGACTACACCGCTCGGCGATGGAGCGACTCACGACGATCGAGGCGTCCATGGATTTGAACAAGGTCTTCTATGCAGACTAGTCGCTCTTGAAGGTCTGAAGTTGGCGCGCTCTCAGCCAGGGTGCATTGCCGTTACGCTCGCCAACCCGATGACCTGAACGTCAGCGGGGCCGCTACCGTAGCGGCCCCGCTTCTGCGCCCTTCTCCCGTCAAGCTAAGGGCGGTCGCCTGCCGTGCCAATTCGTCTCTCGTTGGAAGGCGTTACCTACACGTAAGACCGTCGCTTCGTCGAATAGCCCCCCAGCGATGTGGAGGCTGAGCGGCAGGCCTTCGTGATCGAAGCCGGCCGGCACCA
>CALCHY010000395.1 GCA_937907415.1 uncultured Trueperaceae bacterium
TTCGATGCTCAGGCGGCTGGCCTGACCGACGTGGGCACGCAGTACCTGGTGCGCGTCGACGTGGGCGCCAACCCAGACCCGGCTGCCAGCTTGGCAGCCGACCTACGGGCACTCGATAAGCACGCCACCGGCGACCACCGCGTATCTAGTACCCAAGGCCTCAATTTGCTTGGCGTGACGAGCCACGAGGCGGCCGCCGGCTTGAAGGTCGGGGTCAATTGGGTTGGCTCCGGTGCCGGCCCGTTCCTCGACCGCACGACGGCAGAGGCCCCCACTGGGCAGGCGCTTGGCGGTGTGGCCTACGACCCGAACGCCTTCAACTGGCCGTCGCATTCCGCCACGGCCCCTCAGGAGATCGGAGTTGCCGAAGCGTGGCGCGCCCTCGACCTCGCAGGCAAGTTGGGCAACCGCGTGAAGCTCGCCATCCTCGACATGGGTTTCGAACCAGACACGGACACGCCAAGCGGCTGGTTGGCGATCCCTAACGTTCCGCTTTATGCCCCTACCGGCACAGAGAACCTGTTGAGCTGCGGTGGAGGCGATTGCCCATGGCACGGCCAGATGGTGTCAAGCGCCGCGATGGCCCGCGCGGATAACGCCTTCGGCGGAGCTGGCCCCGCTGGCCCGGTCGCAGACGCGGTGCTCGTGTTCACGCTCTACGACTTCTTCACCTCCATCACGGCGCTAGGAGAAGCGCGCATCGCCGGCGCCCGCATCGCCAACATGAGCTACTCGGCGCCAGTTCCCTGGTACTTGGGGTGGAGTGTGCTGCCGTTCGAAGCAGCCACGTACGCGTTCCGCCAAACGGGGATGCTGCTGTTCGCGGCGGCAGGCAACGACGGCAAGAACGTCGATGGGGAAGAGTGTACTTTCGGCGCCTGTTGGGAACGCACTTGGGTAACACCGTGCGAGAACGCAGGCGTCATCTGCGTCGGCGGCATGCGTGCGAACTCCACCATGAGGGCGGGCGACTCCAACTACGGCGCCGATCAGGTCGACATCTTCGCGCCCTTCACGCTCTGGCTTGGTCCAGATCCAAGCGCGCCGGACAACACCGCTCGCGCCCTCAACGGCACGAGCTTCTCATCGCCATTCACGGCCGGGGTGGCTGCCCTCATCTGGGCCGCCAACCCTAGCCTGAGCGCCGATCAGGTCGAACACGCGCTCCTCACCACGGCGCATGCCAACTCCGACTCGCAGGTGCGGCGCCACGTCAACGCGCTCGGCGCCGTGAAGTCCGTGCTCGGCAACGTGCCGCCCGCCATAACGCTCAGCGCAGGCGGCGACGTGCCCGTGAACGTGCCCGTCTTCCTCGAGGCGACGGTGACGGACCTTGAAGACGCGTTCCCCTGCTGCAGCTTGACCTGGACGTCCAGCCGCGACGGCGTCCTCGGCACCGACTGGCAGATACAGCACACCTTCACCACGGTCGGCAGTCGCGTGATCACCGCCAGCGCCACGGACTCGGGAGGCGCGACGAGCACCGCGAGCATTACGTTGAACGTCGTGAACTATGCGCCGGTCGTGACCATCTCCGCACCCCTGCCAGGCGCCGAG
This sequence comes from uncultured Trueperaceae bacterium, assembly GCA_937907415.1. The sequence goes on from CALCHY010000395.1 coordinate 1,558, forward strand.
GTGTTCCGCACCGCCACCGTCAACCTGCGCGGGGCAGCGACCGACCGCAACGAGCCGAACGAAGAGTTGGCGTGCACGGCCCTAACCTGGACGTCAAGCAACGCCTCGGATCCCTTCCCGCTAACGGGTTGCATCGCCCAAGCAGCCTTCGCCACTAACGGCGCGCGCACCCTCACCCTCACCGGTACAGATGGCATGGGCGCGAGCGGGAGCGCCAGCGTGAGCATCACGGTGGTAGACCCGCCGCCCAACCTGCCGCCAACGGTTCAGGTCACGAGCCCCGCGAACGGCACCTCCCCGCCGATCGACGAGCCGCTCACGCTGTCTGGCACAGCCGTCGACCCCGAGGACCAAGGGCCACTGACTTACCAGTGGACCGTGAAGCTCGGCGTTCAAGCCCCGATAGTGGTTGGCAACACCGCCACGGTGCAGTGGACGCCGCACGCCACCTACCCCTTCGACCAGGAAGGCACGTGGAGCGTAGAGGTGCGGCTGACCGTAACCGACGCCGCGGGGAACGTCGGCAGCGACTTCGTCACCCTCGTCTGGGTACTGATCTTCTGACCTTAAGGCGGGGACCGAGGCGTTGGGACGACGAGGCGAGTCGTCCCAACGCCTCGCCTTTGGGGGTACCGTTCACGGCATGGCTACCTCGAGGGATGAGGCGCGAGTAAACGGCGAAGTTGTCATCGGCCGCAAGGCTGACGATGCCGCGCTGGCGCGTTTCGCCGCCTCCGCGAGCGCTGACGGATCGAGGCTGGTGGTCGGCGCGCTCATAACGGACGGCGCGGGCCGCATCTATGTGCAACGCCGTAGCCTCACAAGGGCCGTGTTCCCCGGTTGCTGGGACCTCGTTGGGGGTCACCACGAGCCGGGAGAGACCATCACTCAAGCACTGGCCCGCGAGGTGAACGAGGAGACGGGCTGGGAGTTGGCGTTGGTCGGCCCAGTCGTCGAGGTGCTCGACTGGGAGGCGGGCGGGATCAGGCGCCGTGAGGTCGACTTCCTCGTAACGGTCGCGGGCAACCTGGCCGCGCCGCGCTTGGAGGCGAGCAAGCACGTCGAGGGGCGCTGGCTTAGCGCCACCGAACTGAACGTGCTGCTGGAGGGTAGGCGGTCTGACGACCGCTGGGTTCACGAGGTCGTGGCCCGAGGTTTCGAACTCCTCAGCACCTGGTCGCCCACCTGAACCCTATGGCGCCGTGGTCAAGTCAGAAGGTGCTGCGCCTGCGCTGAGCGCCTGCGCCGTTAACCCCGGGTAGAGCACGCGGTAGATGGCCAGGTTCTCGGAGACCACCTGCAGGTACTCGCGCGTTTCGCTGCGGTCCATCAGGCGGTAGAAGTCGTCGCGATCGTTCTTGATGACGTCGCCCTCCAACGTGCGGCGCACGTAGCCCTGCCCGCCGTTGTAACCGGCGATCACGAGCTCCTCGTCGCCATCAAAGTAGTTGAGCAACCAACGCAGGTAGGTGGCGCCGTAGTTGATGTTGCTCGTCACGTCGAACGGGTCGCCTGGGGTTTCCTTGCGCAGTTCCGCGATCCAGTCCCACGTCGTTGGCACGACCTGCATGAGGCCCATGGCGTTGGAGCGCGAAACCGCCACGGGGCTGAACGCGGACTCTTGCCGCATGACCGCCCAGATGAGGGCAGGCTCGAGGTCGTTCGCGGTGGCTGCTGGCCCGACGATGGTCGGCCACGCCGGTGGGTAAGCGAGGCGCCACGCGCGCAGGTCGGTGATGCCAGCGGCCAACAAGGCCCTGGCGGCGCGGACGCTTTGGCGGTACTCGTCTAGGCTTTGCAGTTCCTCCGAAAGCTGGAGGGTGGCGCCGATGTCGTCGGCCGCCTCGGCATCGCGCAGTGCGAAGAGGAGCTCACCTATGGCGGAGGAAGCGTCGCCCGCCGCCACCAGGTCTCCAGCTAGTGACAACGCCTCGGCCGCGAGGGGCGCTGCGCCTTCTACGAGCGCCGACCGCGAGTACTCGCCGACAGGCGCCGAACTCGGGTCTGGCGCGGCAGGCAAACCGCCGAGCTTGAGCGCGAAGAAGGTGCCGAGCGGCATGGCGTCGAGCGCGGCGCGTTGCGCCGCGGCGTCACCGAGGCGCTGAGCTAGAACGTAGGCGCGGTAGGCGGCGTCATCTGCGTACGAACTACCGCCCTGGGCCAGCTCGAGGTAAACGGGGATGGCGTTGGCGAACTCGCCGCGGGCCTCGAGGAGTTCGGTGGCGAGCCACAAGTAGTCGGCGCGTCCGGTGAGGCTCAGGTACCTGACGGCCTCGCCTAACTGTCCGCGGCGATTGGCTAGCAGTCCGAGCCCGTAGTAACCGGAGGAACCAAGCGCCGTGAACGCCGCGCTCGCCTCGTCGTTGCGCTGCAAGTAGTAGAGGCACCAGGCTTCTCCAAGCGCCGCCGTCTCACTGCCTGGGTCCACTGCGCGCCAGGCGCGGTAGGCCGTCAAGGCGTCGCCGTAGCGGCCTAATGCCCGCAGTGCTGGCGCCTCTATCGACGGTGCCGAGCGCCCGCCCAGCGCCTGGAGGGCCGCCTCGTAGCGGCTTGCGCCGAGCAGGCCAGCGGCTAGGCGGTAAGGGTCCGTCTCTAGCCGCGTGAAGTTCGCAAGTGCCCGCTCGTCCGGGAGGGCCGCGCGGTACGCGGCGATGGCCTTGTCGTTCTCGCCCGCCGCCTCCGCGAGCTCGCCCAGCTGGAGGTTGAGGCTCAGGGTCTCGGCGCGCATGAGCGAGTCTGGCATGCGCAACTCAAGGGCGCGTTCGAGGGCTTTGAGCCGGAGTTGCGGTGAGAGTTGCGGCCAGGCGGAGAGCTCGATGGCGGCGAGGTAGGCGGAGTAGCGGTCGCTCTCGAACGCTAGGCGGTTGAGGGTGGCGGCGTCGCCTGTTGCCCGCGCGGCGCTCAACTCGGTGTAAGCCGGCGGAGCCGCCCTCGAGTCGGGCGGCGTGGCAGCCGAAAGCGTGAACAAAGCCCCCGTGAGGAGCGCGAGGGCGAGTAGAGCAACCATCCGGAACCGCATGACCAAGTCTACGTGTGACTCGTCTGACCTAGGTGAGCGGACGGCCTTAACGCCCGGGTGCGCTTGTAGGTGGCGTAGGCCCATGAACGCGTTCGGCGGGGTTCTTGGGGTACAATGGCACCACAGTTAAGCGGCCAGCCGGCTTGTCCTGAAAGGGGCAAGCCGCTTCCTAACGGCCCGGCTAGAAGTGGGCTGGCAAGCACGCACGCAGCAAACTGAGAAGGAGATCTGTATGGCGCTGAGAGTTCGCATCACGCCTGAGGGGTACGAGCGCCTGAAGGCCACGTTGGAGCAAGAGTACGCTCGCCTCGAGGAGGCGACGAAGATCCTCCAAGAGCTGACTGGCTCGTCAGATGATTACGACGACAGCGGTCTAGAGGACGCTAAGGCGGAGAAGGCGCGTATCGAGCTGCGCATAGACGACCTCGAGCTGCAGCTGAACCGCGCAGACGTCATCGCTGCGACCGGCGTCACGTTCGTCGATCTAGGGAGCGTCGTCACGCTCCTCGACATCAAGTCAAAGGACGTCTTCCAGGTTCAGGTCGTCTCGCCGGTCGAGGCGGGGGTGCTCGAGGGCGACATCCCTCGGGTCAGCGACGAGTCGCCCCTCGGCAAGGCGCTCATGGGCCGCAGCAAGGGCGAGAAGTTCAAGGTCGCCTCGCAGGGTGGCACCACGGAGTACGAACTCCAGTCCATCGGTTGATAACGAGACCATGTCGCAGAAGTCCATGAACGAACAGCGCGACCAGCGCCTCCGTAACCTGGCGGCGCTGGAGGAGCGCGGGTTCGAGGCCTACCCGTACGACTACCACCCGACGCACTCGGCCGCCGAACTTCGCGAATCGCACCCGGCGCCCGCGGCGGGTGAGCGCCTCGGCGACGAGCGCGTCGTGGTGGCCGGGCGCGTCATGCTCCTGCGCATGCTCGGCAAGCTCACGTTCGCTACGCTGCAAGACGCCAGCGGCCGCATTCAAGCGTCGTTCCAGAAGGACAAGCTGGAGGCGTACAACGCCCTCAAGAAGGTCGATCTGGGCGACTGGCTAGAAGTCAGCGGCACCCTCTACGCCACCCAAACGGGCGAGCTGACCGTCGACGCCGACGCCTTCCGGCCCCTCGTGAAGAGCCTGCGCCCGCTACCTGACAAGCACCACGGCCTCTCCGAGAAGGAGGCGCGTTACCGCCAGCGCTACCTCGACCTGATGGTCAACCCCGAGGTCAAGCGCGCTTTCACGCTGCGCGGCAACGCCATCAGTTACATCCGCCGCTACCTGGACACCAGGGGCTTCCTCGAGGTCGAGACGCCCGTGCTGCAGGCAGTTCCCGGCGGGGCGGACGCGCGCCCGTTCCTCACGCACCACAACGCCCTCGACTTCGACTTCCACCTGCGCATATCGCTCGAGCTCTACCTCAAGCGCCTCATCGTGGGCGGGTTCGACGCCGTCTACGAGATCGGCCGCAACTTCCGCAACGAGGGGCTAAGCTACAAGCACAACCCCGAGTACACGATGCTCGAGCTCTACTGGGCGGGCAAGGACTACCTCGACATCCTTGAGCTCGTCGAGAACATGTACTCGGGCCTAGTGCTCGAGTTGCTCGGCTCCACGAAGCTGACTTACCAGGGCACCGAACTAGACTTCGCGCCGCCATGGCCGCGCGTCGATTACACCGGCGAGCTGGCTAAGCGGGCTGGCATGGACTTCGATCCCCTCGACGAGGAGCGCCTGCGCGCCTGGACTGCCGTTAAGCACCCAGGCGCTGCGGAGGGAGAGCTGCCGCTCGCGGAGCGCCCCCTCAACCAGGTGTTCGACAAGCTCTACGACATCTACGTGGAACCGCATTTGGTGGGTCCGGTATTCGTGATGGATCACCCGCTGGCCATCAGCCCGCTGGCCAAGAAGCACCGCTCGCGGCCGGGGCTGGTGGAGCGCTTCGAGCCAGTGGCGGTAGGGATGGAGTTGGGCAACGCCTTCAGCGAACTGAACGACCCGCTCGATCAACGAGCGCGCTTCGAGCGCCAGCAGGCGCTGCGCGACGCCGGCGACGACGAAGCGCAGATGCTGGACGAGGACTTCCTTACGGCGCTCGAGTTCGGCATGCCGCCGACCGGGGGCCTTGGGCTTGGGATCGACCGGCTCGCCATGCTACTGGCCGGCGTGCCGAGCATCAGGGACGTGATCCTGTTCCCGTTGTTGCGGCCGCAGTGAGGGGCGCACTCTAGTGGAGTCATGGACTGCGCCTAGCACATCGTGGGGTCGAGGTCATCTTGCGGTTGGTTAGGTAGGAGCGTCGCGGTAGTGCCGCGGCTCCGGTTCTATCCTGGCGGAGGCGGCTAGGATAGACCAATTCGACCGGCAAGAGCTGGAGGTGTGCGGATGGCAGCCGGCCCGATTCTCCGGATAGGTAGATTGAAGCTCTATTTGAGGGACTTGATCTCGGGTCCGATCTTGGTTGCGTCGATTACATATCTCTTGGAGAGAGACCGACCGTTTCCTAGTTCCTGGCCAGAGTTCGTCCTCAAGTTCTTGGCCGTGACCGCGCTCTACTACTTTGGAGCCGCCGTTCGGAACGCGATTTGGCCTGGCCAGGGGGCCGGGGCGCTGCGAAAGAAGTGAGTGCCCTCCAGCAGGTCGGCGGAGACATAACGCTCGCCTGAGCTCAATTACGCGTCGTCTCCGCTGCCGCGGCGGCGACCGTCGAGCTGCCGGCGTGACCGGCTGCGACCCGCTTCTCCAGGGCAGCATGCGCCGACCCCAACCCCCGGAACACCTGCAGGAAGAACTGCATGAGCGGCCCGGCCGTGAGCGCGAACAGCGCCGTGCCGAGCCCCACGGTGCCGCCCATGAGCCAGCCCAAGCCGAACACCGATAGCTCGGTTAGCGTGCGCACGGTGCGCACCTTGGCGCCCGTCACCTTGGCCACGCCGAGGACGAAACCGTCGCGCGGGCCGGCACCCAGGCCCGCCGTGATGTAGAGGCCAGTGGCCACGCCACACAGCACGGTGCCGAGGGCGAATACCAGTACGCCCACCGCGTAACTCATTTCGTGAGGGAAGCCGGGCAGGGCGAGGAAGGCGTCGCACCACACCCCGATGAGCACCATGTTCAGCACGGTGGCAACGCCGATCTTCACCTTGGGGCCGATGACGGAGTAGACGAGGACGGCCAGCCCGGCCAGGATCATGGCCTGCCCGATGCTTAGCGGCGTAAGGCGCGATAGGCCCTGGTGGAAGACGTCCCACGGGCCAAGGCCGATGCCCGCGTTGACCATGAGCGCCACCGACAGGCCATAGATCACGAGGCCGACGTTGACTTGGAGCAAGCGGAGGAGGAAAACGCGCCAGGAGAGGGGGCGCCTCGGCAGAGTCACCAGCGGAGCGTAACCCCAAAGCGCGTGCGGGTTAGCATTCCCGGCATGTCAGCAAGTAGTGACGCAAGCAACCAAGACACTGACCCCGGAAGCGGCAACTGGCCCGACTGGGTGCAAGACGCCGTCTTCTACCAGATCTTCCCCGACCGTTTCGCGCGTAGCGAGCGCGTTCACAAGCCTGGCAACTTGGAGGAGTGGGACTCACCGCCAACCCCCCACGGCTACAAGGGCGGCGACCTCCTCGGCGTCGTGGAGCACCTCGACTACTTGCAGGATCTCGGGATAACCGCGCTCTACTTGTGCCCGGTCTTCGCGTCGGCCTCCAACCACCGCTACCACACGCAGGATTACCACACCGTCGACCCCATGCTTGGCGGGGGAGAGGCGCTGGCCGAACTCCTGGGGGCGTGCCACGCGCGCGGCATGCGCGTGGTGCTCGACGGGGTGTTCAACCACGCCAGCCGCGGCTTCCTGCAGTTCAACGATCTCCTCGAGAACGGCCCATCGAGCGCCTACCGCGATTGGTTCCACGTTCACCACTTCCCCCTCAACGCATACGGCGGCGGGCAGTTGGGTTACGACGCCTGGTGGGGCATCGCCGCGTTGCCCAAGTTCAACACCACCAACCCGGACGTGCGCGAGTACCTCTTCAGAGTGGGCGAGAAGTGGCTGGGCGAGGGCATCGACGGCTGGCGCCTCGACGTGCCGAACGAGATCGACGACGACGAGTTCTGGCGCGAGTTCCGCCGCCGCTGCCGCGCCGTCAACCCAGAGGCCTACCTGGTGGGCGAGATCTGGGATGACGCGCAGCGCTGGCTGCAGGGCGACATCTTCGACGGCGTCATGAACTACCAGCTCACGCGCGCCATCTACGGGTTCGTGGCGCGTGATTGGGCGCACGATGAGCTGTCGCGCAGCGGCCTCAACGGCATCTCGCCCATCTCTGCTGGCCAGTTCGCCGAGACGACGACCCGGTTGCTCGCGCACTACCCTGAGGCGGCCGTGCACTCGCAACTCAACTTGCTTGGCTCGCACGACACCCCGCGGCTCATGACGGCATTGAAGGGCGACGCCGCCGCCGTGCGGCTCGCGCTCCTGCTGCAGTTCGGCTGGCCTGGCGCGCCGTGCGTGTATTACGGTGACGAACTCGGTTTGCGAGGCGGCCACGACCCAGGCTGCAGGCAGGGTATGCCGTGGGACGAGACGGGCGCGAACGCCCCTCAGTTGCATGATTTCGTGCGCGCGCTAGTGAGTGCCCGCCACGAGTTGGCGGCCCTGCGGCGCGGCAGCATTCAGGTGAGCGCGCCAGCCGACGGGCTGATCGTGGTCGAGAGGCAGCTCGAGGGCGCGCCGGCCGCTTGGGTAATCGTTAACGTGCAGGACGAGTCCGTGGACGTACCGGCGGACGCGCTGCCGGAAGGCGCTTACCGCGACGTGTTAACGGGCGCAACGCTGCAGCAGCGAGCAGGTGCAGAGTTGGCGCCGGGTAGAGGTGGGCTGCTGCTCGTTGGTGCGTGAGGCCGTGCTGGCCTTTGACCCCTCGGAATACGAAAGGTTCACGGTGTAGGCGACGGAATGGCTTTCGAACAGGAAGCAGCTTGACAGCAGCGCGATTGTGGATAGGCCGATGGCTACGATCAATACCTTACGAGCAGCCAACGTGATCCCCATTCTTGAGCCCCAAAGCTCAATGAGGCGTTCTCCTTCAAGATTGGCCACGATTCACAATTTGAGACAAGTCCTGCGTGGCTGCAGGTACAACGAGTGCCGCACCGCGCCCCACCTACTCGTGCAGACTGATCCTGCTCTCGTCGCCCACCACCATGCGGTGGGTGGCCGGCCGTGAGTCGTGGCCCGTGATAACCACGTCTTCACCTATCAGGCTGGCTTGAATGCGGGGTTTCACTCCGGCGATGACGCTGCGGTTGCCGACCACCGAGTACTCCAGTTCGGCGTTGCGCACCTCGCAGTCGTCACCTATGGCCGTGAAAGGCCCGATGTAGGCGCCCTCCACGCGCGCGCCCGCGCCGATGATGACCGGCCCGAAGACGGTGGTGTCCTTGACGACAGCGCCCTCCCCGACTACGACCTCACCGACCAGGGTTGCGTTGGTCAACTCACCGCGTACGTCGCGCTTTAGGCGGGTGAGGAGCAGGCGGTTGGCGTCGAGGATGTCGTCTGGCTGGCCCGTGTCCTTCCACCAGCCTCGCACCGTCACAGGTACGACGACGTCGCCTGCCTCGATGAGGCGCTGGATGGCGTCGGTGATCTGGTACTCACCCTTGGCGCCGGGTGGCAGCCCCTCGATCATGGCGTGGATGCGGGGGTTGAAGACGTACACACCAGCCACCGCCAGGGTGCTGGGTGGGTCGGTGGGTTTCTCGACCAGCCTCGTGATGTGGTCGTTCTCCACCACGGCCACGCCGAGCGACTTCGCCGCGTCGTACGTGACCGGCACGAGGGCCATGACGGCGCTGCTGCCCCCGGCCCTGAAGCGGTCGACGAACTCCGTGATGCCGTTCTCGAAAAGGTTATCGGAGAGGTACATGACGAACGTGTCGTCGCCCAGAAAGTCGCGTGACACCTTCACGGCGTGCGCCAGCCCCTGGGGCGGGTTCTGCATGATGTACTCGAAACGCGCGCCGGAGTAGGAGCCGAGCGTCTCCTTGATGGAGTTGAGCGTGAGGTAGCTGACCACTACCCCGATGTCCGTAACGCCAGCCTCGACCAGGTTGTCGACGGCGTGATGGATGAGGGGCTTGTTGGCCACCGCGATCGTCGGCTTGGGCTTGAGGCTAGTGATCGGCCGCAAGCGCGTCCCCAGCCCGGCCGCCAGGATCAGTCCCTTCATGACTACCCTCTCTGTCTGGGCGCCGCCCCGCCGGTAAGGCGATAAGGGCCCGGTGGTACTGAGTCGAAGATACCGCGACTAGCACCCCCGTGCGGGTACCATGCACCCATGCTGACCTCATCCGACATCCGCCTGACCGTCGATATGGACGACGAGGGCGTCGAGGCCATCCGCTGGCAAGCCGACGACTCTCCCGAGCCGGGCACGCATGACGCCGGAGCCATGCTCCTCGCCCTCTGGGACACGGAAAAGCGCAACTCGCTGCGCATAGACATGTGGGTGAAGGAGTTGTCTGTGGACGACATGAACGATTTCTTCTTCCAAACGTTCCTCTCGATGGCCGATACTTACCGCAGAGCAACTAACGACGCCGGCTTGGCTAGCGAGATCAAGCTGTTCGCCCGCGACTTCGCGGATAAGGCTTCGCGCGCTGCCAGCGCGCACGCTGGAGCCGCGCCAAGGAGCTAGCCGCACGCCAGCCGGCCCGTTCGCAAGGAGGGGTCGAGATGATCGTCACTACCGCGAAACCCCCACCCGGGCCAGGCAGGCTCGAGCTTGGGCGCATGCTTCCGAGCTTGCTCGATGAGGCGGTGCGGCAACGCCCTAACCAGCAAGCGTTCAACGATCGGCTTTCGACCACGCCTGGCAAACCTGGGGGGCCAGGCCTGCCGTGGATCACGTTTTCCAACGCCGAGTTCCAGCGACGCGCGCAAGCCATGGCAGCCGGTTTGCGCGCCATGGGCCTGGAGCGCGGTGACCGCGTTGCGCTCTTCACTCACTCAGACATGAGCTTCGTGTTGGCCGATTTCGCGTGCCTGATAGCCGGCCTGGTCGACGTGCCCATCTACCTCACGCACACGCATGACGCCATGCGCTTCATCCTCAGCCAGAGTGGCAGCGCCGCGGTGCTCGTGTCTGACGAGGCGCTGCTGCACGAGATGCTCGAGGTCGCAGGCGGCCTAGCGGGAGTGAAGCTGATCGCGGTAGCTAACGGCCGGCCGAGCGGCAGCGGCGAGGGTGGCCCCCTCGTCACCGACTACGCCACCCTCGTGGCGCGCGGGGAGCAAGCCCTGGCCAAGGACCCCGGCCTGATCGCGAGCTACGCCGCCGAGCAACACGCCAGCGACGTTGCGACGATCATCTACACCTCCGGCACGACCGGCGCGCCCAAGGGGGTGATGCTCAGCCACGAGAACCTATCGAGCAACGCCATCGGGTCACTCTCCGATCTGCCCACCTACCTCGAAGGCCCGGACGAAACGGTCCTGTCTTTCCTGCCCCTCAGCCACATCTTCGCGCGTACCCTCATGTATGCAAGCGTGTACTTCGGGTCGACCGTCTACTTCGGCACCACCGATTCGGTGCGCGAGGACCTGCAAGAGGTGAAGCCGACCTTCATGGCGGCGGTGCCGCGCGTGCTCGATAAGTCGTGGGAGCGCATGGAAGCCGTTGGCGGCGCGCTCACGGGCGTCAAGAAGGCGCTGTACGCCCGCGCGCTCGAGTTCGCGGCCGAGTTCGACGTGCGCCACGAGCCGACGGGCCTGGCGGCGCTCCAGCGCGGGGTCCTCGACCGCCTCGTCTACTCCAAGTGGCGGGAGGCCCTCGGGGGGCGCCTGCGCACCATCATCGTGGGCGGCGCCGCGCTGCGTGGCGAGCTCGTCAACCGCCTGGGTGCGGCGCACATCGTCGTGCTGCAGGGTTACGGCCTTACGGAGACGAGCCCCGTCATCAGCTTCAACCGGCCCGGCCGCAACCGCGCCGGCACGGTGGGGGAGGCCATCCCGGGCGTCGAGATCGGCATCACCGAAGAGGGCGAGATCGTCACGCGCGGCCCGCACGTCATGTTGGGCTACTTCGCCAACCCCGAGGAGACCGCCAAGGTCATCGACCATGACGGTTGGTTCCACACTGGCGACCTCGGCAAGCTCGAAGACGGCTACCTCTCGATCACTGGGCGCCTCAAGAGCATCTTCAAGCTCTCGACCGGCAAGTACGTCATGCCCGACCCCATCGTCGAGCGGCTGGAGGCCAACCCGCTCATCGCCACGGCCATCATCGCCGGGTCTGGGGAGAAGTACTGCACAGCGCTCCTCTTCCTCGACCACGAGACCCTAACCGCGCGCTACGGCGTCGCCACCGCCGACGTGCTGCGCAAAGCTGGGTTAGCCTCCGAGCTCCGCGAGGTTGTGAGGCACGCTAACGCCGGCATGCCGGACTGGTCGTCGGTCAAGCGCGTGGCGGCCCTCGTCAAGCAGCTCGGCATGGCAGACGGCTCGGTGACCCCCAAGTTGAGCGTCCGCCGCGACAAGGTCGTGGCAGACAACGCGGCCGTGCTGCGCCTGCTGTACGACGAGGCGCCCGCGCCGGAAGGGGCGCTGTTCATCGAGGTGCTGCCAGCGGGGGTGGCGGTCTGAAGTTCAGGCCACTCCCTCTCCTCGCCGCTCTGTTGGGACTCGCGTTGGTGGCTTGCGTGCCGCCTCTGGCGGTGGCCGCCGCATACGAGGTGCAGGGGCAGTTGCAGGGCCCCTACCGGGTGGACCGCGTGGTGGATGGCGACACCCTCCGCGTGCTCGTGGTCCCCGGCACGCTCGGGGCAACCGGCGCCACTAGAGACAGCCTGCCCGTGAGGCTGGTCGGCATAGACACGCCCGAGACCAGGAAGCCCGGCGCGGCCGTGCAGGCGTACGGGCCCGAGGCCACTGAGTTCGTGGTGGACTTGCTTGCTGGCCGCGAGGTCTACCTCGAACTCGACCTGGACGCATACGATCGTTACGAGCGGCTCCTCGCGTACGTGTATTACCGGGACGCGGCCGGCGCGTGGCTGGCACCTGATGGCAGGCGCTACTCGCAGGTCAACCTAGCTGTAGCGCAGGCGGGCTTGGCGCAACCCATGACCATTCAACCCAACAGCCGCTACGCGGACCTGTACGTGGCCGCCGTGCGCAGCGCCCGTGAGGAGGGGCGGGGCATGTGGGCAGGCGTCTTGACTGCCGCCGGGCCCGATAGTTGCCCTACGTCCGGCGTGTATTTCAGTGAGTACGTGGAGGGCAGCGGGAACAACAAGGCTCTCGAGGTCTACAACGGCACGGCAGCGAGTATTGACCTAGCCTGCTTGACGGTAGAGATGTACTTCAATGGCGCCACCACGGCGGGCTTCGGCGTGGCGCTGGTGGGGGAGTTGCCGCCCGGCGCCGCGTTCGTGCTGTGGCACGAGGCGGCGGGTGCGGGGCTCCTGGCCGCGGTGGCGGACCTGCCCTTCAGCCAACGCAGCGGTTTCGGGTGGTTCAACGGTAACGACGCCGTGGTGCTGAGGGGCCCCGCCGGCGTGCTCGATCGTATTGGAGCGATCGGGGAGGAGCCTCCCAGTGGTTACTGGGGCCGGGAGGCGCGCACTAAGGACCACACCCTCAGGCGCGCCGCAGGTGTTGCCACTGGTGACCCTAAGGCCCACGCGCCGTTCGATCCGGCTGTTGAGTGGGTGGAGTATCCGCGTGACACGTTCGGCGGGCTGGGAGAGAGGTAGGGCTCAAGTTGCGGCAGGTACTAGAAGAGCCGCCACGCAGTTAGCCGGCCCTCCCGCCTACTCCTCCCCATCGAGCGTAAGCAAAGCCCCGTACAGGTCTGGCCTGCGGTCGCGGAAGAAGCCCCAGCCGGCGCGGTGCGTGCGGGCCTTGGCGAAGTCGAGGTCGGCGTAAAGCACCGTCTCGGAGGTGCGGTCGCCGTCGGCAAGCAGTTCGCCCGCGTAATCGGAGATGAACGACGAACCGTAGAAGGTCGTGCTGCCCTCGGTGCCGACGCGATTGGCCGCCGCCACGTACGCCACGTTGCTCACGGCGTGGCCGAGCATGGCGCGGCGCCACAGGTCGCGGGTGTCGAGCGCTCCCGCCTCGTCGGGCTCGGAACCGATGGCGGTGGGGTAGAGGAGCAGGTCGGCGCCCTTGAGGGCCATGATGCGCGCGGCTTCCGGGAACCATTGGTCCCAGCAGATGCCAACGCCCACGTTGCCGAAGCGCGTGTGCCACGTCTTGAAGCCGGAGTCGCCGGGGTTGAAGTAGTACTTCTCCTCGTAGCTGGGCCCGTCCGGGATGTGGCTCTTGCGGTAATGGCCGAGCACGCGGCCGTCTGCGTCGATCATCGCCAGGCTGTTGAAGTACGCCTGCCCGGCGTGCTCGAAGAACGAGATGGGCAGCACCACGCCCAGCTCCTTGGCGAGCGCCGCGAAGCGCTCCAGGAACGGGTGCCCGGCCACGGGGTACGCCAGCCCGAACAACTCCTCGCGCTCGAGTTGCGGGAAGTAAAGGTTCTCGAACAGCTCCTGCAGCAGGATGATGTTGGCGCCGCCCGCGGCGGCCTGGCGCACGAAACCCTCTGCCTTGGCGAGGTTCTCGTCTAGCACGTGCGAGCAACTCATCTGCACGACCGCGAGGCGCACGAGTCCGGGGTCGTTACGGGAGTCAGGCATGCTCGGTGGCTCCTAGGGGCTGCTGCTGAGTGACGCAGTGGAAGGCGCCGCCGCCCGTGATGAGGCTCGAGGCGCTAAGCCCGATGACCTCGCGGCCGGGGAAGAGGGGGCGCAGGATGTTGAGGGCCTGTTCGTCGTTCACGTCGTCGTATTGCGGCACCACGACGAAGCCGTTGCCGATGTAGAAGTTGGCGTAGGTAGGCGGCAGCCGCTGACCCTCCAGCTCCATGCGGCGCTGTGGCAGTGGCAGCTCTACCACGCGGTAGGGTGCGCCGTTTGCCGTGCGCAGGCCCCTCAACTGCTTCAGGTTGTGCGCCATGGTGGCGTGGTTAGGGTCGTCGGTGCGTGGTTCGACGGCGCAGACGATGGTGTCGTCGCTCGTGAAGCGGACGATGGTGTCTATGTGCCCGTCCGTGTGGTCGCCCTCCAGGCCTCGCTCCAGCCACACCAGCTCGCGGATGCCAAGGTGGTCGCGCAGCAGCAGCTCGATCTGTGCGGCGCTGAGTTCGGGGTTGCGGTTGGGTTCGAGGAGGCAGGACCGGGTCGTGAGGCAGACGCCCGCGCCGTTGATCTCGAGCGCGCCCCCCTCCATGATGGCGGGCACCGCGAAGCGCTTCATGCCGATGCGCGAAGCAACGGTGGCGGGCGCCCGGTCGTCGTCCTGCCACGGGGCGTACTTCTCGCCCCAGGCGTTGAAGCCCCAGTCGGTGATGGCCACGCGGCCGGGCTGGCCGTTCTCGGCGGGGAGTTGCACGAACAGTGGGCCGTTGTCGCGGAACCACACGTCGTTCAGCGGCATGAGGTTGTAACGCAGCCTGCCGAGGGCCGCCTCGGCGCCGGCGCCGTGCAGCTTGGCGGCCGCGGCCCCGATGCGGGTGCGCGCGTCGGCCTCCGACTCCTGGTCCCTCACGTTCAGCGCCACGGGCTCGAAACGCAAGATGGTGGCTACCAGGTCGGCGAACTCGCGCCTGACACCCTCCAGGTGGCCGACCCAGAGCTCGTCGTCGAACGGCCATGACGTCCAGGTGGCGGCGTGGGGTGCCCACTCGGGGGGCATGCGGTAGCCAAGCGAGGCTGGGGTGGGGTACGAAGTCGTAGCCATGCTCCTGCCAGTTTAGGCCGGAGAGGAGGGCGCGGAGGTTCGTGTGAGGGCGGGCGCCCGAGTCACGCGTAGGACAGACTTCGAGAGAGTCATTTTCTCCAATTTCGACATCGATTGATTCCGCGTACTAGGCAGAGACGCTCGCCAAGAATCAGTCAGAGGGGGAGACCCACATGCTCCGAACTAGGCAGCCACTGCCATTGAGGTTGCTTTGTACACCGATTGCGCTTACGTTTCTGGCGGCTTTGAAGGAACTCCCTTATCGTTCTCTTATCGTTCTCTTATCGTTCTCGGTTTCGCTAGCCCCACGGCTCTTCGACCTAAAATTGCGCAGCGCCGGCCGATCGTGGGAGCAGGACACTCTGGCACCACTTTGGCCTGCATGTGGTGCCCCGAACTTGCAAACTTCCTGTGTACTGATGTAGAACGCAGGACATTTGAGTCGATCCCGCGTCAAGTAGACTTCGGGAAATTCGGATCTGCAATTTAGGGCTCGGGGGGTCGCGTGAAAAGGACTAGGTTGGCATCAGCGCTTATCGTATTTCTGGCGATTGGAGCGCGAGTCGCTTGGCTCAATTCCGATGTCAAAGATCGCGTGACTGAGGTTATCGTCCATCAGAAGCATGTCAATGCGCAGTACTTTTCCGACAGGCTTACGCAGTCTTAGCTCCTTGAGCGCGCCCGTTTAGTGGCCCGCCTAATAGAAATAGCTAGGGAAGGGGGAGGGTATGGCCCATCGGTAGGGCATAGAATTTCAAGCGGACAGGCGGATGCGCTTAGTGCTTCGCGTCAGCCGTACATTCTCGTTACTGGGTATGCCACCTGTCAGACTTGTCGAGCATTTATCGATGCCTTTTGGCCGTTAGCGGCCGCCATTGGCGTTGAATTGATCTATTATGCTAGTGAACTGGAAGGTAGCCCGACTGTCGCAGATCCGCCCGGGGTTCGCACCATTACTTACCCACAACTGGAGCCTCTGGGCATGTCGCCGCTCGGTACCATCCCGTTTATTCCATCCGTGTTCTTAATCCGTGAGAATGTGGTGCAATACTCCGCTCACGGGGCTATAATTCAGACCGATATGGTCCAGGCGGATATTGTGCGGTTTCTAGGTTCGGAGTCGAATCCGGCGAGCCATTTAGGTCCTCAAGAAGGAAGTGTCCCACAGATTGCTTCGACAGGAAGGTCAAGTGTGGTCGTGAATGAAGCTGGGTTGGGTGACATCAGCACTGGTGTAGATGTTGTATTTGTGTTTGATGATGATTGTCCGCAGACACCCTTTGTGTATGGCCCCCTTATGGAGTCGTTGCGGTCAGCACAGCCCGATATTGAAGTCTGGGTATTCGTAGTTGGTAGCGATAGCGCCGAATCTGTGGTTGAGTACACTAGGACCGCATTCCCTTGGATACACGTTAGTCAAGTTGCTTCCGTGCGGCACCCTCGTTCAATGAGCGACACGGCTGACTACGCGTCTGTTGTGCGTCCCGAGGTTTGGTACTACAGGGACGGACATTTTGTCACGAGCCTATTCGGGCAACTGGTCGGCTGGCAATCTGTTCCCGGGCACTTAGATGCGTGGGCGTTTGCTGAGGCAAGTCTGCAGGTCGCGAACTGTGTGGTGATGGGCGATATCGACTCACTTAGCGGAGAACTAACATGTGAGGGTTAGAGAATCGTGCGAATGATGGCAGTCCGCCACTCAGTTACACACTTTGGGAGGTCCTAAATGAAGTCGTCAATCATAGGGGCTGCGGTGTTATTAGCCGGATTTCTCGTTGCTATACCCGCGCCTACTTCGGCCCATAACTACAGCGAGGATCACGTTGCCGGATGGGATTGTAACCTGTGCAGCTCGAGCTACGGACGCATAGTCGAAGAGGTGGTAACCACATATTATGCGGAAACGAATAGCATGCCGGGCCATGATCATAAGATTGACGGCGTTCAAACAACATTCTACGTGTATCCGTGTGATACCTGTGGACTTACCCTAAGCGGCCCGACCCCAATTGGAGGCGAGTGACGCCCAAGGCCATGGGCGAGTTGGTTTCTGTTAGTGGAGATGGATTCGGGTCCGAATTGGCGAACGTTGGAGCCTAGTTCTATTGTGTTACTAGGGTTTGTGGCTTGCCCACTGTCACGACGCCTTCGCTTGAAGGGCCTGGCCGCCGTGCTTCTAGTACTTTCCGGAACGGCATTCGCCTGCCCCGAACAAGGCTCACAAGGGTGTCTTGGTGAGCTTCAAGTAACCGGTGGAGGAGATCAAGCGAGGCGTCAAGTAATTGCAGTGGCGACGACGGTGATGGACCGATTAAAACACGCGTTCAAGACATCAAGCTTTGACATTAGAGTCGGCTTAGAGGCGCCCTTGGAAGCCGAAGCCTGTCCCGCGCGCGCCTTCGCCGCTTTTGTGCGGGGTCGAGGGCTCGTTGGGATCCACTTCGACGATGATTGGTCGGAGGCGACGCTCGCGCGTATAGTTGCTCATGAAATTGCTCATTTGTTTCACTTTGACCAGATTAAATCTTCCGAAGGCCCAAGTGGTGACGCCATCTTGAAAGAGGGATTGGCCACTTGGTTAGCCGAACCCGAATGGCTTGCAGGTATTGGGTATGAGAGTTTTCAACAGGCCGTGAACGTTTATCGCGAAGATGGCAGATATCTGGGGCTCGCAGAGTACTACGACATTAGCGCGCACACGCTGATGGATACGCAAGAAGCGTGCTATGCGCTTCGCGATATGCAGTATACGCAGTGGGCCGGGTTTGTTGGATTCTTGATAGAGCACTACGGCATGGACGCGGTAATCGCGGCTTCTGCGCAGCCGCGGATTCTACTGCCGGGGGCGGTCGGCAGTGACCAATTTGAGCCAGTTGATTACCTAGAGGCGTTTGGCGCTAGCATTAGTGAGCTCGAAACAAGATGGCTGCTTGAACTTTCTCAAGGCGATCAATTAGGTGAATAGCAATTGCGTAGCAGTTGCGAGTCCATCCATCTTCGCTCCAAGAGCTCGTCGTCGAACGGCCATGACGTCCAGGTGGCGGCGTGGGGTGCCCACTCGGGGGGCATGCGGTAGCCAAGCGAGGCTGGGGTGGGGTACGAGGTCGTAGTCATGCTCTTGCCAGTTTAGGCCGGAGAGGAGGGCGCGGCGGTTCGTGTGAGGCTGCCTTGCCACGCGCTGGTGCGCTTGAGGGCTTCGACGCTCGTTATCCGCCGCGATGATGCCGGCACGGTGCTGTCGGGACTACGGCCGCGTCAAGACGAAATTCCGCACGTGGAAGTGCTAGCGTAGTCCGTTCGGCGAGGTACGCGCTCCAAGAGACAGCGCTCGCGTTCCCACCGAACCCCAAGCCGTGCCCGTCCGTCGGCCGCGCGGCCCGAAGTAGCACGGCGGAGCGCCTCGCCAAGTGGAGGACCAGAAGTGACCAGACCCACCCTCGACCCAGGTTTCAGCATCTCAGACGCCGATGAGCTTTACAGCATCAAGGCGTGGTCGGCCGGGTTCTTCGGGGTGTCTAAAGAGGGTCAGCTCACGGTGTCGCTCAAGGGTTCGCCTGCGGTTGCCCTCACGAGCATCGTCGACGGGCTCCTTGACGAGGGGCACGCGCTTCCTCTGATCCTGCGTTTCCCTGACATCCTGGAGGACAGGCTCGACCGCATCAACGACGCCTTCGCTGCGGCGATAAGAGAGGCGGGCTACCAGAACCGCTACCAGGGTGTGTACCCCATCAAGGTCAACCAGCGGCGCGTGGTCGTCGAGACCATCGCGTCTTACGGCGCCAAGTACCGCACGGGCCTCGAAGCTGGCAGCAAGGCAGAGCTGGCCCTGTGCCTCGCTCACGACACGCACGACGACGCCCTCATCTGCTGCAACGGCTTCAAGGACGACGACTTCATCCGCCTGGCGTTGTGGGGCCGCAAGCTGGGCCGCAACACCATCATCACGCTGGAGAAGGCAGGCGAGCTCGAGCGCGTGCTGCGCATCAGCAAGGAAGTGGGGGTAGAGCCGCTGCTCGGCGTGCGCTTCAAGCTTCACGCGCGGGGCAGCGGGCAGTGGGAGGCCTCAGGCGGCGACGACGCCAAGTTCGGCCTCACCGCCTCCGAACTCATCCACGTCGCGCAGCGCGTGCAGGAAGAGGGCCTGGGCCACGCGCTCGTGCTGCTGCACTGCCATGTTGGCAGCCAGCTGACCGACATCAGGCGCATCAGGTCCGCGGTCCGCGAAGCGGCGCAGGCGTACGTCGAGTTGGCCGAGATGGGCGTCGGCGTCAAGTACCTCGACGTTGGTGGCGGCCTCGCGGTCGATTACGACGGTTCGAAGACGACCTACTACACCTCCGCCAACTACGGCCTGCGCGAGTACGCAGACACGGTCGTCTACACCATCATGGAGTCGTGCCAGGAGTGGGAGGTCGCGCACCCGATCATCGTCACCGAGTCGGGGCGTGCGTTGACTGCGCACCACTCCGTGATCGTCGTGCCCGTCGTGGACGCGCTCGGGCCAACGCGCGAGCCCGTCAACCTGCCGCCCCTCACCGGCGAGGTCAACGCGCTGCTGCGTGACATGCAGGAACTCGACAGCGCCATTACCGTCAAGACCTACCGCGAGGTCTTCAACGAGGCCGTGAGCAACAAGGAGACCATGCACAGCCTCTTCGACCTGGGCTACCTGAGCCTCCTCGAGAGGGCGCACTTCGAGCAGCACTACAACCGCATCCTCGAGCGCGTCGCCAAGGTCGTCAGCGGCCTCGATTACGCGCCCGAGGAGTTCGAACTCCTCCCCCAGATGCTGGCCGACAAGTACGTCGTCAACTTCTCGCTGTTCCAGAGCCTGCCCGACCA
>CALCHY010000396.1 GCA_937907415.1 uncultured Trueperaceae bacterium
GACAAGAGCTTAGGTTGGATCGCGTCGACGGCCGCCTGTGCCTTGCCGCGATCGAGTGGCGCCAGCGGCACGTCTAGGCGCGACTCGCACGATGTTGGAGTGATGTGCCCGAACGCGCGCAGCGCGAACGGGGTGCCTTCTGGCAGCACCTCGCTGACGAGCGCGGTCAGCGCGCGCTTGGCGGCCGTTATCCGCTGCTCGCCACTTGGCAACTCGCGACCCATCGAGCCACTGGCGTCGAAGATGACCTCGACAGCTGCCTGCGCGGCGCCTGGCGCCGCGCGCACCGCTAGGCTGCCCGGCCCTGGTAGGGGCTCGCTACGGACGTCGAGCGCGAGCGTGTACTGCTTCGGGCGCCGCAGGAGGCACGAGGCGCGGGAGAAGCCAGCGTCGAAGTCGCCGACACCAGCGGCCAAGGCGTAGACGCCTGAGTTGACGTCGGCCCAGTCCTGCATCAGGTCCTGCGCGTAGTCGCTACCTGCCGAGCTGATCTCGAAGGTGAAGATGCGCGGGCGCACGCGCTCGAAGGCGCGCCACAACTCAGGTGTGTACTGGGGGGAGGGCGACTCCGCGTCGGTCATGAACAGTATGGCGCGGGTGCCTTCGCGGTCAGCCAACGCCTTCGTCGCCTCGAGGAGCGCGGTCTCTGACGAGCTCGAGTCAGACTTGCGATCGAACTCGACGATCGCCCGTTGCACGCGCTCAGGATCGGTCGACCAGAAAGGTAGTAGCCACCTGGGGCCAGGGTCGTCGAACGCGAGTAGCTGGGCGGCCTCCCGCTCACCGTCGAGGCCGCTAGCGAAGCTTGCCAACGAGTTGTAGGTGATGGCCTGGTAAGGGTTGACGGAGCCGCTCGTGTCCCAGCTGAACACCACCGTGCGCTTCGGCTCCCACAGGTGTAGGTAGTAGTCGCCAGGCGTCCCGAACAGCGTGAGCACCACACCGTCTCCGACACTGCGCTCGTCGAAGCCGACCCCGCGCCCGTCAGCTCCGACCACCTCGTAACGGTAGGCGATGGCAGGGTCTCCGCCAAGAGTCAGCTCGAGGTAGTTCTGCCCGGCCGGGATGGTCAGCCTGTACCAGTCCTCATCGACCGCCACTTGGACCGTGCCCGTTACCTGGCGACCGACTGTTAGTTGAGCAGCTTGCGCCAGCGAGTCGTTGCCCCCGTCGTCAGCACTCTGCGCCACGCTAGGCGGGTTCAGATACTCGAATATGGCCGTTGGCGAGTTAGCGCCCCACTCACCGAGCGCAGAGCGGTACTCGGTGTCCGGCGCGCGTTCGATCACGCGCAACACGTCCGGCGGGTAGTAGTTGCGGCCAAGGGCGCCGTCCGCACCCAACGTGGCCGCTGCCGTGAAGCGCAAGTAGCGCGCCCAGATGGGTTCACTGAAGTCGAGGGTCGCTAGGCCGGTAGCGTCGCGCTCTAGGTGCCAGTCCGCCACTGGCGCCCACGGTCCGGCCCCACCCGTCAGGCTCACCTCGACGGTCACGTCCGGGAACATGCTCGCCGGCGTGCCCTGAGCGGAAGCTTCCTCTTGCCACTCGATGCGCGTTACCTGTGCGGCGCGGTTCTCGTGGAAGCCCACTACGAACGTGAACGCTCCCGTGTCCCGCAGGTCGACGGTGCTGCCGCGACCGTCGTCCGGCGTGAGCATGGCAGCGCCATAGCTCCCGACGAACGGTTCGCTCCACGCCACGTGCCCGCCATTCTCGCGGGCGGCGAGGTTGATCTCGCCGAGTAGGCCGTCCTCGGCTGCGAGGAGCTTCCACTCCCCGAGGTAGGCGTCCTTTCTGTCGGACTGAGCGCTGACGTAAACGAGCCTCGCGTAGCGCGCCTGAACGGGTGCAGCGAACTCGAACGCCTGTTCTATGCCGGCGGCCTTGAGCACCCCTTGGTACGCGCTCGTGAAGTTCGTCCCGTCAAGTGAGGTCTCGATGCGGAAGGCCTTGAGGGAATCGGATCGCTTCGCGTCCGAGCGAGGGTCGAGGGTCGCGCCCACGAGAGTGACGGCGGCGTCGCCGGCCAAACGGTAGGTCGGCGAGTGGTCTAGCGCCAAGTAGCCACCTGTTGCGGGGCCAACGCGCCCGTCGATGAGCGCTAGGTCACGGCGCTCGTAGTTGGACTGGCCGTGGATGCCAGCGCCGAAGCTAGTGCGCAGCACGTCGAGTTTGCCGAGCATGCCGTTTGGCAGCGGCCAGTACGCGGTGGCGCCAACAGGCAGAGCTTCGCACGACAGCGCCGCCTCGATCGCCGCGCTGCTCGCACCCCCTGGGCCGGTCGCCATGACTTCGACGAGTAACGGCAGGTCGTCGCGCATGTCGCTCGGCAAGTAGGCCTTGACGGCGACGTCGCGACTCTCGCCCGCTGCTAGCGTCAGCTGCGGTTCGAGCACGACGCGCACGGCAGCGTGGCTGCTCGCCGCTGCCAACGTAAGGTCTTGCGGCGCCGTGCCGCGGTTCTCGACGTGGGCCGTGAGGTTCAGGACTTGCCCCTCGTACCAGTAGGCAGCGAGTGCATCCGCCTGCGTGCTTAGGGTTACCGCCACTTCGCTAGCGTCTCGCCGCGGCAGCAACTGGGCGGGATCTGGCTGGCTGCCGAACTCGACCGTAGCGCTGTAAAGCGAACCGCCGCTGACGCGCAGGTAGGTCTGCTCACCCGCTGGCACGGTCCAACGCCACGGCGTGCCTGCTTTGGAATCGCCGCGTTCAGTGAACGACAGGGTGCTCGACTCCGTGCGCAGGTCCGCCCCGATAGCCCGTTCGCTAGCTGTGCCCGTCAGGGTGAGCGTGACGGTCGTGGGTTCGTCGAAGACGGGCAGCCGGAAGTAGTCATCGTCGTGGTACTCACCAACGCGGCCGTCCCAACGTAGTTCGGTAGGCAGCGCGCTTGCGGTTGCCCTCGAGTCGTTCGGCTCGGCGTCCACCGGCGGCAGCAGACTACCGGCAAGGGTCATCCTGAGCTGGTAGTACCCGTCCGACTCGACAGCTGGCGCGTTCAGGTAGAACGAGTGATCGCCCGCCAGGAAGTTGCGCTCGATCCGGGTGGTGGTGTCGACTGCGTCGGCTGGGTACTCGACCCAACCGGTTTCGGAGAGGTACACGTCGATGGGCGGAGCGCCTGAGGGTGGTACGACCTCGATGATCACGTACTGGTCGTCTGCTAGGTAGAAGCGGTAGTAGTCGTCGCTGTCGCCCGTCAGGCGACCTACGTAGACTTGGCCGGGTACGACGCGCATGGCGCGACTCGGGTCATCGTTCGGCTCCAGCTCCAGCGTGCCTGCCGGCGGAGGCGGGCCCGGTTCCAGCACTGCGGCAAGGGGCGCTTCGGCGGCAGCAGCCGCCTCCGCGACCGGCGCGCCAGCGGCTGCCGGCGTCAGGGCGTTGTCGCTGGCTGGTGTCGCCTCGGCCGCGCCGACTTCCACCTCACCCAACGAGATGGCCTTGAGGGCGTACTCACCTGCGTCACCGCGCACCTCGAAGTAGTGCAAGCCTGGCATGAGCAAGAGGTCGTCGAGGCGCAGCCGGGCCGAGCCGCGTGCCTGCGCCAGCTTCTCTCCCGAAACGGTCAGCTCGGTCAAGCTCGAGACGCTCGCCCCGACCAACTGAACGCGGTAGCGCTGCGCTGCGCCCTCGATCTGTACGGAGTAGACGTCCGACTCTGAGCCAGTGAACTTGCCGCGGACCTGGCCGTTGGCGGGCAGTGGACTGGCAGACCTGGGGTAATCGTTCGGCTCCAACTCGCCACCGGTTGGCCCGGCGCCTGCCGCAAGCGCCATGCTGTACGTGACGCCGTTGGACCCTTCCACCAACAGCTGGTAACTGCCTGCCAGCAACTGCAGGCCAGTGTGGGACACACCTGGGCGCGAGTACATCAACGCGGCACCGGTCTCGTCCTTGAGGGTATAAGTCAGCTCGTCTGCCGACTCGAACGTCAGGTCGTAGAAGCCGGCGTCGGCGTCCGCTACGTCTATGCGGTAGTAATCGTCGCGGTTCTGCACCGTGGCGCGCATGTCGCTGCCTAGCGCGAACACTGTCGCCCGCGCCCAATCGTCGTTCGGCTCCACAGCCACGCCGTCGCCGCGGACTCCTTGTGACTCGAGGCGCAAGCGGACCATGCCGCTGTCACCAACCACCCTGACCGTGTAATCGCCTGCCTCCAGTCCGAGGCCAGCGAAGCTCACGCGGCCGTTGGCATCAACGCTGCCTTGCTGGATGACGCCGGACGGGCCCTCGAGCACCAGCTTGGGCGAGGAACCGTACGCAGCCCACAGGTCCAGGCCCCACACGCGCGCGGCGGCCTCCTCGTCGATGCTGACACTGACCGCCAGCTCTTCGGTTACCGGCCCGAACCAACCGAACGCACCCGCGTATTCCCTTGGGGCGCCCCCGTCGAAGCGCTCGTCGCCAGCGCCGTAGCGCAACGTCGTTACCGGCGTCACGTTGACGACGAACTCCCCGGCGGCCCCACTCGTCGCCACGCCCAAGTAGTAGCTGCCAGGCTGCACGAGGAACTCGCCAGACAGCGCCGCGCCGCCGTTCGGCGTGGTCACGCTTGAGTACTTCTCGACTTGCGTGACGTCCACGCCGTTGTCTGCGAACGTCACCTTGAAGAGCTCAACCGTGGTTACGCCGTTGCGCGGACCCTCCACGGCGAGCGTCCAGCGGTGCCTGGCGTGTTTCTCGGTGACCTCCCACCTGAACGCGTCTTGATCTCCGCTGCCAACGGTGCCCGTGAGGCAGAGGGCGCCGACCTCGTTGAAGCTAGCTGGCGCGATCATGTTCGGCCCTGCGCCCGTCAACCTCGTCGCAGTGGCCGGCGTGTCGTTCGGCTCGAGCTCATACGTGCACTGCTGCGCTAGCGCGCTGCCCATGGTGGCGATGAAGAGGCTGAACAGTACCCGTAGCAAGGCCATGCGCGCTCCTCGCGCGGTTCGCCCCCTGGGCGAGCGCGCTATCCGAGCCGGTCGACTGGCATCCATCTGCTCCTCCTTGCGCCGCTACCTTACGGCGCCGATCTTGCCGCGGCTCACCCTAGAATGCACGTCGTAGGCGCCTGGAAGCTCATTAGGCGGTCCGCCCACGTGCAGGGGCCACCTAGAGGCGTGAGCATCGCCGTGCCGAGGCCGATGTCCGACCCTACGAACATCCCGACGGAGACTCCAACTTGCACAGCTGCGGAGGCGCCAGCCAGTGCCCCGCCCACGGCGAGACCGATGCTCCCGAAGATCACCACGCCAGTAACCATGTCGCACAGACAGATGATCAGGGCGTCGCCGCTTTGGCTAGCACAGATCATGGCACCTGGAACGGCCAGGACCCCCGCGACGGTAAGGCTGATCTGCCATGGAACGAGGTACTCGAGCGCAGCGTTCCCGTGGCCGCGGCTACCTATCCCGAGCGTTGTCCCCGTAGCTGGATCGACGCGCCACCAACTGAAGGCCGTGCCGCTAGCAGCGTGGTCGCTAGCGTACACGACCACGTTGCCTGCGGCGAGGTCACGTTGCAAGGCTGGCAGTGCCGCATCCGGAGCACCGGACCCTTGTAGTTCAGCCACATCGGTCAGCACCGTCAGCGGCCCCGAGCCGTCCGCGAAGCTAGAGTAGGCGCTGTCGACCCCTTGAGCGAAACGCTCGACGTACAGGCGCTCGACCATCGTGTCCCACGCGCCGGCAAGGACGGCGTGGTTAGCGTCGCTGACGACACCAGACGGGCCAGTCGTGAGGAAACGCCGGCTGCTATGCAAGATGTCGACGCCCAACTCGCCGCCAACCGACTCACCGATCGTCAGCGCCTGCCTGATCGAGACGACCGTCGGCGCCGCACGGTAACCGGCGCCGCCCGCTACAGGCGCGACCCCCTCGAAGAGCGCCATCAGCAAGAGTTGGTCGCGGCCCTGCAGGCCGTCGACGCCGTCGATCAGACCGAGGTCCGGGTTCTGTGCCAGCCTCTCGATGGCGTCCAAGTAGCGCAGGCCCTGCTGCACCGAGTCGTCAACGAGGTAGTCGGTCGGCAACGATGCTCCCGTCACCATGAACTCCATGCTGCTCAATATGCCGTTCAGCAACACGCTCTCGTCGAGCAACTCCGCACCGCCTTGCACGCGCGCTGCGCCTCCACGGCGGTCGAAGACGTAGCGGCGTTGCC
>CALCHY010000397.1 GCA_937907415.1 uncultured Trueperaceae bacterium
AAGCTCACCATCAAGCTCGAAGTCGCCCTGGAGACGGCCACCGCCGCCCCCACCTGGTGGCGC
Source organism: uncultured Trueperaceae bacterium (assembly GCA_937907415.1). The sequence continues at coordinate 64 of CALCHY010000397.1, forward strand.
ACCACCGCCCGGACGGACCTCCTCCCCGTCGTGATCGCCACCGTCATGCTCGGCGAGGACCAGGAAGCCGGAACGAACGGCGCCACGAGCCCCTACCTCCAGGCGGCCCGCAACGCCGTAGCCGCCCTCAGGGACCACGCGACCGCCCCGACCCCCCGCACACTCCCACCCGGAGCGCCCACATGACGCGCTCCCCAAGCCTCAAGCGCACAAAACGGCACACAGCCCCAAGAGAGCCCGGTACCACCGGGCCTCACAGCCGCTTGACGGATTACCCGTTAGCCGACACCGCGCCACGCTGGTACTCACAAGCTGACTTGGCGCGAGCTACCGGCCTACCAGAGCGCACCATCCGCGATCTCCTCGACCGCGGCCGCATCTACTTCTGGCAGGGCCAACCGAACGAGAAGCGACTACTCAACGACCGAACCATCAGCAGCCTGGAAGCCCTAGGCATTCCCGTAAGACGCGACCTGCTCGGCAACCCCGGCAGACCTGGCGAGATTCGCGCCCAGGACGACGAAACCGGAGAATGAAGGCATGACTATTCACCCCACACGCAACGCCGGCATGATCTGGCCCCTCATCGAACCGCGCTTGGTTGAGCTCGCGAAAGCCAACGTAACCGCCGCCACCCGAAACACTATCGCCGGCGCCGTGCAACACGCCCAGGATGCCGTGGAGGGCGCCGCCAACCAGATGAGTGCGCTCAAGAACGACCGCGACCTCTCCCGGGAAGGGAAACGCGTCCGCGCCGACAAGCTCGCGAGTGACGCCAGAAACGCCCTGGAGCAGGCCAAGCAGTTGATTGAGCAAGCGGTCAGGGCCGAAGCCGACTACCACCGCACCCGCACCGCCTGGCCCCGCAGCGCCGGCACCGACGCCGACCGGGAAGCCAGACTCGCCAACGCCCGCACCGACCTTCAAGCGTTGCTCGCCAACGTGCCGCCAGCTCACCGCGCCCAACGGTTAGCGTTCGCCGTCCGCAACGGCACCGACGCCATGCGTGAGCTCATTCTCGGCGAGAAGTACGCCGAGCGCGTGCTCTGGCCCAGCCTCGAAGAAGGCCAACTAGACGCCGTGACCTGGGCTAGCGAACGCACCGCCCTACTGCAAGAACTACACCCAAGCGACGACGCGAGACGCAGCCTCGCCGCCCTCGACGCGCTGGAAGGCAGGAGCGGGGAGCAGATCGACGCCCTCGTGAAGCACGGCGCCTCAATGGACGACAAGTACCTAACCGAAGTCATGCAAGACGCGAGCAGCCAATGACGCGGCGCCGACTAATCCAGCGCCAACCGACGCAGCGACCGTTACCCAGGCGCCTAATGAGCCTCGCGCATTGGCGCTTCGGTGTCCTGCTAGCCGTCCTGCATCAGGCCACCTGGGGCGTAGCGTGAGTGGCAAAGGCAAGGGGGGAGGGGGCGAGGCCCCCAACCCCCGCCACAACGCCACTAAGACGACTACGCGAGGCACCAGGCCGGGGAGCATCCGCCAAGTGCGCTTGCGGCTCTGGTGGGCGATCGTAGAAGCCTCCGGACTCCTCGACCAGGACGACACGGACACGAAACTCAAGGCGATCAGCGCCCTGAGCACCGCTTGCGGCGCCTACGGCAACCTCACCAAGGCGCACACCCTCGAAGCCGAGGTGGAAGCCATGCAGAAAGACCTCCATGACCTTAGAACGACGCTTAGCCGACCTGCGGGCGCAACTGACCGCAGCGCAGCGCCTCCGGTCAACTGACGACCACGCCACCGACCGCGTGGCGTTCGCTTACGCCCTCGGTCTGGACCTCGACCCCTGGCAAGCCGAGCTGCTCCAGAGCGACAGCAAGCGCGACATACTCAACTGCTCCAGGCAAGCCGGTAAGAGCACCGTCGCGGCTCTCCTCGCCCTGCACGAGGCCCTCTACCAACCAAGCAGCGTGACGGTGCTCATCAGCCCCAGCCAACGCCAATCAAGCGAGCTCTTCCGCAAGGTCGTGGATCTCCGTAACCTGCTGCCGACACCCCCGCCCCTCCTGGAGGACAACCGCCTGAGCATGAACGTGGCTGGCGGTGGCCGCGTGCTCAGCCTGCCGGGCAGCGAGGCCACCATCAGAGGCGTAAGCGCCGTGACGCTGCTCATCGAGGACGAAGCCGCCCGCGTTGACGATGCTCTCTACCAGGCGATCAGGCCCATGCTCGCCGTGAAGAACGGCCGCCTCATCCTGGCCAGCACCCCGTGGGGCAAGCGCGGGCACTACTGGGAAGTCTGGGATCAGGGGCAAGGCTGGGAGAAGACCCGCGTACCAGCCGACCAGGTTCCGCGCATCAGCACCGCGTTCCTCGCCCAGGAGCAGCGCGAGCTCCCCGCGCACGTCTACCGGCAGGAGTACATGTGCGACTTCGCCGAATCCACGGAAGCCGTCTTCGCCTACGAGCACGTCATGGCCGCACTGAGAGACGACGTGCTCCCACTCTTCGGAGGCCAACATGCAACCTGAGTACATCCTCGGCGTAGACCTCGGGCAAGCCAACGACTACACCGCCCTCGCCGTCCTCGAAGTCCATACGACCGGCGCCGGTAGGAGCGCGGAACGCTCCTACCAAGTCAGGCACCTCGACCGCCTGCCGCTCGGCACCCCGTACCCGCAGCAAGTCGAGGTGGTCACGCGCACTTTGGAACTTGTCGAGGCGCAGCAGCGCGCTGACCGCAATGAGGCAACGAAGCGCGACCCTTGGATAGCCAGGGAACCCGCGCCCCGCGCCCCGCGCCTAGTGGTCGATCAGACCGGCGTGGGCCGCCCCGTAGTGGACATGCTCAGGAGCGCCGGCCACCGCCACCTGACCGCCGTTACCATCCACGGTGGCGACACCAGCACCCGCGACGGACTCGACCACCGCGTGCCGAAACGCGAGCTCGTAGCCATAGTCCAGGTGCTCCTCCAGACTGGCCGGCTCACCGTCGCGTCGGCCCTGCCGCACGCTCAGACGCTCACCAAGGAACTCCTGGCGTTCCGCGTCACCTTCTCGAAGACGGGTCACGACACCTACGGCAACGACTGGCGGGAGAACGACCACGACGACCTGGTGTTAGCCGTGGCCCTGGCCGCGTGGGCGGGCGAGCGCGGCCCCCAGGTCGCCTCGATGGAGGCGATACGCGCCCTTGGGCTCTGGTAGGCGCCATGCAGTAACCTAGTCGTACTGTCCGGCCCCCTAACCGACAGTGGCGCCCGGCTCTCGACCAGCCGGGCGCCGTCTTGTCGGCACACTGCGGATGAGCAGGACGCCCAGAACACCCGATGAAACCGAACGTCTCTCCAGTGCGTGTGCCGATTGTGTGCGATTAGCAAGCAAGAGTAGGGCGCCGAGGAGTGAACCCCGGCGCCCGCTTGGCGTCAACGCGGCCGTGTTACTGCGCCGTGTTCTCCTCGCCCAAGGTGTGCGAGCAGATCGTCTCGAAGCGCGCCCAGCCACCGTTAGGGTCAGACACGTGCTTCATGGAGTTCGAGATCTCCTTCAGTATATCGGCGAGCATGCCGCGTTCGGCTCCTGCCGCCGTCCAGTGCTCGACCCAGCCCGGCACGATCTCACCGAGCAGGTCAGCGAGGCTCGCCACCGCCTCGTTGGTGGTCGCGTACATCCTGGAACACTTCGGGCAGAGCGTCTCACCCCGCCAAGGCATGTACTGGACCGCCTCCGTCGCGCCGCAACCATCACACGACGCCTGCCGGGGCCTCACCTCGGACCTCTGAACCTCACTCGTGACTAGCTGCATGTCGCTGCCTCCTTCTCGGCGCCCCGCGCCGCTCTCTCGATCCAGCCCCAGCCACTCGACCAGGGCCGCTTCGAGCGTCTCTGGTGTCACCTCGACCACGTGCCGGCCAGCGAGCGGGCCGGTGTGCTCTTCGGCTTCTTCGTAGGTCGTGGCCCAACCGGAGCGTGGCTCGCACATGTTCTCCCATTCCTCGCGAGCCACCGCCTCCAGGCCGTGGGCTTGCACCTCGCCTTCGTAGATGCGCCGGTCGAAGCTGCCGAGCACTTCGAGCATGGCCGAGAGCGGCGCATCCTCATGCCACACAGTGAACAGAACCTCAGGCATCACTTATCCCCACTCGGTAAGCACCAGTACCTGACGCCCTCCAGCACTGCGCGAGGCAGGTCCATGAGTGCGGCTGCCGGCTCGACTGGGGCGAGAAGCACGGTAGCCTCGTCACCGTCGCCGACCAAGGACCACGTGAAGCACCGCATGTCGCCACGCCCGTACCGCGTCAGCCCCCCACGTGACCCGATCGCGTCACTGGTGAGGCGCCACGTGCCGTGGCCCGCCCTGATGGTGTGGTCCCTGGCCGGCCCGGCGGCTCGCGTGACCGCCACCGGCGCCATGACCTCATCGAGTCTGCAAAGCAACCGTGGCCCGCGGATGGCCGCGGCCGCAGCGAACGGCGAGGACGCCCGCGGGAACAACCGCGCCACCGTCGGAACGTCGGTCACGGTAAGCGCATCCCAATCGCCGTCCTTGCGGCGCCACACGCTCCCCGCGAGCAGCAGCCCGCGAGGCGACGGGGCGTAGACGGTCATGGCGTCGGCAGAATCGACGGAGAGCTCTAACCTCACTTGGCACCTCCCATAACGCGCTGCTCCAGCAAGTCGAGCGCCTGCCGCATGACGTGATCGACGCTCCAGCCGCCGCCGTTGGCCGCCAGTCGCTCCGCCCTGGCGACGGTGGCCCAGGCCAGGTGAGGCTTGCCTACCAGTCGCTCCGGGCCAGCGCACGCGGGGCAGACCCATGCGCTCACTCGCCCTAGCTTGTCGTGCGCGAAGGGCCGCAGTGAGCGCCTATCACGGCACCGGCCGCAAGCAATGCAGGTGGAGGCGTTGCTATCCTTGTCCATGAGGACTCCGTTCCTCGGCCCCCGCGTGTGCTGTCCAGGCTTTCACGCGGGGGCCTTCGTATTGATTACCAGCTAGCGCCGTGGGATGTTTCGCTAGCAGGTTGCTTGCATTATCAGCACACTCGCTATAACATGTCAACATGCAGACCATGACCGAGCACATCCGCGAAGAAGTACGCGTTGCCATGATCCGCCAACGCGTCAGCCAAACCGAGCTCGCCGAGAAGACGGGCCTCAGCCGCCAGCACATAAACCACCTACTTACCGGCCACCGAGGCAAGCTCCCCACAGCCTGGGAGAAGCTGCTCGACAGCCTGGACCTGGAGCTCACCATCCGCCCCAAGCAGAGCGACAAGGAGGCATGACATGGCCGGCCAACTGATTCAGAGAAGCCCTCGAAGCTGGACCATTCGCATCTACAACGGCCGCGTGAGCGGCAAACGCCAGTACCTCAACTACACAGTTCACGGCGCCAAGCGAGACGCCCAAGCCATGCTCAACAAGCTGCTGGTCGAGCGCGACACCGGCGCCCTCCTCAAACCAAGTCGCCTCACCCTCAACGAGTACGTGGAGCAGTGGAAGGAAAAGGCGCTCAAGGGCCGCGTCTCCCCCCGGACCTTCATCACGTACAGCAACGACCTACGGCGTTACGTGTTGCCGCGCTTCGGTGAGAAGCGCATCACGACACTTACGGCGTGGGAGATCCAAGGGCTCTACGCCGACATGGCCGAGCGTGGCCTAAGCGCAAACACCATTAGGCACGCCCACGTCGTGCTCAAGAACGCCCTCAAGCAAGCCGTGAAGTGGCGCATGCTCCCGAGTAACCCCGCCGACAGCGTTGACCTTCCGCAGATTGACCGCACCCAGAAGCACCGCGCCCTCACCCGCGAACAGGTAGAGCGCTTCCTCGCAGCCGTTGCAGACAGCCCCTGGAGAGCGGTCTACCACCTGATGCTCAACACCGGCATGCGGCCCGGAGAGGTGTTCGCGCTCACCTGGGAGAACGTCAACCTAGCCAAGTGTGAGCTCCTCGTATGCCAGGCCGTCACCTACGGCGCCGGCAAGGTGCCGATCATCAGCACCCCGAAGACTAAGCGCACTCGGCGAATCACCTTCACAACCGAGCTCGCCCAGGTGCTCAGCGAGCATCGAGACGCCACGGCTTCGATAGATAATCCGCTCGGCCTAGTCTTCCCCACCATCGACGGTGGCTTGATTCACCCGAACAACTGGAGCAAGCGCGACTTCAAGGGCGCCTTGAACGCAGCGGGTCTGCCTCACGAAGTGCGGCTATACGACCTTAGGCACACCATGGCAACCCTGGCCATGATGACGGCCATGCACCCGAAGATCGTGAGTGAGCGCCTCGGGCACGCCACGACGAAGCAAACGCTCGACACGTACTCTCACGTCACACCACACATGCAGGAGCAAGCCGGCGAGCAGTTGGCGAACCTGATCTATGGCGCCGGTGGCGCGAAGGAGGAGGCGCACGTAAACTAGCTCATCCGCGTGTGCGCACACTGGGCGCACACAAAGCGAGCGAGCGGCCACCCGGGAAGGAAGTCCGCTCGCTCAAGAATCCCGTCTAGGACGGGTAGAAACTGACTGGCTCGGCGGGTAGGATTTGAACCTACGACCAATCGGTTAACAGCCGATCGCTC
>CALCHY010000398.1 GCA_937907415.1 uncultured Trueperaceae bacterium
GTTCCAGCTCGCGGAGGTTATGAAGAGCTCGTGGGACTGGCGTGCTTGGTTTTCCGCGCAGACGGATGTGGTGGAGTAGGGGTGTGGAGCCGCGTTATTCCAGCTCATTGATCCGCTCCGGTATCAACTCACGTGAGCAGCATTTCGTCTTCAGCCCTGGGGTTTCAGCAGTCGTTGCCTTAGCGTATCGAGAAGTCTAGACTCGCCAAGTTCAGGGTCGTCGTAGCACCAGAACTTCCAGCCGTTCGTCGGCCAATGCGGTCGACCGTCTGGCGGTGGACCCTTGACTTCATTTTGGGCATAGCCCGCGGCCGCCGAAGGGCTCGCGTAAATCGTGCCGTTGAAGTTGATCTTGCCATCGGGCGTTACGACCGCCGTGAGGTTCTTATCCAGGTAGAGGGCGAAGAGCTTAAGCGGGGGCGCGAGGATTCCAGCGGCGATAAGGTCTGACAATCCGACGGGACTGTTAGGCGAACGTAACTGAACTTCATGCCCGTCACCGCTCGCTCGTGGAGCCGTCACTTTCCTTCCCACCGGCGTTCTCGTCAACTGCGTCAACTTAGGCAACAGCGCTGAAGACTGTAGCGTTAGCGACATGCGCCCAAGGGAACTTGCGACCATGCCACGAGAGGCTCCCTCTATGTGTTTTGCTAGCAGTCTGACGAGACTAGCGTCCTGCTTCGCTACCAGTCTCTCAAGCACATCCTTCAAGCGATCATCAACGTATTGCGCCTGCCAAAGTTCGGACGCCTTGTTGTTCAGGATGCCATCAGGAGAGAGCAAGCCCAAGGTATTCGCCAATTCCAGTGGATCACCCTCGTCCAGGCGAACTACTAGGAAGAGCTTATCCTCAGCATCTACCGGTGCGTGAGCGTTGTAGAAGCGATACTCATTCCCGTCGGTCAGGACACACCAATCAACTCCGACGGTTGCCGCATAAGAGACCACTTGCGTGATGAACTTGCGGTTCGACAGGTCCGCGGCAAGGCGCTTCGCCTCAACGAAGAGCGCTGGTGCGCCGTTAAGAAACATGGCGTAATCAACCGGATCGTCACTCGGCCGATGGCGATACTCACTACGCACTTGCGCAAGGCTGGACAGGTCCCACCCCAGTGCGCCGAGAAGCGGATTGATTATGGCCAGCTTCGTGTCCTGCTCGGATAACGACGGGCGCTGCGCGCTTGCCGTGTCAATCCTGTCGCGGAGGTTGCTGATCAAGTCGACGAGTCGCTGATTCACATCGGTCCACGAGCCTGTAGGAGTCGTAGCGTCCCCTCGGGTCTGTCCACCATGTTGCTAGGTTAGCAAGTGCAAGATACGTACGACGCAGAACGCGAAGTATGGTCAAGTCCACCCGCAGCTCTGTCGACTTGAAGATCGAGAATCCAGGAGTCGAGAAGCCAATTGCTGTAGCTGCAAAAGGCGGATAGTGCCTTGCAGCCATTTGGGCAAACCTCTGGCTGCTGTGTTATTTGCCAACTGGGAGCCAGGGACGATTTTTCGCTTAGGCCCAACCATGAGGATTTGGACGTCGATTTAGCCGGGCGTAATACACTCCGCTGGAGACGATGCCTATCGATTGGGTGGCACTAGCTACGCACCCTACGCAAGGTACGCAGAAGTTGAACGCCAACGCCATCGTTCGGAACCGTTAGCGGGTGGAGTGCCGTAACCACCGCTGTTGCTTCTCCCTTTCCCAACCCACCCAGTCAGCTCACCCCGCCCCTACGCCAATGAGCGGGTCACCTGCGTTAATCGCCATGCTGCTTACCGAGAAGAGCACCGTCCCAGTGGCCTGGCTAACGGGAGCCTGAAGCTGCGCTCCCAACAGGTCGGTGATCACTCCGATTGGCTGCCCTTCGGTCACCTTGTCGCCCGCATGCACGGCCGGGTACCAGCACCCTGTTGCCTCTGCGCGAGACCATGCGAACTGCCGAACTACTGTCGAGGGGACGCTCGTTTCTGGCGCGTTCTCGATCATCCCGAGGTGGCGCATTCCTCGTAGTGTCGAATCGACGAGCTTGGCGACGGCTTCTTCTGGCCATAGGCCCTGGCCGCCTGCCTCGGCCAGTACCGCCGTTACGCCGAGGTCGTGAGCTGCCGCCGTCGTGGTGCCAACTCCGGCGGTCGCAATTGTGAAGTCGAG
>CALCHY010000399.1 GCA_937907415.1 uncultured Trueperaceae bacterium
ACCGCGGGAGGCGCGCAGGCTAGGCGTCGCATACATCCCTGAGGACCGCCGCACGGAAGGCGTCGTCGGCGCCATGACCGTCACGGAGAACCTAGTCTTGCGCCAAGTGCGTGACCCCGAGTTCGCACGCGGTCCGCTGATCGACTGGCGTAGGGCAGAGGCGTTCGCGGTTGAGGCAGTCAAGCGCTTCGACATCCGCACCCCGTCGCTAAGCACCCTCGCACGCTCGCTTTCAGGCGGGAACGTCCAGAAGATCGTGCTCGCCAGAGAGCTAGCTGGTGAGCCGCGCCTGGTCGTCGCCGCGCACCCTACTTACGGCCTCGACGTCGGCAGCGCCGCCCACACGCACGAACGCCTCCTCGCTCAACGTGAGCGCGGGGCGGCGGTACTGCTCATCAGCGAGGACCTCGAGGAGCTGCGCCTCCTCTCCGACCGCATCGCCGTCATGTTCAACGGCCGCATAGTTGGCGTGCTCGACGCGCAGGAGGCCGGCGGGCCAACGGGTCGCGCGCGCCTTGGCCTCTGGATGGCAGGGAGCGTGGAAGCGTGATGCGCATCCGCTGGGTGAAACGCAGCAGTACGCCGCCGCTCCTGCCGTTACTGGTCAGCGGCGGGTCGTTCCTCCTCGCGCTTGGCGCGGCCCTGGTCGCGTTCGCGGCTTACGGCCTCAACCCGTTCGAGGCCGGCGCCACCGTCATCGAACGCACCCTCATCGGCACCCGCAACCTTGGCGAGGTCGTCAGGCGCACCATCCCCCTCCTGCTGGCAGGCGCGGGGCTCGTGTTGGCGCTGCGCGCCAGGTTCTGGAACATCGGCGCCGAGGGGCAGATCCTCGCCGGGGCAGTGGCGGCGAGCGGCGTCGCTCTCTTCGTGCCTAGCCTTGGCGCGTTCACCATCCCGGCCATCTATCTGGCTGGCTTCGTCGGCGCGGCGCTCTACGGCCTCATACCGGCGTTCCTCAAGGCGCGCCTCGGCGTGAACGAGATCATCACGACCCTCATGTTCAACTACGTCGCGCTCTACGTCGTGAGGTGGCTGATCAACGGGCCGTGGCGCGGCAAGTCCGTCACTGGCTTCAGCTACTCGGACCGCTTCGCCCGCGAGACCTACTTACCCATGGTGGACGGCACGCGCGTGCACATCCCGACGCTCGTCATCGGCATCGTGCTTGCCGTTGGCGTTTCGCTACTACTGCGTTACACGCGCCTCGGCTTCTCCATCAGGCTCATGGGAGAGGCCCCGGCGGCCGCGCGCTACGCGGGCGTCAGGCTCCTCCCCACTACGCTCGCGCTTGCCGCGCTAGCAGCCGGCGCGGCCGGCTTGGCCGGGGCGGGGGAAGTGGCCGGCATCCACCACCGGTTGATCGAGCCGTCAAGCATCTCGATGGGTTATGGCTACACGGCCATCCTCGTCGCGCTCCTCGCACGCGGCCGCGCCTGGGCCACGCTCATAACCGCGCCGCTACTCGGTTGGGTCCTGGCGGCGGGTGACGTGATGAAAGTCAGCCTGCAGCTCCCGTTCCAACTCACGGACGTGTTCACCGGCTTCACGCTGCTGCTGCTCGTGGCCGCGGAGCCACTCCTCACTCACCGCCCAGTGCTCGTGAGGCCCCAACCGCAGCCCGCCGCGGCGCACAGCGCGGTTGCCCCGAGCGCGGAAGAGCGCAGAGAGGGCGCATAAGTGGAACTAGAACTCTTGACCACCACTTTGGCGCGCGCGCTGGCATTCGGCACCCCGCTCCTGCTCGCGGCGCTCGGCGAGATAGTCGCCGAACGCGCCGGGGTCGTGAACCTTGGGGTCGAGGGCATGATGATGCTCGGCGCCGTCGCAGGCTTCGTCGTTGCCGCAACCACCGGCTCGTTGCCGCTTGCCATCCTGGCGGCCGTGCTGATCGGGGCGTTGGTCGCTAGTTTGCACGCGGTGATAGCTGTGGTGCTTCTCGCCAACCAGTTCATCAGCGGCCTGGCGCTCACGGTCGGTGGTGTCGGCCTCGCGAACCTGATCGGCAAGGCGTGGGTTGGCAAGCCCCTTGCGGCGCCCATGGCCCTCGTCGACGTGCCGCTGCTGGCAGACGTCCCGCTACTTGGTCCCGCGTTCTTCAAAGGGCAGTACCCGCTCACCTACGCGGCGTTGATCATCGCTGGCGTCATCTGGCTCGTGCTCTTCCGGACGCGCCTAGGCCTCACCCTGCGCACCGCTGGCGAGTCGCCTGCCGCGGCAGACACGGCCGGCATCGACGTGCGCCTGGTGCGCTTCCTCGCGGTCGTTTTCGGCGGCGGCCTAGCGGGCCTTGGCGGCGCCTACTTGGCGCTCGCCTACCGACCCGCTTGGGGTGAGAACATCAGTAACGGCATGGGCTGGATCGCGCTTGGGCTCACCATCCTCGCCCTCTGGCACCCGCTCAAGGCCGTGCCTGCCGCGCTCCTGTTCGGTGCTTTCTTCACCCTCTCCTTCAGGCTGCAGAACGTCCTGCCGCCCGAACTCCTCACCTTGCTGCCCTACTTGGTCACGGTACTAGCGCTAACCCTCATCGCCTGGCGCGGTGGGCGTGGCGCCGTCGGCGCTCCAGAGGCCCTCGGGACGCCGTACCGCCGTGGGGAGCGCGAATGATTGGCCATACCCGCGGACGACCGGTCTGCGGTGGGCGAGGCAGGCCAAGCGCCTGCCTTGGATCGTACGGCGCGTCGTTACCGGGTATCGAGAGACCCGGCCGGCGCGACCACGGAGGTCTCAGAATGCGTTTCACCCGTCACATCGCCGTCCTGGCACTCCTCACCCTGTTCGGCGGCGCCACGGCCCAGATCGCCGAGAGCGACATCAAGGCCTGTTGGCTCTACGTCGGCCCCGTTGGCGATTACGGCTTCTCGTACGCCCAAGACCTAGGCAGGCTCGTAACGGTCGCGGACCTGCCAGGCATCAGCACCGCCTACGTCGAGTCAGTGGCGGAAGCAGACGTGGAAGCCACCGTCGACCAACTCGTTGCGGACGGCTGCAACGTCATCTTCGGTACCTCGTTCGGGTTCGGCGACGGCCTCCTCGCAGCGGCAGAGCGCTACCCGGACGTCATCTTCGGCCACGCGACCGGCGTCGAACGCGCCCCGAACCTCCTCACGTACATGGCCGACTTCTACCAGGTCTATTACATCAACGGCCTCATAGCCGGCGCGCTGAGCGAGAGCGGAAAAGTCGGCTACATCGGCGCGTTCCCCATCCCGGAAGTGAAGCGTCACATCAACGCCTTCGCGCTCGGCGTCGCCGCCGTCAACCCAGAAGCCACCGTCATGGTCCGCTGGCTTTACAACTGGTTCGACCCGGCAGGCGCCAAGGAAGCTACGGAAGCGCTCATCGCCGACGGCGCAGACGTCTTCGGCTTCACAGAAGACACCCCGACCGTTGCCCAAACCGCTGCGCAGCGCGGCTTCCCGAGCTTCTCGCACTACGCTTCGATGCTGCCGTACGCACCCGAAACCATCGCTTCCGGCCAGCTCGTGCACTGGGGCGCACTGACCACCGACATCCTCGAGCACGTCATCGACGGCAGCTATCGGGCGGACAACCTAGCTGACGTCGACTACTTCTGGCTGCTGGCCGAGGGCGCGGTCGAAGTCGGCGCCGAGCCTGGCATGGTCGTCAACCCTACGTACGTGGACGCCCTCAAGGCCAAGACGGTCACGACGCCCGACCTCGGCGCCGTGTCCGTTTACGACCTCGTCATGCAGCGCATCGAGCAGATGTCGGCCACGCCGGTAGCGTTCGAGCCGTTCACGGGGCCACTGACTGACCGCCTCGGCAACGTCCAGTACGAGGCCGGCGACTCTGCCACCGTGCTCGAGCTCCTCGGCATGCAGTGGGCGGCCAGCAACGTCGAGGGCCCATGGGAGGGCGAGCGCTGAACAGCGCACGCGGTTGCGGGCCCGCCGCGGGCCTAAGCTAAAGCTAAGAATCGGCGGGAGGTCCACGTTCAGGCGTGGGCCTCCCGCCGTTTCAGAAGGCCCGCTTGAAGGGGTACACCTCGTACTTCACCCACACGCCACCCTTCGTGTATGGGTCGTTCTCTACGTAGGCTCGGGCCTCCGCCTCGTCGGCCGCCTCGATCACGACGGCGGAGCCGATCATGGCGCCAGCGTCGTTGAGCAAGGCGCCGCCGAAGGGCAAGAGCCCCTGCTCGTTGCGCGGCTTGGCTTCCGCGAGGTGTGAAGGTCGCGCCGCAGCGCGCCGCGCTTGGGCGCCCTCATCCGTGCCGTCGAAAGCCACTATCAGGTAGAGCATGCCATTGCCTCCGTGCTGAGCCCGCCGCGACCATCTTCGCTGGGGGAGGGCCGCTGCCCACGTGAGCCGCGGGCTCGCTTGGTGGAGGTTACCGCGTGACGGGCTTGGCCCTCTGCGGCCGCACTCTCACGCGGCAGACTCGGGAGCGTCAGGAGGGCTGTCCTGCTGGGACTTCGTGAAGGTGGTGGCCTTTACCGCTTCTGGGCACTCTGTTACACTTCGCCAACTTCATCCGTTCGGTTGAACGCCTGACCAGGCCACGCGCGTCACGATAGCAGCAGGGCCTTGGGGAGGGCGCGCACACCGTCGGACGCGGCGCCCGTGTCAGACGGGTGCTCGGGAGGAGAGAGCAGTGCGTCTACGTCGTATCTCGCTAATGGCACTTAGTGCCTTAATCATCTGGGGCAGTGCGGCGGCGGCCGGCACTCTCAATTACCCGGTGGACGCCGACCCTGAACACCTCGACGCCTGGCGCTCGACGACCACGGCCACTCGGCGGGTGCTCGTCAACGTCTACGAGGGCCTCACGACCTTCGCTGGCGACAGCGGCGAGGTCATCCCCGCACTCGCGGAGTCGTGGGACATCAGCGCTGACGGCCTCACCTACACCTTCCACCTGCGCCACGGCGTCAACTTCCAGGAAGCGGAGGGCGTGACTTACGCCGACCGCGAGATGAAGGCAGACGACGTCGAGTGGTCCCTCCTGCGTTACCTCACCGAGGACACCGCCATCTCCGAGCACCCCGAGTACCTGCAGGCGCTAAGTGGCTCGGCGGCCTTCCTGGCTGGCGAGACGGACACCGTGGCTGGCTTCAAGGTCGTCGACGACTACACCGTCGAGATGACGCTCGATGCCCCCAACCACCGCTTCCTCGCGGACCTCGTCAACGCCTACGTCGTGCCGCGCGAGGCGCTCGACGCCCTAGGTTCCTCGCTCAGCAACAAGCCCGTCGGCACGGGGCCGTTCCTCTTCGAGCGCTGGACTCGTGACGACCAGCTCGTGCTCAAGGCCAACCCCGACTACTGGGAGGGCGCGCCTAGCCTCGACGGCGTGGTGTTCTACAACGTGCCTGACGCCACCACCGGCATGCTGCAGTACCGCCAAGGCGAACTCGACCTGCTACTCGCTTTCCCAGAGGGGCAGCTCGAGTCGATCAAGCAGGAGTACTCCGCCGACTACCACGAGGCCGCGGGCCTCAACGTGCGTTACTGGGGCTTCAAGATGACGGAGCCGCCGTTCAAGGACAACGTCAAGTTGCGCCAGGCGTTCAACTACGCCGTCGACCGCGACCTCATCTGGAACGTGCTCATGGAAGGCGCCCGCGTGCCAGGCGACCTCGGCGTTCTCCCGCCAGACATGCCAGCGGCCAACGTGGCTGGCTACCCGTACGACCCCGAGCTTGCCAAAGCCGCGCTCGCCGAGGCGGGCTACCCGGGCGGCGTCGGCCTGGAGCCCATCACCCTCTACTACTTCGCTTCCGACTCGGACGCTCCGCACGTCGCGCTGCAGGACATGCTCGCCCAGATCGGCGTGAGCATCATCTTGCAGAAGGAAGACAACAGCACCTACTGGACCCACGTCGGTGAACCAGACGTGACCTTCTTCCTCTCCGGCTGGAGCGCCGACTTCGCCGACCCAAGCGAGGTCCTCGACTTCCTCTTCGCGCACGGTCGCGACGACACCAAGTACGACAACCTGGAAGTGGACGCCCTCCTCGACCAGGCCCGCGCCACGAGCGACCCTGACGCCCGCAACGCCATCTACCTCAAGGCGCACGAGCTGATCATGGCGGACGCCCCGTGGATCGTCTCTGGTTACTCGAAGATCTCGTACCTGCTGAAGCCGAACATCACGGACTTCCAGGTCTCTGCGGCAGGCACCTACCGCACGCCGCTCAAGTACGTCAAGAAGCAGTAAGTAAGTTGTTCGGCCGCCCCCGCGCTTGGCGCAGGGGCGGCCATTATCTTGCGCCTAGCCAGCTAGCTTGAGAGGACTCGGCCCACTTGTTCCAGTACGTTCTGCGCCGCGCACTCTGGGCCATCCCTACCCTCCTCGGTGTTTTCACCATCATCTTCCTGTTGACCTATCTGATGCCTGGCGACCCCGTGAGGGCCGTCATGGGCGAGCAGTACAAGCGCGCTGATCCTGCCACCATCGAGCGCGTGCGGACCTCACTAGGCCTCAACGATCCCTGGTACACGCAGTACGGCCGCTTCCTCCTCCGCACCGCTACGGGCGACTTGGGCAAGAGCTACGTGCTGGACGAGCAAGTCATCGACATCATCGGCTACCGCTTCCCGCGCACGTTGCAGCTCATGTCCGCCGCCCTGCTAGTCGCCATCCTCATCGGCATCCCGTCTGGGATCCTGGCGGCGCGCTACCAGTACTCGTGGATCGATCACACCCTCATGCTGGTCGCGCTGCTTGGCGTGGCCATGCCCGTCTTCTGGCAGGCCGTGCTCGCCAAGATCTTCCTCACGCAGGACACGTACGGCGTGGCGCTGTTCCCCGTCGCGGGTTACGGCGGCGGGAACATCTACTACCTCATCCTGCCCTCCCTCGTGTTGGGCACGCACCTCTCGGCGACCATCGCGCGCGTCATGCGCTCGTCACTCCTCGAGGAGCGCCGCAAGGACTACTCGCGCACGGCCCGCGCGAAGGGCTTCACCGAGTCGAGCGTCATCTTCAAGCACGAGTTGCGCAACGCCCTCATCCCCGTAGTAACCATCATCGGCCTAGACGTCGGTTATCTGCTCGGTGGTTCGGTTGTGACTGAGACGGTCTTCAACTGGCCAGGGCTTGGGCGCGCGGTGGTCACCGCCATCTCGCGCCGTGACGCCCCCGTGATCATCGGGACCCTCGTGTTCGGGGCGCTCCTGTTCGTGGCGGTCAACATCGTGATCGACATCCTGTACGGCATCATCAACCCGCAGATCAGGTACGCATGACGGGCACAGGGGTGCGCCAGCGCGTTGGCTTCCTGCGGTCGCGTAGGGTGCGGGCCTTCGCGCGGCACCGGCTCGGGCTCGTTGGCCTCGTCATCGTCGTCATCTTCACGCTGGTTGCCATCTTCGCCCCGCAGATCGCGCCTTACGACCCAACGACGCAGCGCATCGCGACGGCGCGCCTGGTGCCGCCATCGGCCGAGTTCTGGTTCGGCACGGACGAACTCGGCCGCGACCTCTTCTCGCGCATCGTCTACGGGGCGCGCATCAGCATGCGCATCGGCCTCATCGCGGAGGGCATCGCGCTGATCATCGGCATCACGCTCGGGGCCATCGCGGGCTTCTTCGGCGGCTGGGTTGACAACCTCATCATGCGCGTCGCCGACGTGTTCTTCGCTATTCCGGGCCTGCTCTTCTTGATAGTCATCGTGGCGATATTCGGCTCGGGCGCCACGACCATCTTCTTGGCGCTCGGGCTCATCAGTTGGCCTGGCGAGGCGCGCGTGATGCGCTCGGAGGTGCTGCGCGTGAGAGAGCGGGAGTACGTCACGGCGGCGAAGGCGCTCGGGCTGCGCGACGTAGGTGTGATCTTGCGCCACATCATGCCGAACGCGCTCGCCTCGATGATCGTCATCGGCTCGCTCGGGGTGGCGGGCGCCATCCTGTCAGAGGCCACCCTGTCGTTCCTCGGTCTCGGCATCCAGGAGCCGCTCGCTAGTTGGGGAACGATGATCAACCGCGGCCAGCAGTTCATCTTCAACGCTTGGTGGTACTCCGTGTTTCCCGGCGCCGTGATCATGGTCGTGGTGTTGGGCTTCAACTTCTTAGGCGACGCCGCACGCGACGCCCTGGCGGTAGAGGAGGGGCGGTGACATGCGCTCAGTAGTCAAGCCGAGCAACGGGTGGCTCGAGAGTTTCGATGCCTTCGCAGCAGAGTTCTATGCGCGGCACGACGTGCCGGGCGGCGCGGTAGCCATCGTCAAGGACGGCGCTCGCGTTTACGAGCGCACGTTCGGCTGCCGCGACCGGGAGCGGCGGTTGGCGGTAGAGCCAGACACGCTGTTCGGTATCGCGTCCCTCACGAAATCGTTCACGGCCCTCACCCTGCTTGCGCTCGAAGCGCGGGGAGTGCTCAACCTGCACGACCCCGTCCTGCGGCACTTGCCTGGCTTCACATACCCGGGGCTCGGGGCGCGCGGACCGGTGCGGCTCTGGCACTTAGCTAGTCACACGAGCGGCTTGCCGCCACTTCGGGGCCTCGATTACGCCATCAAGCCGAGCCAACAGGGCGACCCTGCCGCGGAGTTCAACGACCGCGACTACACGAACGCTCCTAGCGTGAACGATTACCCCGCCCTGCTCGCGTACCTGGCGCAAGGCGAGCGCGTTGGCCTCGCCGGGCCCGGCAGTGTGGTGAGTTACTCGAACGAGGGCTTCGCCGTGCTTGGAGCGGTGATCGAGGCGGTGACTGGCGAGAGTTACCCCGCCGTCGTGGCGCGCGAGGTCCTAGTGCCGCTCGGCCTTGGTGGTGCCGGCTTCCTCACGGACGAACTGCGAGCAACGGGCAGGTTAACGGAGTTGTACACGAGCAGCCCAACTGGTCAAGTGATCCACTCGCCCAACTGGGAGGAGGCGCCCGCCTACCTCGCGACGGGCTTCATGAAGGCCAGCGTGCGCGATCTGGCGGCTTATCTGCAGTACCTGTTGTGGCCAGAGGACGGGCGCTTGGCCGTCGGGGCGGCTGGCTTGGGTGAGCTGTTCGCTCCGCGGGCGTGGGCGGAACACCGCACGGCGTACGGCTTGGGTTGGATGCTGCGCGACGGCTTCAATGGTCATAGCCTGTGGCGCCATGGTGGTTCGCTGAAGGGGGTGTCGTCGCACCAGGGTGGCGTGCCAGACTTCGGGCTAGGGATCGCGGTCCTCGCCAACCTCGACGAGGTGCCCGTGAAACGCTTGTGGTACGCCGCCGTGAACGCCTACCTCGGCCTGCCGCTCGAGCAACCGGCCTTCGAGGTTCGCTCGACGGACTTGGGTCCCGAGGCCGCCAACGAGTTGGGCGGCGTCTACTCCTCTGGTGAGCCATGGGGGCGTCTTGAGTTGGTGGCGGACGGTAACCGCCTCCTCGCCCTGGTCGGCGAGCACGCCATGCCGAACGGTCACCTCGCGCTGTTGCCAGAGGGTGAGTTCGTGTTGGTGGGTGGAGACGGCGCTTGGGAGAGCGGTCGCTTCGTTTACGGTGCGGGTGGCGCGAGACCGGTTGCCGTGCAGTACGGCATGCGTTGGTACGATAAGCAGCCGTTCGAGGCGCTGAGCGCTGGTTCCTGAACTCGCCGCAAAGTTGATACGACCACGCTCATATCTGTTGACAATGCATCGGCCGCGCAGCTATACTCTCGGCTAGTGACGAGCCTGCGCCCCATCCGCTCAAGTTTCCTATTTGATGGCGGGCGCGAGTGCCGCGGGAGCAACTCCCCAGCGCAAGCGCGAGTAGGTCAGGCACGTACCCAACCTAAGGAGCCGAACATATGGCAAAAGCGGTAGGCATCGACCTAGGCACCACCAACAGCGTCATCGCGGTGATGGAAGGCAGCGAGCCCGTGGTGCTCGTCAACGCGGAAGGGAACCGCACGACCCCATCCGTGGTGGCCTTCAAAGGCGAGCAACGCCTCGTCGGCCAGGTAGCGAAGCGTCAGGCGGTGCTCAACCCCAAGGGCACCATGTTCGAGATCAAGCGCTACATCGGCCGCACTTGGGACGAGATCAAGCACGAAGCCGAACGCGCGCCTTACGAAGTCGTCCGCGGTGACGACGGCGGCGTGCGCTTCGTAGTGGAAGGGAAGCAGTACACGCCAGAGGAAGTCTCGGCGATGGTCCTGCGCAAGCTCGTGACCGACGCAAGCGAGCGCCTCGGCGAGACCATCACCAAGGCAGTGATCACCGTCCCCGCCTACTTCAACAACTCACAGCGCGAGGCAACCCAGAACGCCGGCCGCATCGCCGGGCTCGAAGTCTTGCGCATCGTCAACGAACCGACGGCCGCGGCCCTCGCTTACGGCCTCGAGAAGAAGGGCAACGAGACGGTCCTCGTCTTCGACTTGGGCGGCGGCACCTTCGACGTCTCCGTCCTCGAAGTAGGCGACGGCGTGTTCGAAGTGCGCTCCACCAGCGGCGACACGCACCTCGGCGGCTCCGACATGGACTACGCCATCGTCACGTGGCTGGCCGACGACTTCCAGAAGCAGTACAGCGTTGACCTGCGCAAGGACAAGCAGGCCCTCCAGCGCCTCATCGAGGCGGCGGAGAAGGCCAAGATCGAGCTCTCTGGCTTGCCGGAGACCACCATCTCGCTCCCGTTCATCTCGATGGACCCGGCGTCCAACACGCCCCTCTACCTCGACACCAAGCTGACGCGCTCGAAGTTCGAGGAACTCATCGATCCGCTCCTCAAGCGCGTCCGGCACCCCCTCGAGCAGGCCCTCAAGGACGCCAAGCTGACCGCGGCCGACATCGACGAGATCATCCTGGTTGGCGGCGCAACGCGCGTGCCTGCCGTGAAGAAGATCGTCAAGGACATCCTCGGCAAGGACCCGAACCAGAGCGTCAACCCCGACGAGGTCGTGGCGCTCGGTGCGGCCGTCCAGGCAGGCGTTCTTACCGGCACGGTCGACGACATCGTGCTCCTCGACGTCACGCCACTCAGCCTCGGCGTGGAGACCAAGGGGGGCGTCTTCACCAAGCTGATCGACCGCAACACCACCGTGCCCGTGCGCAAGTCCGAGGTCTTCTCCACGGCGGACAACAACCAGACGGGCGTCGAGGTGCACGTGCTGCAGGGCGAGCGGCCGATGGCGTCGCACAACAAGTCGCTCGGGCGTTTCAAGCTCGACGGCATCCCGCCCATGCCAGCTGGCATGCCGCAGATCGAGATCACGTACGACATGGACGCCAACGGCATCTTGCACGTGACGGCCAAGGAGAAGTCGACCGGCAAGGCAGCTAGCATCACCATCCAGAACACCACCACCCTGAGCGACGACGAGGTCGAACGCATGGTCAAGGACGCCGCAGCCAACGCCGAGGCCGACCGGGTGGCCAAGGAGCTGGCGGAGGCCAAGAACCAACTCGACGGCCTCAAACTGCAGGCGCGCAAGGCCCTCGACGAAGCTGCGGACGCCACGAGCGAGCAGAAGAAGCCCGTCGAGGACCTCGTTGGCGAAGCGCAGCAGGCGCTCGACTCTGAACTGACGACCAAGGACCGCCTCGAGAGCATCGGGCGCGACCTTGCCGAGAAACTGCAGGCGTTCACCCAGAGCGTCGGTCAGCAGCAAGGTGGCCAAGACGCCGGGCACGAAGACGGTGGCCACCAAGAGCAGCAACCGGGCGACGACGACGTCATCGACGCGGAGTTCAAGCCCGCGGGCTAAGCCAGCGCGCGCCTGGCGCAGCAGTGCGCTGCGCCAGGCGGCTGGAACCAGGACCATATGACCAAGACAGGCGAACATCACAACGGCGGCGGGGCCAACCATGACCCAACCACCGCCGCGACCGAAGCCGGTGAGACGACCACTCACGAGGCGGCAGGCGCGCCGACCGAGCAGCCGCACACGGCCGCTGACGTGCCAGGCGGCGCGGAGGCCGCTGAGCAGGCGAACGGTGCCGATACGGAGGCCGACATCCTAAGAGGTGAACTCAAGCGCTTACGCGAACGCAGCGACGCGCTGCAAGACGACCTTAAAGAGGCCAACGACCGCGTTCTGCGGGCCAGGGCCGAGATGGAAACCATGCGCAGACGGCTGCTCGGCGAAGTAGATGCCGCCCGCGAGACAGGCCGAGACGAGGCCATCGCGCCGGTGCTCGCCGTTTACGACGATCTGGAGCGCGCGCTCGTGGTGGCGTCCGAGTCCGATGACCCGGCCAGCATCGTTACCGGCGTGCAACTCGTCAAGGAGAACCTCGAGCGGCAGTTGGCCGCGCTGGGCATCAGGCGCGTCGGTTTCGTAGGCGAACACTTCGACCCGCACATCCACGAGGCGCTGACCACCATCCCGGCCGGCCCCGGCCTAGCGCCAGGCACCATCGCTCAAGTTTTCGAGCCAGGTTTCGTGCATGGCGAACGGCTCGTGCGCGTAGCGCGCGTCGTTGTCGTGGCAGAACACCAGGCGAACTGACGATGAGGGGCGCGCGACCCCATGGGGCGGCGCGCCCCGCTCATGGCGTGGGAGGTTAACGTGGCGGCCCCCTACAAGGACTACTACCAGACGTTGGGCGTGAAGAAGGACGCCACCAAAGAAGAGATAAGGCGTGCGTTCAGGAAGCTCGCAGCCAAGCACCACCCCGACCGTAACCAAGACGACCCTGGCGCAGAAGAACGCTTCAAGGAGATCAACGAGGCGTACACGGTCCTCGCAGACGAGGAGAAGCGCAAACTGTACGACCAGTACGGTAGCGGTGGCAGCGTGCCGCCGTTCGCGGGCGGCGGCGGTGGCGGCCCGCAATACCGCAACGTCTCACCAGAAGAGTTCGCTGGCTTCTCAGACTTCTTCCAGTCACTGTTCGGCGGCTTCGGTGGCGCTCGAGGCGGCTTCACGAGCGACTTCGGCACCCGCGGGGTAGGCAGCGACCCGTTCGATTTCGGGTCGCCGCGCATCAGCAACGTAGAGGCGCGGCTCGACGTGCCGGTAGTAGAGGCGTTTCACGGCGGCCCGACGACGATCAGCGTCGGGGGCAAGAACCTCGAGGTGACGCTGCCGCGCGGTGTGCGCGACGGAGCGAAGCTCCGCCTGCGTGGGCAAGCCCCATCAGGCGGCGACCTGATCTTGCACGTGAGGCACATGCCAAGCACGACGTTCAAGGTCGAGGGCGACGCCGTGCGCGTCCAGCTACGCGTCCCTGACTACCTGGCGGCGCTGGGTGGCACGGTGCGCGTTCCTACCCTCGACGGCGAAGTAGACATGACGCTTCCAGCCGGCTCGTCGAGCGGGCGCGTGCTGCGCTTGCGCGGCCAAGGGTGGCCTGGAACGGGCGGCAAGCGCGGCGACGAGTTCGCTGAGGTGATAGTGACCGTCCCGCCCGACTTGACCGACGAGCAACGCAGCGCGTACGAACAGTTGCGCGACCTGACTGCCGTAGCCTGACCAATAACCGCGTCGCCGCGGGCCAGGCTGGCGGTAGTTGGCAAGTGTTAGCCTCTCACCCATGACTATCCACACCCGCGTTCGTGCACTACCAGCGCGCTTGCTAGCAAGCCTGTTCGTTGCCGCCATCTTGGCTTTAGGCAGCGCCGCTTTCGCTCAGTCGGACGCCACTACCAGCGACAAGGTCGTCATCCGGCTAGGCAGCCGCGAGGAGCGCGCCAGCGAGATCGACTGGCGTTTCGGCGTGACGTTGCGCGGCGTCGCTGCGCAGCAGGGTCAACCGTACTCCGAGGTGTTCGAGGCGAGCATGTGGGAGCTGCTGCCCTACTACATCGAGCAGCGCGTGCAGGAAGTGGCGCTGGCAGCTGAGGCGCAGCGCCGCGGCATCGTCCCGAACCTCGATGAGCTGAACGCCACCATGGACCGCATCAAGGCCGGCCTCGCAGAGGGCCAGGAGTTCGAGGCCGTCGTGAACGCCGCGGGCTTCCCAAGCGAAGCCGCGCTGCAGGGCATGATCGAGGAAGCGGACGTCATCAAGCAGCTCCTCGACGCGGTGCACGCCGACGCCGAGGCCAGCGTCACCGACGAAGAAGTCCACGTCCGCTACCTGGCCGAGCGCGGCCGTTTCAGCGAGCCTGAGCAGTACTGCGCCAGGCACATCCTCGTCTCGGAAGAGGCCGTCGCTCAAGAACTAGTCGCGCAACTCGCGGGCGGTGCCGACTTCGCGGCGTTGGCCGCCGAGTACGGCACCGACGCCACCAACACGCGCGGTGGCGACCTCGGCTGCTTCGAAGTCAGCCGGATGGTGCCTGAGTTCGCGAACGCGGTCGTTGCTGCCCCGGTCGGCGAGAGCGTTGGCCCTGTCGCCAGCCAGTTCGGCTACCACGTCGTGCTCGTCTACGACCACACACCGGCACGTGTGCGGCCGTTCTCAGAAGTCAAGGACGAGGCCCGCGAGTTCGCGGTCGCTCTCGCTACCAACGCCGCCATCGACGGGATCGTCAACGGCGCGGGCGTGACCGTCTACCCGGAGAACCTGCCCACCCGCTAACCGACGATCAGGGAGCCAGGCGCGACCGGCTCCACGTGCCGCCCTCTAACGAGTAGAGGAAGCGGTCGTGGAGCCGGTCGTCTCTGCCTTGCCAGAACTCGACGCGCTCCGGCCTGAGGAGGTAACCGCCCCAACCCGGCGGGCACGGGACCTCGCCATCCGCGAAGCGCGCCCGCACCTCGGCGGCCAACGCCTCCAACTCGGCCCTACTAGCAAGCGGCTGCGACTGCGGTGAGGTCCACGCCCCCAACTGCGACCCGCGCGGCCGCGAGTTGAAGTACTCCTCCGAGGCCGCGCGCGACAAGCGCTCTACTCGGCCCTCGACGCGCACTTGGCGTTCCAGGTGCGGCCACCAGAGCGCCACTGCCGCCGTGTGAGAGGTGTCGAGCTCGTGCGCCTTGCGGCTGCCGTAGTTCGTGAAGAACGTGACGCCAGCCTGCGTGAGGTCTTTGAGCAGCACGAAGCGCACGCTCGGGCGCCCGTCGGCGCCGACGGTCGCGAGGGCCATCGCGTTCGGTTCGGCTTCACCTGCCTCTACGGCACGACGTAACCAAGCGGTAAGAAGCTCGGTCGGGTCGTCTGTCAGCTCGCTCTCTTCGAGGCTGCCGACGCGGTACGCCTTGCGTAACTCAGCGAATCCCATGCCGTCACTTTAGCCGCACGGGCGCCAGGCGAGCCCCTCATGCCGCGCGTTCGGCGGTACCCTCTCGTCATGGCAGCGCCCAACCGGCTTGCGCGAGAACCCAGCCTCTACCTGAGGCAGCACGCCAACGACCCGGTCGACTGGCACCCGTGGGGTGCTGAGGCCTTCGCGCTCGCGCGGGAGCTCGACCGGCCGGTGCTCCTCTCCATCGGTTACGCGAGCTGTCATTGGTGTCACGTGATGGCGCGCGAGTCGTTCCGCGACTCCGCCACCGCTGCCATCATGAACGCAGAGTTCGTGAGCATAAAAGTGGATCGCGAGGAACGCCCTGACGTGGACGCCGTCTACCTGGCTGCCGTGCAGGCCGTGACGGGCAGCGCAGGCTGGCCGCTCACCGTCGCCCTCACGCCTGAGCGCGAGCCGTTCTACGGCGGCACCTACTTCCCGCCGACTGACCGCCACGGCCTGCCGTCCTTCAAGCGCGTGCTCACCTCCTTGGCTACTGCGTGGCGCACGCGCCGTGACGACGTCGTGGCGTCGGCCGCCGACCTAGCGACCGCAGTCGCCAGGCTGAGTGCGCCGCCCTTCGCTTCGGGCGCCGAGCCGCTCGACGTCCCGCGCCTGCTCAAGCAGGCCGTTGGGCGCCTCATCCGCCTCGAGGACAAGCTGAACGGCGGCTTCGGCGACGCCCCTAAGTTCCCCGCGCACGAGGCGCTACGCCTCTTGCTTGCCAGGCCAGAAGTGGAAGCTCGGGGCGTTGCACTACGCGCGCTCGACGCCATGGGCGAAGGTGGCATCTGCGACCAGCTAGGTGGCGGCTTCTTCCGTTACTCGGTCGACGCCAGCTGGCACGTGCCTCACTTCGAGAAGATGCTGTACGACAACGCCGCGCTGTTGCGCGCCTACGCACAGGCAGCCAACCTGACCGGAGCACCGGAGTACCGCCGCATCGCGGAGGCCATCGTGGCGTGGCTGGAGCGCGAGTTGCGCGCACCAGACGGGAGTTACTACAGCGCCCTCGATGCGGAGTCTGGTGGGGAGGAGGGCCGCTATTACGTCTGGACCCGAAGCGAGCTCGACGCGGCCCTCCCAGGCCTCACTCAAGGCCAGCGAGACATGGTGGCAGAGCGCTTCGGGGTGCTGAGTGTCGGCCCCGTCGAGGGCGCCAGCGTGCCGCGCCTCGCCGTTGACATTTGCGACCTAGCCGAGCGCCACGGCATGACCGCCGAGCAGGCGGGCGCCGACCTCGAGGCGGCGCGCGTGATCCTCCTAGCCGCTCGAGAAGTGCGCGAACGGCCAGGCGCGGACGACAAGGTCCTCACCTCATGGAACGGCCTACTGATCGGCGCTTTGGCGGAGGCTGGCGCTAAGCTGGCCGACGAGAAGCTCGTCCTACTAGCGAGCAGCGCCGCAAGCGCAGTGCGCGCCAGCGCCTGGGTGGACGGGCGCTTATGGCATTCGGCCCGCGGCGGTGAACTGCGCGTGGAAGGACTGCTCGAGGACTACGCCTACTTGGGACTCGGTCTGCTGCGCCTGTACCGCGCTACCTTCGAGGCACGCCACTTGCGCTGGGCGCTCGAGCTGGCGGCGGTCGTAAGCGCCCGCTTTCATGACGCGGAGGCCGGCGGGTACTTCAGCACCGCCGTGGACGCCGAGCGCTTGATCGCCCGCCCGAAAGGCTTCATGGACGCCGCCACTCCAAGCGAGAACGCCGCCGCCGCAGAGCTAGTGTGGTGGGCGGCGCGCTACCAAGATGACGAGGCGGGCCTGGAGGCCTCCACCGGCGCGGTCGCCGGGATGGAGGAGGCCGTGCTGCAGGCGCCGCAAGCGTTCGCGTCGAGCCTCAACCTCATGCTCCTGCAGGCAGCGCCACCACGCGAGGTCGTGATCGTTGGCCGCCGAGGGACTCCTGGGTTCACACAGTTAGCCGCGGCGCTGCGCGAGCGGCTGCGCGACGACGATCTGCTGCTAGTCGTCGACGGCTCGGACCCCGTGCTAGCTGCGCTGCCCCTCGCCACCGGCCGCCAGACGGCCCTGGAGCGTGACGAGGTCGAGGCGTTCGTGTGCGAGGGCGGGGTCTGCCGGCTGCCCGTGCAGAGCGCGGAGGCGCTGGTGGCCGGGCTGGCGCGTTGACGTCCAGTACCAGCCTTTGCCAGGGCACGAAGTTGACACCCTTAGGACTCGTGGCGGATGCTGAGTGACGTTGCCGCGTCGCTTCGTCCCCAGTCACCTGAGTGGACGTGGTTGAGTGGCGCCTGGAGGACCCATGTACACGTTCTTTCTCGATCTTCACAACTACTTGCGCTGGGCCGTGCTCATCGTCGGCCTCGCCGCCATCGTCATGGCATGGGCCGCGACCGCGTCCCGCGGCCGTTGGACCCCACCGCAAGTCAACCTCGGCCGCCTCTTCACCGGGGTCTTCGACCTGCAGGTCCTAGTCGGCGTGGTGCTCTACGTGTTCCTCAGCCCACTCACGAAGAGCGCGTTCTCTGACATGGGCGCCGCCATGAAGAACTCAGACATCCGCTTCTTCTTGGCCGAGCACCTCGTCGGCATGGTGATCGCTGCCGTGCTCCTGCACATCGGCGCAGCTCGTGCCAAGAGCAAGGACTCGCCGTTGCAGGCCGCCATCTTCTACACCATCGGCTTCATCGTAGTGCTGGCGTCGATCCCGTGGGGTCGCCCGCTGTTCTGAGTGTCCAGAGCGGGCTCGATTTGGTAGCGACCGTATGATGTCTTAGTGAGCCTGAAGGTACTTAGCGGCCCGCCTGGTTCGGGCCGGACAAGGCGCCTGCTGGCGCTCGCGAAGAAGACCTGCGACGCTGGCGGGCGCGTTTGGTGGGTGGGGCTGCCCGCGCAACGCGGGCACACCCTCAGGCGCCTCACGGCAGACGGTTACGCGGCGCTTGGCTTCGAGTTCATGAGCGCCCAGCAGCTCTACTACCGACTGCTGACCGCCGCAACGGACCTGCGCCCGCTCGTGGTCGGCACGGCCAGGCTCGTGCGGGTAGTCGAGGCGCTACACCACGTAAACCGCGCGTTCCCAACCCCTGGCGAGGCCCGGCTCTTCGCGGCCGCCATCGCGGAGGCCAAACGCTACGCCGTTACCCCGCGCGATTACGAGCAGCTAGCGGCAGACACGGAGCAGCGGCGCTTCGCCGCCGTCTACGCCGCCTACCAGGCGGGCATGACTAACGCCTGGGACTACGACGACGCCCGCCAGGCCGCCCTTGACCTCGTCAACCGCAAGGCGTTGACGGTCGAAGCCGATGTCGTCATCGTCGACGGCCTGCGCGAGGTTGGCCCCCTCGAACTGCGCTTCTGGCGCGGCCTGGCGCGCCACATCAACGTTCACCTCAGCCTGGCAGTGTTGCCTCCCGGCCTTGAACCCACGACCGTGTTGCCTGCTCGCGACTCCACGGTCGTCGAGCGCTTCGCTGCCGCTAACCCGGTGGAGGAGGGGCGCTGGGTCATGCGCTCCGTCAAGCAAGACCTCTTCGGGCAGGGAATGGCGCCGCTCGACGTAGCCATCGTGGCGCCTGCCGCGCGCGCGCGGGCGCTCGTGGCGTTAGCCGAAGAGTACGGCGTCCCGCTGATGGACGAGACGCCGTTGGCGCTAGCGGACGAGGGGCAAGGACGCGTGCTCGTCGACCTCTTGGAGCTGCCAGAGATGCCGACACCCACGCGCCTCCTGGCCGTACCCGCTCTCGAGGAGCTTGGCCGCTTGGCGTTGGAGGCTGGCGTCGCGGGCAACGCGGCCGTCGGCGAGTTGGCGCGCCGCAACGGCCTGAGCGAGGTCTGGCTGCAGTGGCGCGAGCGGCTCAAAGTGACGGGCGATGCGGTCACGTGGGCCCGCGAGCTGATGGCCGAACTGCTCGAGGGCGCTCCCCGCGAGTTGGTCGAGCGCGCCCTCGGCAAGGCGCAGGAGGCCGCCAGGCTAGGTGCGGGCGACGGCTTCCGCGCCTGGTGGGCCGCACTGTTGCAAGACGCGCGCCAGGCGAGGGCCGAGGGGGCGGGCGTTGCGTTGTTGGACGCCACGAGCGTGTCGGGCCGCCGTTACCGCAAGGTCTACCTGGTTGGCGCGGTGGAGGGCGCTTACCGCGCTGGCGAGCGCGAGGATTACTTCCTGCCAGAGGAGATGCGCAACGACCTGAGCGAGTCGTTCGCTCACCTTGGCTTACCGCGGCGCTTCCAGGGCCGCGGCGAGGCGTTCGCCATGGAGCTCCTCCAGCGCGCGGATCACCTCGTCATCACGGCCCCGCTTGGTGACCAAGGCGGGCCACTGGTGCTTGACGAGGCGCTCTTCGGTGCCACTGAACCCCCTGCGCTGCCGCTCGTCCCGGCAGGCAGTCGTCTCGAGCTGCCCGGGGCGGCGCCATACGTGCCCGACCTCTCCCCGGTTGCCCTCGGCAGACCGTACGTAGAGAGCTTGAGGCGTTACCACGACTGTTCGTTCCGCATGTGGGGCGAGGGCGTGCTGCGCGTGAGTGGGGACGTGCAGGACGAGGAGGGCGACGGTGAGAGGCTGCGCGCCGCCCTGCTGCAGGAGCGCGGCGGCCGCCTCACGGTCGAGCGCCTAGCCGCGCTGGTTGAGGAGTTCCCCAACCACGCGGCCTGGCTGAACAAGCATGCGCAACTGCTCTCGCGCCTGACGTACGGCGTCGAGCTGGGTGGGCGCGCAGGGTTCGCCATCACTTACCTCCACGCCACCGAGAAGGTGGAGCTGGCGGGCGGCGGCTTCAGGGTCGACATCTACCGCTTCGTGCCGTGGTCGAAGGCGTGGGATGAGGAGAGCGCGGACGACGTCATCAAGAACCGCTGGAGCGAGTATTGGGCCGTCGGCGCCCTCTTCGCCCAGCCTGCGTTCCGGGTACAGGAAGTCCACGTGCTCGTCTGGCCGATCGGCGAAGACCCGATCGATCTCGCACCGAGAGGCGGGGTCAGCCCGCGCTGGCTACGCGTCAGCGAGAAGCGCAGCTTGGTCGAGGAGACGCTGCCTGCCTTCATGCGCGGCGAGGTGAAGCCGAACCCCGGGTTCATCTGCCGCACGTGCCCCGTCTTCGACCTCTGCCGCGAGGGCGTCCGGTGACGGTGGCGCTATGAAGGTGCGAGTAGCGTCCGCCGGGACGGGTAAGACTACGAGCCTCGTACGCCGGTACCTTGAACTGATCGACGGGGGAGTCGCCATCAGCCGCGTGGCCGGCGTGACTTTCACGCGGGCCGCCGCCGACGAGCTGAGGCAGCGCGTGGCCGCCGGCATCGACGAGCTGCTTGCGCATGGCGATTACCTTGGCGGGCTCTTCACCCCTGCACCCGCCACGCGGCCGCTCTTCGAACGCGCGCATGACGAGCTCGGAGGCGCAGTGCTTAGCACCATCCACGGGTTCATGACCGTTGGCCTGCGCTTGAGCGCCCCTAGCCTAGGGCTCGACCCAAACTTCGTCGTGCTGGACGAGTGGGAAGCGGCCGCCATCTTCGAGGAGGAGTGCGCCGGGCTGCTCATGCTCGCCAGCGATCCGGAGCACCCGCTGCACGCCGCCAAGACCGCGTTGGATGGTGCGGCCTCAACGTTCCTGCTGCAGCTCTTCGGGAAGCGTTCGTTGGCCCCCAAGTTGGCTTTCGGCTCGGCGCCAAGCGAGGTGGCGCTCGAGGCGCTCTACCGCTCGGCCTTGGCGGCGTTCGACGCGCGCCTGGGCGCCACTAGTTTGGCGCCAGGTGAGGTCGAGCGCAGAGCGCTGCAGATGCTCGACCAGCGGCTCCCGAGGGAGCGCCTGGTCGCCCGCTATCCGCACGTGCTCGTCGACGAGTACCAGGACGTCAACCCGCTTCAGGGCGAGTTCTTCGAGCGCTTGGCGGCGGCTGGCGCGCGCATCGAGCTCGTTGGCGACCCTAAGCAGTCCATCTATGGTTTCCGCAACGCAGACGTTGCGGTGTTCAGGCGCGCCCTCGATACGGCGGAGGCCACTGGGGAGGTGCAGGCGCCCCTGACCGAGAGCCGCAGGCACGCGTTGGCGCCGACGGCGTTCCTCAACCGCCTGACGGAGCGACTGGCGGAGGGCGGCAGCGGCTTCACCGCCCGCGAGGCCCCGCCGGTGGCGAGCGCTGGCCCCCAAGCGGCGCAGCTTGGCAGCGTCGAAGTCGTGGTGGTCGAGGGGGCTGAGCCGCTCGACGAGCTGCGCGGCCGCGAGGCGGAGGTGCTAGGCGAGC
Organism: uncultured Trueperaceae bacterium; assembly: GCA_937907415.1. Next base: position 21,251 of record CALCHY010000399.1, read on the forward strand.
GGCTGCAGGCGCACCACGCGCTTGGCGTGCCTTACGACGAGATGGCCGTCCTCGCCCGCAGCCACGCGGCGCTGGCGCGCGTACTGCAAGCGTTGCGTACGCAAGGCGTGCCGGCCTACGTCGTGCAGGGCCGGGGCTATTACGAGCGCAGCGAGATCCGCGACGTGCACCACGCCTTGGCCGTCGGCATCGACCCGCTCGGCCCTAGCCTGCTGCCGTTCCTCCGCGGGCCGCTAGCGGGCCTCACCCTGCCTGAGATCACGCAGGTGGCTGGTGCGGCACCTGACATGCGCCTCGCGCTGCTGGCCGAGAACTTCCCGGCGGTCGAGGAGCGCATGGAGCGCTTGGCAGAACTGGCGCGCGGCACGCCTCTGCAGGCGGTGAAGGGCATCCTGCGCGAGCCGCTCCTGGGCGGCAAGAGGTTTCAGGAACTCTTGCGGCGCCGTGGCCGCGAGAACGTCGACGCCCTCCTCTTCGAGGTGGCGGGCAAGGCGCCGCGCGACGTCGCGCTCTTCCTCGACCGTCTCGACCTCCTAGCGCGCAAGGCGGAGTCTGGCGACGTGCCGCAGAGCGGGGCGGGCGTGAGGCTGCTGAGCATCCACGCTTCGAAGGGTCTCGAGTTCCGCGTTACGGCGCTGTTCGACGTTGGGGCGTGGGGGTCCAACCGGACTTCGCCGCTTCTCGTCGAGCCAGGCAGCGGCGCGGTCAGGCTGAGCGGCACGCCGGAGTTCGAGAAGGCCAAGGCCGACGCGCTGGCGCGTGGAGTGCAAGAGTCGTATCGCCTGCTTTACGTGGCGGCCAGCCGGGCGCGCGACGCCCTCATCCTCACGGCGAGCAAACGCAATAGTCCGGGGCCGTGGCTCGGAGCGCTCCTTGGCCTCGGGCTGACGGGGCCGAACGCCATTCCTGGCGTGACGTGGGAGCGCGTCGCCTACTCGCCACCCGCTGCGCCAGCGCCAACGGTAGCGGACGGACACGCAGCCGACCTCCCTGCTGCACCGTGGATCGACGCGCGCCGCCAACCTGCGCCGCTCCCGCCCGTCGTGAGCCCGTCAGCCCTCACGCGCCTGACCGCCGCCGACCCGGAGACCGCCTCGGACGACGAACCAGTAGACCAAGCCGCCCGTTACGCCGGTGAGGACGAAGTGGAGCGCGGCCGCGTCGGCTGGGGCAGAGCGCGCGGCACCCTAGTCCACTTCGCGATCGGGCAGAACTGGCGGCCGTCTGACGAGTCGACCAGCAGCACACTGATGGCGCAAGAAGTGCTCCTGCCGTTCGACGAAGCGCAGCGCGCCGACCTAGTGGCCGAGGTGCTCGAACTCCTCGGCAACTACTGGGGCATGCTCGGCGCGGCGCTTCCGCCACTCGACCAGCGCGCGCCCGATCGCGCCGAGCTGCCGCTTGCCGTTACGTACGGCGAGACCGTGTGGGAGGGGATCGTCGACCGCCTCTACCAAGTCGCGGGCGACTGGTACCTAGACGACTACAAGACCGACAGACTAGTGGCGCCCGAGCGCTACTACCTGCAGCTAGCGCACTATCTAAGGGCGACGGAGCGAGCGCTAGGGGTGCGGCCGCGCGGCCGGCTCGTCTACTTGCGGCACGGTGAGGTTGTCGAGCCTGCGCGCGAACTGTTGGACGACGCCCTCGCACGTGCCGGCTTATAGCGCCGGGACAGCGGTCGATGATTGCAAGCGGTAGAGGTGTGCGTTGCCCGCCTTGCCAGCGCGCTCCACGAGCCTTAGCTCGTGCAAGCAGTATGCCGCCTGCTGCGCCAGGCGCCGCGGCAGGCGCGCGCTGCCAGCGAGGTCGGCGGTGGTGAACAGCTCGGGCAGGTCTGGCGGGAGAAGTGCGAGCAGGTCGCGCGGTTCCTTGAAGTTGCGCCGCTCGTGCACCCGCTCGAGCCGCCTCCCGCTGATGACCCACCCGCGCCTGCGCCACGCCTTGCCCGCCTCGAAGCGCCTGCACTCGACGTCCTCGACGAGCGCGACCTCTAGCTCGAGGTGAGGGTGCTCGAAGAGCGTCGGCGCGGCCACGAGTTCAGCGAAGAGTTGCTCGACACGCCCGACCTTCGGCGATCTGCGGCGCTCGACGCGGCCGTCTGGGTGCACTTTTTCTAGCCACCGCGTGCGGGCGACCGGCAACACTAGTTTCACGCGGTGTTCAGGGAGGAGGGCGGCGAGCTTCTGGCGCATGGCCCCGAGGTTGCGCGTCTGCACCTCGATGAGGAGACCGTCAGCCACGGCGTCTATGACGTAGCCGCCCACCGTGACCTCGAAGGCGCTCCCAGCTGGGGCGCTTAGGCGCTTCAGGTCCGCGTGGAGGGGTGACTCGTTGAGGGAGCCGATGGCGCTCACGCTCACACCATACCCAGGCGGCAGTGGAGCCTAGAGGTCCTAGGCAGTAGCCTAGGCCGCGCTCAAGCCACTGGTGGCGCCGGGCGATGCTCTAGCCATGAACGCCATACCAACGGAAGCCACAGTCGCAGGAAAGCACGGCGTGTTCGTAGTCGATGAGCGCCACGGTCTGGTCTGGGAGGTCTCAGTGCCGGTAACGGAGCTCATCGACCTTATCGAGGCATGCGGCACCGAGCACTCACTGGAAGTCGCGAGCGACGTCGGCGTGTTCTACGCCATGGCGCGGCGTTGGTGGGTGTTGCCGTTAGGAGACGAGATGCTCGTGCGCATCGAACTCGAGCGCTCCATGACCGCTTGACGCCTGCCCACGCACGGCAGGCGCCTCACCCCAGGCGCGCGAACACCGCCGCCGCGGCCAACCCAACGACCTTCGCACCCAGGTTCTCGGCGTGGAACCGCGGGTCGATGCAACCCTTCGTCATGATCGCCACCACGAACGGCTCCCCGCCACCGCCAGCGCTCGGCAACGGCTCGAACACGCCGACGTCGTTGCGTACGCCAGTGATCGAGCCGCTCTTCGAGGCGATCCGCCACGGGGCCTCGCCAATGGAGGCAAGGTAACTGTCGTAACCGATGCTGCGGCCAAGCTCGCTGAACTGCTGCTTGCGGTAGATGGCCTTCGCCTCCTCCGTCAGCGGAGGCGGCAGGAGCTCGCCGCGCCACAAGCGCGCCATGTGATCGGCAAGGTCGGCGGCCGTCGTCACCGAGCTCGAGCGTTTGGCGCCGCTCAGCACGGCGGCCGTCTGCAGCTTGCCAGCGCTGCGCGTGCCGGTCCAGCCATGGGCCTGGATGGAGGCGTTCACCTCGTCCAACCCAACGAACTCGATGAGCACGTTGGTGGCCGTGTTGTCGCTGACGACGATCATCAGGGTGGCGAGGTCGCGCAGGGTGTACCGCCTGCCGGGGGTCAGGGCGGTCAGCACGCCAGAGCCAGACACCTGGTCCTCGGCGCCAACCAGCAGTTCGTCGTCTAGGTCGGCGTCGCCAGCCGCGACCATCTCGAGCAGCGCCTGCAGCACGTACACCTTGATGGTGCTGGCGGACGGGAACTGCTCCGTAGCGCGGTAAGCCACGCCTTGGTCCGTCTTCGCGTTCGGTTCGAGCGGGTAGGCGACCACGGCGAGCGCACCAACCCCGGCCGCGTCCGGTGCGCCAGCAGCGTCCGTCACGTGCGGCGCACGGGCGACGGCATGGCTGACGCTGGCGCCTGGCAGCGCCGCGCCACCACCGAGGACGCGTTCGAGGTGCTCGAACTCGGCGCGCAGTTCCGGCGGGAGAAGTGCGTTGGAGACGGCTTTAGGGCTGGCGGGGTGGTCGGGTTGCAACATGCGGTCACCTCAGCTTGGCGCTTACGGTCGCAGTGTTGCACGTTGGCGTGTCGAACCACCTTGCGGCGCGTGCGCTCAAGCCCTACACTTCACTCGTCCGACCATGGTGCCGATAGGGGCCACCGGCGGGTCCGGGTGTCAAACGAGCGTAAGTTCGTTTGGACCCGATAGTCACTGAGAGCTCGAACCTCCAACGCGAGGCGAGCCAGTAGGGATGGAAATGGCTACAGGCAAGGTCAAGTGGTTTAGCGGTGAGAAGGGTTACGGCTTCATCGCACAGGATGACGGCGGGGCGGACGTGTTCGTCCACTTCTCGGCCATCCGCGGCGAGGGCTACCGGTCCCTCAACGAGGGTGACGTCGTTTCGTTCGACGTCGAGCCGGGCCAGAAGGGTCCACAGGCCCAGAACGTTCTGGTGACTAGCGCAGCAGCACCGCGCCAAGGCAGTAGCGACCGCGGTGGTCGCGACGGCCAGTTCTTCAGTGACCGCCCGGCGGGCGATCGCTCATTCGACAGCCGTGGTGCCGGCGACCGCGGCGACCGCGGGCGCGGCGGCAACGACCGCGGTGGTAACGACCGCGGCGGCAACGACCGCGGCGGCTCGCGTGGTCGTGGCGGCAACGACCGCGGTGGGGGTCGGCGCGACCGCTACTGAGCGCATGCTCTAGCGCCTCTTGGCTAACAAGACGAAGGTAAGAAACTGCGCGGGCCCGGAGAGATTCCGGGCCCGCGCTCTTCTAACCGTTCGTCGAGTTGTTGGGGTCCGCGCCTCTTGCGGCGCGAGGGGTACGGCCAGTTCAGGCCCTAGCGGGTTTCTTACTCGCGACGCCCTTGGCCTCACCATCGAACTCACCGTGCGGCGCTCCGAGAAGGGGCAGCACCCAGTAGTCAAGCCCGTAGTAGCCGGCAGTGCGCCAGGCCAGCACGATCCAGGTGGCGAGCATGAACATGATGGGGTTCGTTGAGAGGGTGCCCGCCAGGAGGAAGGCCACGTTCATCAGGCCGCCGAAGAAGGCCGCTGCGCCAGTGAGGAAGCCGACGATGAGCGCGATGCCGACCAGGAGTTCGCCGAAGGCCACGACGTAGCCCATGAACGGCCCAAGTGGCAGGAAGATGTTCTCGATCATCCAGGCGTACCAGCCAGTCACGCTCGGCTTCTCGCCCTGCGATAGTCCGACTGCGCGCGTGAGGAAGCCCTTGATGGCGCCCCCAGCTTCCGGCCCGACCCAGGCCGGGTTCGTTACCTTGCCCCAGCCTGCGTGTAGCCAGAGCCAACCGAGGTATATGCGGACGACCGTCCAGAAGGGCGCCATGTACTTTGACGCGAAGAGGAACTTACTTACCTGAGGTTCAGGGTAAAAAGTGGTGCTGCGTGCCATGCTCCTCAACCCCTTTCGCTGCCTAGTATCTTATTCTGTCGGCGTTGCAGCCAGGGACATGCGCCCTAGGACTAATGTCCTGCACGCATAGAACGAACTACGGGGTGATACATGACCAGGTTATCGGGGAGGCTCGTTCTGCCACACGGGCTCGTGACTGGCACGATCACTTACGGCCCTCACATCGAGGCCGTCGAGGTAGTCGACGCCCCGGACGCGGGCGCCGGCCTGCCCATCATCCTGCCCGGGTTCATAGACACGCATGTTCATGGCGGCGGCGGCGCGGACACGATGGACGGGCTTCGAGGCGTCGAGGGTGTGGCGCGTTTCCACGTGGCGCACGGCGTTACCACCTTGCTACCGACCACCATCACGCACCCATGGCCGGACGTCATGGCCGCCCTAGCCGGGGTTGCCGAGTACATGGCCTCCGCCGCGGGCGACAGGCGCGCCGAGGTGGTGGCCGACGTGCCTGGGGCTCACCTCGAGGGTCCGTTCATCAACCCGCAGCGCCTCGGCGCGCAACCGCCGTTCGCCACCCTCCCCGTGCCCGAGCTAGTCGAGGAAGTCATCGCGACGGGCGTCGTGCGCGTCGTGACCATGGCCCCTGAACTGGAGCACGCACTCGAGGCGGCAGTGCGCTTCGCGGCCGCAGGCGTGCGCGTGTCGTTCGGCCACACCAACGCCACCGCGGAGGAGGTGGTGGCCGTGGCGGCCGCGGTTAGGGCCGCGGGTGGAGTGGTCGGGTTCACGCACCTCTTCAACGCCATGACCCAGCTCAGCGGCCGCGAACCAGGCGCGGTAGGCGCGGCCTTGGCTGACGCCCACGCGTTCGCGGAGCTCATCTTCGACCTCCACCACGTCGCGCCGACGAGCTTCAAGGCGGCGCTGGCCGCCAAGCAGCACAAGTTGCACCTCATAACGGACGCCATCCGCGCGTGCGGGCAGGCCGAGGGCGTTAGCGAACTTGGCGGCCAGGTCGTCACCGTGAAGGACGGCGCGGCGCGCCTAGCTAACGGGACGCTGGCCGGTAGCGTCCTCACCCTTGATCAGGCGCTGCGCAACGCCGTCTCGCAAGGGGTAGACCTGCCTACCGCCAGCCGCGCGTTGTCCGGTGTGCCAGCCGCCTACCTCGGACTCGAGGACCGCGGCGCGCTGATGGCAGGCGCACGCGCAGACATGGTCGTGCTAGACAACGATCTGCGCGTGCAGGAAGTGTTCGTGGCTGGCAGGTCGCTAGGCTGAGGCGGCGCGGCCTAGCGGCGCCGTCAGGTTGCCAAGGCTTCGTCGACGAGGCGTTTGACGAGTTCTGGGTCAGCGCGCCCAGCGGTCGCGCGCATGACCTGGCCGACGAAGAAGCCCTTGAGTCCGACCCTGCCGCCGCGGAACGCGGCTAGTTCGCCTGGGTGCGCCGCGAGGGTCTCGGTGATGACGGTACGGACGGCGTCGTCATCGACAAGCCGCTCGAGCCCGCGTTCAGCCACGAGACGCGCGGGTGAACCACCAGACGCCGCCACCTCGGTAAGGAGTTCCCTCGCCACACGCAGGGTGATGGTGCCAGCGTCAACGAGGTTGGCCAGTTCGGCGAGCGCGCCCGGAGCAAGGCGCGAGTCGGGCGCGTCTTTCAGGAGGCGAGCCACGTCGTTGACGACCCAGTTCGCGACGCTGCGCGGAGCAGCTCCGGCTTCGACGGCTCCGGCGTAACTGGCGTACAGCTCAGCGCGGGGCGCCAAGATGGCCGCGTCGTGCGCGGGTACGCCCTGCGCCGCCATGGCGTCGAAGCGCTGGCGCGCCGCCGCGCTGAGGCTGGCTGGGTCGAAGTCTGGTGCGGCCGGCTCCGGCGCCGCGGGAGCCTCGGTGGTGGCAGTAGCGGGCGGGCGCGGCCGCTTGTCGGCAGCGTTCTTCGACCGGGCGTCCTTGAGGGCCACGATGCGGTTGAACACGGGCGCAGCAACGGTGAGGCCATCAGTTGGGTCGCGCCAGAAGTAGCCAAGGCGCTCGAACTGGTAACGCTGGTCGAGAGGGTCGTTCAGCACGCTCGGCTCGATGAAGCCTTGCGTCACGCGCAGGGCGTCGGGGTTCACGTAGTCCAGTAGGTCGCCTTCCGCGCCGTCCGGGTCTGGCACGGTGAACAACCGGTCGTAGAGGCGCGCCGTGAACGGCACTCCCTTCGTGGCAGACACCCAATGAATGGCCGCCGTTACCTTCACGCCAGGCGGGTTGGCGTCACCTTCGAAGGCGTGCGCACGCAACTCGGTGACGGCGCCGCTGGCGTCCTTGATGACCTCGTCCAAGCGGATGACCGGCCCATGGCGCAGGCGCACGGCCCTGCCTGGCGCCAGCCGCTTGAAGCCGGGTGGCGGCACCTCTTCGAAGTCGCTTGCCTCGATGTAGATCTCGCGGGTCAGCGGAACTGGCCTGCTGCCCTCGCCAGGCACGTCCGCCGGCCAATAGGGCGCGTCTAGCTCGCGAACCGAACCCTCCGCCACGTTCGCGAGAACGACCTTCAGGGGCTCCAGTACGGCCAGTACGCGCGGCGCGATGGGGTTCAGGTCGTCCCTGATGCTCGAGTCGAGCAGCGCGAGGTCAGTGCGGCTGTTGGCCCTGGCCACGCCGACGCGGTTCGTGAACTCGCGGATGGCCTCGGGCCGCACGCCGCGCCTGCGCAAGGCCGAGATGGTAGGCATGCGCGGGTCGTCCCACGAGCTAACGACGCCCTCGCGCACGAGCCGGATGAGCTTGCGCTTGCTGACCACGGTGTAATCCAGCACTAACCGCGCGAACTCGTACTGGTGCGGCCGGGGGCCGCCGACGAGGCGCTCTACGACCCAATCGTAGACTTCCCGGTTGTTATCGAACTCGAGGGTGCAGAGGCTGTGGGAAACGCCCTCGATGGCGTCAGAGAGGGGGTGGGCGAAGTCGTACATGGGGTAGATGGGCCACTCGTTGCCAGTGCGGTAGTGGGCAGCGTCAACGATGCGGTAGAGAATCGGGTCGCGCATCTTCATGTTGGCTGCGCTCATGTCGATCTTCGCGCGCAGCACGTGCTCGCCCGGGCCGAACTCGCCGTCGCGCATGCGGGCGAAGAGGTCGAGGTTCTCCTCGACGCTACGCTCGCGGAACGGGCTGTTGCGCCCCGCCTCCGTCACGCTGCCGCGGTAATCGCGGATCTGCTCCTCGTTGAGGCTGTCGACGTAGGCGTCGCCCATATTGATGAGCGTGACTGCGTAATCGTAGAGCTGCCCGAAATAGTCACTGGCGTGCCGCACGGCGTGCCACTCGAAGCCGAGCCAGCGCACGTCGCGCTCGATGGCGGCGACGAACTCCGGGTCCTCTGTTACGGGGTTCGTGTCGTCGTAACGCAAGAACGTGACGCCGCGGTAGTCGTTGGCCACCCCGAAGTCGAGCTGGATGGCCTTGGCGTGCCCGATATGCAGGTAACCGTTCGGTTCCGGTGGGAAGCGCGTGACGACGTGCTTCAGCTCGCCGCTCGCCAAGTCGCGGTCGATGATGTCGGTTATGAAGTTGGGGGCGACTGTGCGGTCCGCGGCTGTCTCTGGCGGGCGCGACTTCGGTAAGGCTTCCACGGTGTTCAAGGCTCCTCGGGCGGCGCTGGCGGGCGAGGGACCTCCTCAGCGCTGGCGCGCGGCGGCCTCCACTGTACCGCACGGCCGGGGTGCGCCTCGCCGTTGCCCCGCGCGAGCAGCTAGCGCAGGATCACGAGGGTGACGAAGAAGTAGGTGACGGGGAAAGCGATGAGGGCGCTGTCGATGCGGTCGAGGACCCCGCCATGGCCGGGCAGGAACACGCCGGCGTCCTTGACGCCCGCCCAGCGCTTCAGTAGCGACTCGAAGAGGTCACCCAACTGCGCGGCGCTCGAAACCAGCAAGCTGAAGAGGAGCCCGTCGTAGACGTTCACGTGCAGGCCCGCGCGGCGCTCTAGGTAGACGAGCGCTGCCCCGACCACGGCCGCGGCCAGAACGAGCCCGCCGATCGAGCCCTCTACTGACTTGTTCGGGCTAATGAGCGGCGCCAATTGCCGTTTACCGAAGAGGCTCCCGAAGATGTACGCTCCCACGTCGGTAGCAACGACTGCTAGGGCCGGCAGGGTCAAGTACCAGAGGCCGAGCACTCCGTCTGGCGTGTACCTCAAGGTGATGATGTAACCGAAGAGCCACGGGATGTACAGGTAACCGAAGAACGAGAACACTACCGCCTGCAGCGAGTTGCGGTTGGGGTTAGCGAGCTCGAGCGCCACGAAGTAGAGGGCGAAGAGGCCGATGAGCGCCTCGCGCCAACTGACTCCCGCGATGAGCGGCTGCATGCCGGGGTAGCTGATCGGCAACGAGGCAGGCAGCGTGAGGACGGCGGCTACCCAGATGCTGCGTTTGCGGATGGGTATGCCGCGCAGGCTCATCAGCGCGGTGTACTCCTGGACGGCCACGAGCGTGAGGATCAGGTAGACGGGCGCAAGGAGCGGCAGCCCGACCCACAAGACGAGGAGCGTGACCACGAAAGCAACCAGCGCCGACACTATGCGCGGCAGATGCTTGCGCGCGCGCGTCTCGGCGCTTGGGGCCTCGAGTTGGCTCAGGGCGCCCGAGGTGAAGTCGTCGTCGGGCAGGTTGGGAGTCACACCGCGAGGATGTCCGTCTCCTTAACTTTCGTCCTGGCATCGACTTTGGCGATGAACTCGTCCGTTGCCTTCTGCACGTCGGCCTCCGCGCGGCGCAGGTCGTCCTCGCTCAGGTCGCCGTCCTTCTGGGCGGCGCGGAGCTCCGTCAGCACGTCGCGCCGTATGTTCCTTATGGCCACGCGCGCTTCCTCCGCGAGTTGGTGCACGGACTTGACGAGGTCGCGGCGGCGCTCGTCGTTGAGCGCTGGAACGGTGATGAAGATGCTGTCGCCCTGGTTGCTTGGGTTGAAGCCGAGGTCAGCCTCGAGGATGGCCTTCTCGATGCCCTTGGCGACGCTCTTGTCGAACGGGGTGATGAGCAGCGTGCGTGGATCTGGGGTCGAGATGTTGGCGAGTTGGGCGAGCGGCGTCATCGCGCCGTAGTACTCGACCACTACGCGACCTAACACGGCTGGGTTGGCGCGGCCGGTGCGGACGGTAGACAGGTTGGACTGGAAGGCGTCAACGCTCTTCTGCATCCGCTCGCGCGCTTCGTTGAGTGGGTTGGGCATGCCCATTACCTCCGGGGCCAGATGGCGTGTGACATGAGTCTACCGCGGCCGCGGCGCCGACCTCTTGCTACTGGTCGGCGTACTCCGTCACGACGTTCGAGGCGATGTGAGTGCCAACGCGCTCGCCCGCCAGCAAGCGGCCAAGGTTGCCTGAGCGGAAGATGTCGAAGACGATGACGGGCAACTCGCGCTGCATGCACAAGCTGACTGCCGTTGCGTCCATAACGGCAAGGCCGCCGTTCAGGACGTCTAGGTATGAGAGGGTGCGGTAACGCTTCGCGCCTGGCGTGCGGTTCGGGTCGGCGTCGTAGACGCCGTCCACCTTGTTCTTCGCCATGAGGACGACGTCCGCGTCGATCTCGAGCGCGCGGAGCGCGGCCGTCGTGTCGGTGGTGAAGAACGGGTTGCCCGTCCCGCCGCCGAAGATGACGATGCGCCCCTTCTCGAGGTGGCGCAGGGCGCGGCGCCGGATGTACGGCTCTGCCACCTCCTGCATGGTGATGGCCGTCTGGACGCGCGTGTCGACGCCCTTGTGCTCGAGCGCGTCTTGGAGCGCGATGGCGTTCATCACCGTGCCGAGCATGCCGACGTAGTCGGCGGTCGCCGGGTCCATGTGCTTGCCGTGTTGTGCGCCACGCCAGAAGTTGCCACCGCCCACGACGATAGCTATTTGAACGCCGCGGCTTAGAGCCGCGGCGATCTCATCCGCTAACGATGCGGTCGCGTCCGGTGACACCCCGAAACCACCTGGGCCAGCCAGGAACTCGCCCGAGAGTTTGAGGAGGACGCGTTTCATGCCGTCGTTACTCGCCGATTGCTATGCGAGAGAAACGCCCGACCTGGATGTTCTCGCCGAGGGTCGCGGCGACTTCCTTGACGAGGGCATCTACCGTCTTCTTGTCGTCCTTGATGTAATCCTGCTCGAGCAGGACGATCTCGGAGACGTACTTGTTGAGGCGCCCTTCGACGATCTTCTCAGCGACGTTGGCGGGCTTGCCTTCCTCCTCGACCTGACGGAGCAAGGCATGCTTCTCGGCGGCGATGACTTCCTCGGGCACTTCTTCACGGCGCGTGTAGGCGGGGCTGGCCATGGCGATGTGCATGGCGAGGTTGCGCGCTAGCTCCTGGAACTTCTCGTTGAGCGCCACGAAGTCGGTTTCGCAGTTCAGTTCGACCAGCACGGCGATCTTGCCGTTGTGGTGGATGTAGGAGCCGACGATTCCTTCCTTGGCCACGCGGCCGGCCTTCTTGTCTGCCTTGGCGATGCCGCGCTCGCGCAGGAGGTCAGCGGCCTTGTCGAGGTTGCCGTCTGCGTCGTCGAGTGCCTTCTTGACGTCCAGCATGCCGGCGCCGGTCATGGCCCGCAGCTGCTTGATCAGTTCGGTTGAAACAGCCATCTTGCGTCTTCCCTTCGGTCCCGCTGGTGCGCGGGACTTGCACGGTCAGGGCTGGCCGGACTGGCGGCCCTCACCGGATGTGGTTCCTTGGCCGCGCTTGCGCGGCCCGTGCTGCCTTAGTCTTCCGCGACCTCGTCTTCGTCGAGGACTTCCTCGCCCGACTCGACCTCGCTCACCTCTGGGGCCTTGGTGACCACTTCGGAGGCGCGCATGGCAGGTGCCGGGGCGTCTGGCCCTTCGGCCGCTGCAGCGGCTTCCTGGATGGCGCGCTCAGGGCCGGACATCGGCATGCTGAGCGTCTCGCGGTCGTCGGACTCGGCTGCCGCGCCGGCGTCCTCGCCTCCGCGCATCTCGATGATGACGTCGGCTAGCCGCGCGGTCACCAACTGGATGGAGCGGATGGCGTCGTCGTTGCCCGGGATGATGAAGTCGAGCACGTCGGGATCGGAGTCCGTGTCTGCCAACGCCACGACGGGGATGTCGAGCTTGTTGGCTTCCTTCACCGCGATGGCCTCCTTGGCCGGGTCGATGATGAAGAGCGCGTCTGGCAGGCGGTTGAGGTCGCGGATGCCGCCCAGGTAGCGCTGGAGACGCTGGAGCTCCTTGCCGAGGTCGATCTGCTCCTTCTTGGTGAAGCGTAGGATCGATTCGTCCTCGAACATCGCTTCTAGCTCACGCAGGCGCTCTACGCGCGTGCGGATAGTCTTGAAGTTAGTGAGTAGGCCGCCTAGCCACCGTTCGTTGATGTAAGGCATGCCGCAGCGCCGCGCCTCGGCGGCGAGGATCTCTTGGGCCTGCTTCTTGGCGCCAACGAAGAGGATGGTGCCGCCACGCCCCGCGAGGTCGCGGAGGAAGTCGAACGACTTCTCGCTCTCGACTAGGGTCTTCTGCAGGTCGATGATGAAGATGCCGTTGCGCTCGGCGAAGATGTAACGCTTCATCTTCGGGTTGCAGCGCTTCGTCTCGTGGCCGAAGTGCACACCGGCCTCGAGGAGTTGCTTCATTCCTAAGTACGACACTTTGTTCCTCCATGGCGGGATGTTGAGGTCGATATCGGTGAGCCTGGCTGCTAGTAGCCGCCTTGGTGGTGTTGCACCGGCTGCGCCCAAGTATCGATTGGCTAAGGCGGACATCCCGCTGCCGCCAGCCAAACCTATGAAGTATACAGGGTGCCCGCGCGCTAGTCCACCGGGGAGGCGACCAGCTGGGCAAAAGATGCGGGCGCCAGGAGCATCGAGGTCCTGGCGCCCGCCTTCAAGCGGTTGTTGGTGCCGTTACTGGCCGAGCTCCGTGCGCGCTGCCTTGTAGTTCGGGTCGAGTTCGAGCGCGCGTTCGAAGGACCGCTTGGCGTTCGCCTGGTCGTTGCTACCCGCGCGGCGCTGGTACGCCTTCCCGAGCCAGTAGTAGGCGTCGGCGCTTGGTGGCGGGAGGAGGGAGCCATACTCTGCGTACTTGACGGCCTCGTCGATGCGACCGACGGTCAAGTACGCGCGCGCGAGGTAGGTGTAGACGGGGGGCAGGAAGACGGCCCCCTCGAGGGCAACCGCGGCCTCGAGTTTGGACACGCTGCCAGCCACGTCGCCGCACTCGAAGAGCGCGATGCCGAGCTGGGAAACGGATGAAACGGAGTCCGGCGCCAAGCTGGCGGCCTGCGACAGTTCGTACTCTGCGGTGGCGCAGTCGCCGATGCGGTACGCGATGTTGCCGAGGTTGTTGTGAGCGGTGGCGCTTGATGGGTCGATCACGACGGCGCGGCGGAAAGCAGCCAGTGCCAGGTCGAACTCGGAGAGGTCGCGGTAGACGCGGCCCAAGTTCACCTGTACGGTGCTCTTCTCGTTGGCTGACAGGCTCGAGACGCTCGTGTCGGCGCTTACGAGGGTTACGGCGCGCTCGAGGGTCGTGCGGGCAGCGGCGAGGTCGCCGAGGAGGTAGAGGATGACGCCCTTGGTGTTCTGGACGCGCCAGTCGTCAGGCTTGATGCGCTCTGCGCGCTGGATGGTGTCGAGCGCGTCGGCGAGGCGGCCGGAGTAGGCGGTCGGGTCTGACTGGAACTGGTTCTGGTAGGTGATGGCCAGGTACACGTGGGCGTCCACCAAGTTGGGGTCGGCTGCCTGGGCGGCCTGGAAGGCGTCGATGGCGGCCTTGTAAGCGCCTTGGCAGGATAGCGAGCGCCCCTTGCCAACGAGTGCGACGGCGTTGCTCGGTTCGCTGCGGAGCGCTTCTTGGTAGAAGAACTGAGCCAAGGCGCAATCGCCTCGGTCGAGATAGAAGGCACCGTTCTCTATGAGGGTGGCGGGATCGAGCGGGGCCTGTTCCGCCTCTTGCGCGAAGGCGCCGCTGAAAGCCGCTAGCAGTAGCGCCGTAAGTGCGTACTGCAGCAGAGTGGTGCTCGGTAACCTGGTCCTGATCAACTTATCCTCCGAAGAGCTAACTCGGTTCGGTGAGTGTATCATCACCCTCGCAAGCGGAAAGAACCCGGCAGTTGACGAGGTCCCCGCCTCCCGGCGTCGCGTTACATCATCGCTAACATGTGTGAGAGCGCCGTGTGCCGTGCCAGTCGGCATGTCGGCCATGCCTTGAGGCACGGAAGCTTGCTCGGTTCGGCACTACGGGTAGCGCGTGGTGCGCTCTGATAGCATGGCACGGTTACGCGCCGGGCGGCAGCCATGGCTGTAGTGGCCGGGGCAGCGGCTTAGAGATGGCGCAAGGTCGCGCCAGCGGACCTCCCGAAGGAAGCGAGTCGAAGGCAGTAGTGAAACGTTCACCGATCTTGGTGTTGGCTTGGGTTGCGCTGATAAGCAACGTCGTCGTCATCTTGCAGGGCGCGTTCGTGCGCAGCACCGGCTCGGGCGCGGGCTGCGGCAGTCACTGGCCGACCTGCAACGGCGTCGTGGTGCCTCTCAACCCGTCGATCGAAACCGTCATCGAGTTCAGCCACAGGCTGCTGTCCGGTGGCGTGCTCATCGTTGGCGCCTTGCTCCTGCTACTGGCGTTGCGCAAGAGGCGCGAGAACGCCGGCCTCGCCGTGTTCGCTAGCCTCAGTTTCGCCTTCTTGGTGCTCGAGGCGCTCATCGGCGGAGCCACCGTGCTGCTCGGCATGACGGGCGAGAACACGACCGTCGCGCGCGGCGTGTGGGTGGCGTCGCACCTCGTCAACTCGATGTTGTTGATCGGCATGTTGGCAGGAACCGTCGTCTACGCGAGCAAGGCCAGGCCCGATTTCCCCTTGCGCCTGAGGGCGCAAACGGGTCTAGCTACCGTGACTGGCCTCGGGCTGCTGCTCATGCTCGTGCTCATGTTCACGGGCGGCATAGCTGCGATGGGCAACACTATGTTCCCGTCGGAGTCGCTAGCCGCTGGCCTGCGGGCCGACTTCGACGTCGACTCGCACCCGCTGATCCGCCTGCGCCTTCTGCACCCCCTGATCGCCATCGCCGTCGGCACCTACCTGTTCGTCAGCCTCGGCATGGCGTGGTGGCTCAAGTCGGTGCCGCAAGCGGCGACCACCTCACGCGTGCTGCTTGGTGTTTACGTCAGCCAGCTCCTGCTTGGGACCGTCAACCTTGGACTGCAAGCGCCCGTCGTCCTGCAGCTCGCCCACCTGCTGGTGGCAGTGGCCGCGTACGCGCTGCTCGCGGCCACCTCGTTGCAACTACTAGGCGGGCGCCAAGCGGCGCTCGGTTCAGGCGCCGTGCGTGGCGCAGTTATGGAGAGCGCAAGATCGTGACAGACACCGTGCCCGCCGGAGCTCAGACCGCCCGTGCCACTATCCGCGACTACTTCATCCTCACCAAGCCGAAGGTCATCTCGCTCCTGCTCCTCACTACGGCTGGCGCCATGTTCATAGCGGCTAGGGGCATGCCGAACTGGCTGGTGCTGCTCGGCACCCTCATCGGCGGTTACATGTCGGCCGGGGCGGCGGGTGTCTACAACATGGTCTACGACGCGGACATCGACGTGAACATGAAGCGCACCGCGAAGCGCCCGCTGGTGAAGGGCTCCGTAACGCCGCGCAACGCGCTGATCTTCGCTATCGCCCTCACGGTGCTCTCCTTCGTCGTCATCGCACTTACGTCCAACGTGCTTGCCGCGCTCCTCAGTTGGGCAGGCATCGCCTTCTACGTGCTCATCTACACCATGTGGCTCAAGCGCAGCACCTGGCAGAACATCGTCATAGGTGGCGCCGCCGGCGCCATCCCACCCCTCGTCGGCTGGGCCGCCGTGACAGGCGACCTGAGCCTGCTCGCCTGGATCTTGTTCGCCGTCGTGTTCGTCTGGACGCCGGTGCATTTCTGGGCGCTGGCGTTGATGGTCAAGAAGGACTACGCCAACGTCGGCGTCCCCATGGCGCCAGCCATCATCGGCGAACGAGCGACCATCATGCAGATGATCTTCTACACGGTGCTAACGGTGGTGCTGACCATCCTGCCGTTCTTCCTGCACGAGTTCAGCATCGTCTACTTCGTTGCGGCGCTTGCCCTCAACGTCATGCTCGCCGTCCGCATGGCGCGCGTCTTCTTCGTCATGCGCTCCGGTCAGAGCGTCGACCGCGTGACGGCGCTGCCCCTCTACAAGTACTCGATGAGTTACTTGGCGCTCCTCTTCCTCGCGATGGCGCTTGACCGCGTCATCTTCTGAGCGCAACACCAACGATGAAGGGTGAGAGTGGCGCGGGCGGCAAGCGGCCGCTC
The DNA here is from genome assembly GCA_937907415.1 of uncultured Trueperaceae bacterium. Next base: position 37,650 of record CALCHY010000399.1, read on the forward strand.
TTGCTACGGGGCCGCTGGTTGGCCGGTCACCTGCTCGCCCTAGTGCTGGTGGTCGCGTTCGTCAACTTCGGGTTCTGGCAGTTGCGCCGCCTGGGTCACAAGCGCGAGGTCAACGCCGTCATCGCTGCTCGCGTCCACCTGCCGCCAGCGCCGCTCGCTACGGCCTTGGTGCCGGGCGCCGCAGTGCCAGAGTACTTGCCCGTCAACGTCAGCGGCGCCTTCGCACCGGAGAACGAGGTGCTGTTGCGCGGCCGCTCCCTCGACGGGCGGCCAGGCTTCAACGTGCTCACGCCCCTGGTGCTTGACGCCAGTGCCGGTCAGTGGGCGGGTGATGCCATCCTGGTGGAGCGCGGTTGGGTGCCTTACGACCTGGACTCCGTCCCGGTAACGGCAGCCCTGCCACCCAGCGGGACGGTGACCGTGGTCGGCGAACTCCACCCACCCCAGGCCGCGCCGACGGGCGCACTAGCTGGGTTGGCGGCGCACGACCCGCCGACAGGGAAGCTGGTGCAGAGCTTCTACGTCGACACGACGCGCCTTGCACCGCAGATGCCGTTCGATCTCGTTCCCGCATATGTGATCCTCAGGCAGCAGACGCCGGCCAACGCCGGCGCCCTCCCAGAAGCGCTGCGGGCACCAGATACCAACGAGGGCCCACACCTCGGTTACGCCATCCAGTGGTTCGGGATGGCGCTCGTAGGGATCGTCGGTTACTACTTCCTGCTGCGCTCCACCGTGAGACAGCACCGGCGCGAAGCCTGACGGCGCCGCGCCGGTGGTAGTTGTCGCATGTCAGTGGCGTTAGCCGCGCGTCGGCGCCTTCGCCAGTTCACTAGCGAGGGTAGCTAGCAAGTCGCGGAACGGCTTGATGAACTTGGCGACGCCCTCCTCCTCGAGCTTCGCCGTCACAGCGTCAAGGTCCACGCCTACGCCAGCCAACGCCTGCAGCAGCCCCAGGGCGTCGTCGGCGCCATCGCTGATGGTGACCTTCGGGTCGCCGTGGTCGAGGTACGCTGCTATGGTCTCGAGCGGCAACGTGTTGATCGTGTCTGGCCCGATGAGCGGCTCGACGTACTTGACGTCCGAGTATGTCGGGTCCTTGGTGCTTGTGGAGGCCCAGAGTAGGCGCTGCGGGCGCGCGCCGAGCTTGGCGAGCCGCGCGAAGCGCTCGCTGCCGGCCCCGAAGAGGCTCTCGTAGATGACGTAGGCGCGCTTGGCGCTCGCGACGGCGGCAGTGCCACGCAGCTGGTGCGCAGCGCTGGCCTGCGGCACGGGTTGCCGCGCGATGGCGTCAAGGAGCGGGTCGATCATGACGTCGATGCGGCTGAGGAAGAAACTGGCGACGGACGCGATGTCTACGCTCTTGCCAGCCTCGTGGCGCTCCTCCAACCCGGCGAGGAACGCCTCCGCCACTTGGCGGTAACGCGGCAACCCGAAGAGCAGCGTGACGTTGACGTTGACGCCCTCTGCGATCAGGCGCCTGATGGCCGGCACGCCCGCATCCGTGGCTGGCACCTTGATGAAGGCGTTGGGGCGATCGAGGAGCCCGAAGAGGTGGAGGCCCTCCGCGACCGTGCCGTCCTCGTCGTTCGCTAGCTCTGGGGAGACTTCGAGCGACACCCAGCCGTCGTACTTGTTACTCGCGTCGAACTGCGGCCTGAAGACGTCGGCCGCGGCGGAGATGTCGCTTACCGTTAGGTCCTCGTACGTGGCGTGAGGCGTTGCGCCCGCGCGGGCGTGCGCCGCGATGGCGTCAGCGTAGTCGGCGGTGTCGACGATGGCCTTGTGGAAGATGGCTGGGTTGGAGGTGACGCCAGCCAGGCCGTCATCGTCGATCAGTTGCTTGAGCCTGCCGTCGGTGATCCACGAGCGGCGAATCTCGTCAAGGTAGATGCTCTGACCGAGCTGCTTGAGGCGTAGTAGGGGGTTCATGGTGTTCCTCCTCGCGGTTTGGCGGTCGGCGCTTGCCTGGCCGATCGCGCCCCGCTGGTAACTCAGATGATAAGGCCCTTAGCTGCGCTCGACGCCGGTGGCGAACACTTCGCCGCCGATCAGCTCGAGACGCACGCGCGGTAGCGGCAGGACGGCCGGGCCGCTAACGGCCTTGCCCGCCTGCGTTGGGTCGAAGACGCTCAGGTGGCAAGGGCAGGTGAGGGCCGGCTTGTCGGTCAGGTAGTTGAAGCCGAAGTTGATGGCCTCGATGTCGCGGTTGAGCACCACCACGCAGTGCTGGTGGGTGCACACGCGACTGAACGCGGCGAGGTAAGCGCTTGCGCCAGCTACGCCGCTCGCTATGGCCAGGTCGCCTGGGATGGGGCCGGGTAGGCGCACGGCGAGCGCAGGTAGCGGACCGCCAGTCGCGCCGGCGCCAGGCACCTCGAAGGCCGCTTCGTCCCACACTTCACCGAAGTCACCTAGCGTGGCGACGCGCGTCGGCGTCGTAGCTGCGAACTCAGGCTCGGCTGCCGCGTTCTGTTTTAGGAAGTGCACCTTGATGGCCTCGTAGACCCCGAGGCCGCCGCCGACAGCCACCGCGAACACGGGTAGCCGCCACAACCACTTGATGAGCTCCCGGCGCTTGGGGTTGGTTGGGGCGCCGGGTCCGGTCATCAGCGGTTGGCCTGGTTCTGCGAAAGCACCTGGGTGACGTAAGCCACGACCGCGTCGATGGCCGTGGGTTCGAGCTCCGCCATGAAGGCGGGCATCATGCCGCGGCCGAACCTTACGGCGTCGCGAACGTTGGCTTCGTTGCCTGCGCGGCTGTTGCCTGCCAGAGTCACGCCCATCCCACCCTCGCCGTTGGGTCCGTGACATTCCGCGCAGTTGGCGGCGAACACTTGACGACCGATGGCCGGTAACCCAGCCGCGCCGTCAAGCCCGCCTTGAGCCGTGCCGTCCGCTTGCGCCCTAGCTGCGTCCGCGAGTGCAGCGGCAGCGACGCCAGCGGTCGGGCCAACGAGGCTAACGTACACGTCGTAGGTGGTGGCGGCCGCCGCCCAAGCGTTCGTTTGGGCGTATGCGTCTGCGAGCGTCATCACGCTGTCTGGGTCGAGGTTTTCTAGACCAGAAGCCGCCTCCGCCGCGCGCTCGATGGCGCCGATGGCGTCAGCCGGACGCCCTGCCACGTACAAGAGCTGACCGGTGCGGGCAAGGGCGCGGGGTTGCGTCGGGTCGAAGTCGGTAAGTACCTTGAAGTAGCTCTCGACGGCCCGCTGCGGCTCCGAGGCCTCCCAGTAGGCATCGCCTAGCGCCATGAGGTTGGCGAGGCTAGGGTCTGCTTGCACGGCCGCGTTGAGCGGCTCGAGGTTCTGGATCATGGTCAAGCGTTGTTGCGTCGTGGGTTCCGCCGCGCCCGTTGGCGTGGCCGCGAACGCCTGGTACGCGTCGGAGGCCTTGGCGAGGTCGCCTCGTGCGAACGCCACCTCGCCGAGGAGGTAGAGCGTCTCTGGGTCGTTCGGGTCCGTGCCGCGCGCCAACTCGAGCCAACCTTGCGCCTGGGCGAGGTCGCGCTGCAGGTAGAGGATCGCCATGCGTTTGTAGACGGCGGCTGGGACGGGAGCCACCTCGTCGACGATCCGGCGGTAAGCCGTCTCGGCGTCATCGAGTCGTTGTAGCCCCAGGTAGAGGTCGCCTAGCGCGAGGAGGTTGGTGGCGTTCGGGTTGTCTTGCGCTGCGCGTTGCGCCGCCTGGAGTTGGCGTGCGACGTCGACGTCCGTCGTGGTGATGGTGTCCGAGTCTGACACGCGCGGCAATAGGTAAGTAGGTAACGCGGCTGCCAGCACGAGGAACACGCCGAGGACGACGACCGCGCCAACCGGCACGCGCCGCTTGTTCTGGTTCGGCGCTGCCCGCCGTGGTTCGCCGCTTAGTGACGCCTGCCGCTCGTCGATGGCAGTTAGGACCTTGGCCGCTTTAGCCTCGTAACGCGCGTGGAGTTCTTGGCGCCTTTCGAGCGGCAAGTCTTCGCGTGCGTCAAGTTCACGGATGGCGCGGAGCAACGCCGTCTTCTCCTCCGTAAGGTCGACGAGGACGGGGTCGCGGTCGTCCGGCAGCGGGTCTGCTTGCCCGGGCGCCAGCAGCGGCAATGCTACGTAGAAGAAGGCGATCAGCACCAGCACGCCGATCAGGACCATCGTGAACATCAACTATCCCTGCTCTCGGGTTCGGGGCGCGCCTCCTGGCCGCCCGCCGGTCCGCCCTCGCCCAGTAGCTGCCTGACGCGAGCTAGCTCCTCGGCAGAAGCGTTTATGGGAGTCCTAGACGCCGCCAGCCAGCGCCGCGCTAGCACCGCCACTACTGCCAAGGCCGTCAATGCGACGAGCACTGGCAGGAGCCAAACGAACAGGTGCACGCCGCGCTTCGGTGGTTGAAGCATGATCCAGTCGCCGTAGCTCGCCTGGAAGTACGCGTAGATCTGTTGGTCGGTCATCCCCTCGTCTATGCGCTCCTGAATGACGGTGCGCATCTGCTGTGCGATCTGGGCGCTAGAGTCGGCCACGCTCTCAGATACGCAGACGGGGCAGCGGAGGTTGCGCGCGATGTCGAAAGCGCGCGAGCCGATCTCGACGTCCTGCGCGAACGCCGATCCTAGAAGCACTGCTAGTACCACCGCGAGTAGCGCGCGGCGCCGATGGCGTGTCATCTAAGCAGCGCCTCGACGTTGGTCTTGAGCGCCTCGACCGTGACCGGTCCGACGTGTTTGCCGACGATGTTGCCTTCGGCGTCGATGAAGAACGTCTCGGGCACGCCGTACAGGCCCCAGTTGACGCTCACCTGGCTGTCGTTGTCGAAGACGTTGGGGAAGGTCAGGCCGAAGCGGCCGATGAAGTCGCGGCCCTCGCGGCGCTTGTCCTTGTCTTGGGTTTGGACGCCCACCACGAGGACGCCCTTGTCTTGGTATTCGGACCAGAAGCTCTGTAGTTCCGGTGCTTCCTCGTAACAGGGGAGGCACCAAGACGCCCAGAAGTTGACGACCATGGGCTTGCCGACGTGATCAGCTAGCGCGAAGCTCGCGCCGTACTCAGGTTGGTAGCGCTCGTAGAGCGGGAGGTCGAAGACTGGCGCTGGCTTGCCGACGAGCACGGAGGCGATGTCGCGGTCTGGGCTGCCGCGGAGCAAGCCGAACCCGAACAGCGCGGCCAACAACGCTAAGGCCAAGGCGACGATGAGGAGGCGGCCGATCTTCACGCGTTCGCGCCCTCGTGTGCCTCAGCGGCGGCGCGGGCTGGCGCTGTGCGTCTGTTGCCCCCAAGGCTATACATGGTGCCGAGCGCTAGCAGGAGGCCGCCAACCCAGATCCAGGTGACGAGCGGGCTCTTGACGACGCGCAGCACTACGAAGGTGCTGTCCGGCCCGACGGTGCTGTTGAGGTTGAGGTAGAGGTCGTGACTGGCGGTGTAGTAGACGGCTGGGGTTGGCACCGTGCGACCCGCCTCCCCGAAGAGGTTGAGGCGCGGCTTCAAGGTAGTGATCGGCTTGCCGTTGCGCGAGACGTCGATGATGGCGCCCGCGCTGATGCGTTGCGGCGTGCGCTCCATGAAGCGGTCGACGGCTGTGAGGGTGTAACCCGAGAACTCCGCGCTGGCGCCGAAGTCGAGCTTCACCTGCTCGTCGACGCGGTAGCCGGAGCTGAAAGCGACTCCCAGCGCCACGACGATGACGGCGAAGTGAACGATCATGCTCCCGACGCGCCTGCGGCTCTCACCGGCGTAGGAGCGCAGTACACGCACGAAGCCCTGCTTGGTGAGGCGCATGCGCGGCACGAGCGCGCCGCTGAGGAGCAGCACGAGGCTCATGACGTTGTAACCGGCTAGGGCGACGGTTAGCGCTGGGTAGATCTTGTGCACCCCGAACAACCACGCGAGAGCGCCTGAGACGACGAACGCGCCAGCCAACCACAGGAGGTTCCGGCCTAGGCGCTGTTGCTGGGCGCGCCGCCATGGGAGCAGCGGCCCGATGCCCATCAGGAGGAAGACGAGCATCCAGATCGGCAACGTCACCTGGTCGAAGAACGGCGCCCCGACCGTTACCTTGTCGCCGGATACCGCCTCGACGATGAGGGGGAAGAACGTGCCGAGAAGCACGGCGGCCGTCAGGGCGACGAAGAGGATGTTCACGCCGAGGAAGCTGCCCTCGCGGCTGACGACGGAATCGAGGTCTGCGCGGTCCTTGACATCGTCCCAGCGAAGCGCAAGCAGGCCGAAAGCCGCCAGGGTGACTAGTAGGAAGAACCCTAGGAACGCAGGGCCAACTGGCCCGTTACCGAAGGCGTGCACGGAGGAAATGACGCCGGAGCGCGTTAGGAAGGTGCCGAGGATGGAGAGCGAGAAGGTCGTGATGATGAGCAGCACGTTCCACGGCTTCAACATGCGCCGCCGCTCCTGCACCTGCACGCTGTGGATGAAGGCGGTGGCCGTCAGCCATGGCATGAAGCTAACGTTCTCGACGGGATCCCAGGCCCAGTAGCCGCCCCAGCCGAGGACCTCGTAACTCCACCAACCACCGGCAACGATGGCGGCTGAGAGGAAGCCCCAACCAGTTAGCGTCCAGCGCCGCGTTTGCGCCATCCACTCCGTGCCGGGCCGCCGCGTGATGAGCGCCGCCATGGCGTAAGCGAACGGCACAGTCAACCCCACGAACCCTAGGTACATGAGCAGCGGGTGCACTGCCATCATCCAGTGGTTCTGCAGGAGTTCGTTGGGTCCGGGGCCGTCTAGCGGCGGGAAGGGCAAGACCGTGAACGGGTTGGCGAGGAAGGCCACGACGGCAAAGAAGAAGACCTGCACGGCCTGCATGATGGAGATGGCCCATGGGCGCAGCGGGCTGAGTGGCGCCGTTACGGCGAGCAGCGCCGTGTAACCGCTGAGGAGCCAGGCCCATAGAAGGATGGAGCCCTCGAGTGCGGCCCACATCGTCACGACCTTCACCCATATCGGCGAAGCGATGCGCGAGTGATTGGCGACGTACGAGACGCTGAAGTCGTCGCCTAGCAGGGCCGCCTGCATGATGACGACGGCAGCCGTCGCGAGGATGAACCCGGCAACGGCGGCGAGGCGGGCGCTCGTTTGCAACCTGGCGTCGCGACGCATGGCTCCAAGCGAGCCGGCGATGGCGCCATAGAGAGCCAAGCCGAAGGCGATGAATACGCTGGCGCTCCCCAGCGGTCCTAATTGAACTTCTAGCACGTGACTACTCCTGACTCAGCGCAGTGACTCTTTGAGAGCTTCGACGTCGATCGGCTCACCCTCGGCAGGTGGATGGTAGTCCTCGCTGTGCTTGACTAGCAGGTTGTCGCCAACGAAGACGTCGTCGTGGAAGCGACCCTCGATGACCACGCCGCCGTTCTCCTGGAAGAGGTCGGGTGGCGCGCCGTCGTACTGTACCTGGTAGCCCTTGATGCCGTCTGTGATCTGGAAGGTGAGGTGCAACTGCGTGTCGTCGAAGTTGACGCTGCCAGCCTCGACTAGGCCACCGAGGCGCACGCGTTTGCCGTCGAACGAGGCCGCGTCACGCGCGTACTCGCTCGGAAGGATGAAGTAGACGAGCGAAGACTGCAGGGCCCTCGCGATGAGGAAGCCAGCGACTGCGAGCACGGCGACCCCTAGGAGGGCGTAAACGATGCGTTTCATCCTTTGCCGCCCGAGTGCCTTGCTTGGCGTTCGCGCCACTGTAAGTATAGGAGGTAACCGACGTAGACCACGATGACTTCGAGCCAGGCTACGGCGACCCACTGCCAATGGGTGAGGTTAGCGAACACTGACGACCTCCCGTCCGCCCTGCGGGCTAGCCGTCTGCGCGGCGTCGGCCATTTGGCCGCGCGCCAGAGCTAGACGCCCGATGCGGATGCGTTCAGAGATGAAGTAGAGGAAGACGGCCGCTGCCGCCGCCACGTTGATGAGCAGGACGCGCAGCATGACCGGGTCCATGCTCACGCCGCTGCCGTCTAGGTTGACGCTCTTGGCGGGGTGAAGGGTACGGAACCACTCGGCTGCCAAGTAGTTGAAGGGCAGGCTTGCCAGCACGATGATCATGACGACGGCGCTGACGCGGGCACGGCGTTGAGGCTCCTCGATGAGGCCCCTCACGATGAAGTAGCCGACTATGAGCGCGAGCATGAGCGCCGTTAGCGTGAGCTTGGCGTCCCACGTCCAGAAAGTGTTGAGCGTCGGCTTGCTGTATGTCATGCCGCCGAAGATGGTGAGGGCTGAGAAGAGGAGCCCTGCCTCGGCGTTGGCTTGCGCTCGGACGTCGTCCACGGCCCTGCCGCGCCACAGGTAGAGCATGCCCCACACGGCGGACGCGGCCACGGCCGCGAAGCCGAGCCATGCCACCGGCACGTGGGCGTACATCACGCGGATCAGGTCGCCCTGGTTGCGGTCTGGCGGGCTTACGACTAGCGCCGAGTACATGCCGTAACCGAACAGCACCAGGCTGAAGACCCCGAACACCGTCAACCATGCTGGGCGCTTAGCTCCCGAGGTTGCATTAGTCATCGCTTCGCTCCTCTGGGGCGAGGTGCCCCGTCTCCGGATAGCTTACGACCCGAGCGCCGCTCGTCGCGTACTCCGTAGCCTCCGGGCTAATTCGCGTCAATCGTCGACCACGAAGTGAAAGATGCTGCTGCAGACGACCAGGTAGACGAGATCGAAGCCCGCGAGCAGTTGGAGCCACGAGGCTGCCAGTCCGATGTCGGCGCCGCCAAGTAGAGCAGACTCGGTGGCGCGCACTGCCCCGAGCATGACCGGCACGATGACCGGGAACATGAGGACGGGCAGTAGCGCCTCGCGCGCCTGCAGGTTCGCGGTCAGCCCGGCGTAGAAGGTCGCTATGACGGCGAAGCCGAGGCCGCCGAGGATGACGGTGAGGACCAGCACCCACCAGGTCTCAGCCGGCGCGCTCGCCCCGTAGAGGGCGAAGGCCACGGGCAACATGATGATGCCGAGAACGGAGAGGTAGAGCCAGCTCGCCAGCAGCTTGCCGAGGTAGACGGCGGCCCGTGACACGGGCAGGAGGAGGAGCTGCTCGAGCGCGCCCTCCTCTAGGTCTGCCTGGAAGCTTTGCGCAGAGGAGATGACGCCCGCGAACGCGAGCGCCACCCACAGCACGCCCGGCGCCGCGCTGGCCATCAGGTCGGGGTCGCGTCCGAGGCCGAACGCCATCATCACGAGCGTGATGCCTGAAAAGAACAGGGTAGCGACGGTAGTGGCCCGCGAACGGAGTTCTTGCAGGAAGTCCTTGCGCGCCACCGCCAGCGCCGCGATCAGGTCGTTCACGGGGCCGACCCTAGGAGTGGGTCGTAGAGGCGCAGGACCCCAGCGCTCAGTTCGAGCACGGCGTCCGGCCCTAGGTGATCGCGGTCGGACTCGTGAGACGCCATGAACACCGTGCGGCCCCTCGCCTTGGCGCCAGACACGCACTCGTCCATGAGGCTCTTGCCCGCGTCGTCAAGCGCGGCGTACGGCTCGTCGAGGAGCCAGAGTTCCGGGTCGAGGAGCAGCAGGCGCGCCAGGCCGAGGCGCTTCTTCATGCCGCTCGAGTACGTCCGCACGAGCTTGTTCGCGGCCGCCGTCAGGCCAACGGCGGCGAGGGCAGCGTCGAGTGCCCCTGCCGCGGCGCCGCCAGCGCCCGGCGTGAGCTTGATGGCCAGCTCGAGGTTCTCGCGGGCGTCGAGCATGGGGAAGCTGCCACCGGTGACGTTGAGCAGACCGAGCCTGGCGCGCGCGGCGCCGCCCGCCCGCGGCAACTCATGCCCGAACACGAACGCCTGCCCGCTAGTTGGGCGCAAGCGCGTCGCCAGCAGCCTCAAGAGCGTGGTCTTGCCCGTGCCGTTCGCGCCACGCAGCACCACGAGCTTGCCTGGCGCTATCTCGAGGTTCATCCCGCGCAGTACGAAGTCGCGGCCCATGCGGCGCGTGACGTCGCGCAGCTCTATGGCGAGCGGCGGGGGCGCGGAACTCATAGGTGGTCGAGGAGCCAAGTTGGAGTGATGTTGATGAGCATGGCGTTCAGCGTCGTGTAGGTTCCGGTGACCATGAGGACGCCAGCGATGAGCAGGATGACGCCTGAAGCGCGTTCGATCCAGGGCAGGTAGCGGCGGAAGCCCTTGGAGAAGCGCATGAACGGCTCGAGCAGTAACGCAGCCAACAGGAACGGCACCCCGAGGCCGAGAGCGTAGATGGCTAGCAGGCCGACGCCCGCACTGAGCGTTCCTGCAGCGCTCGCCATGGTGAGGATGGCGCCAAGGATCGGCCCGATGCACGGCGTCCAGCCAGCCGCGAACGCCATGCCGAGGAGGAGTGCGCCGATCGGCGTGCGCGTCTCGCCTGAGTACTGCACGCGCGTGTCGCGGTAGAGCCACGGGAGCTTGATGATGCCGAGCATCACTAACCCGAAGACGATGACGAGGATGCCGCCGCCGAGCATCAGTATGCGCTGGTTGCTGCGCAGCACGGCACCTAGGGCGCTTGCGCCCGCGCCGAGCGCGATGAACACGAGCGAGAAGCCAGCGATGAACGCGAGGGCGTTACGTATGAGCACCACGCGCTTGGCGTCGGCGCTGCCGCCGACGTAAGCCAAGTAGGTGGGGACTAACGGCAGGACGCAGGGGGAGAGGAACGAGAGGATGCCCCCGACGAACGCCAACCCGATGCTTGGCGTCACCACGGGCAACGCCGCCCCGCTCGCGCGGTCGACGACCGCCGGGCCAAGAGAGCTGGGATGGGGAGAAGGTTATCGACCATGCTTGCCTTCGCGATGATACGTGACCCCTGCGCACGGGGAGCAGGACATTGTTACCTGGACCGCGGCAAGGCGGTAACATGTGCGCCTGACTTTCCGGACCGAAGGGCGACGGCCGCGGTCACCAATTGGAGGCGCCGATGACGAAACGCATCACTAGACTGCTCTTGGCAGTAGCTACGGCAATGGTCGCACTTGGCTTCGCGAACGCGCAGGACACGCACGGCGTCTCGCCGCTCGAGCCGGCCCAGTCCGTCAAGGTGGCTTACGTGCCGATCCTCAAGTTCGCAACCCTGTACGTCGCGCAGGACCGCGGGCTTTTCGAGCGTTACGGCTTGAACGTCCAACTCGAGTCCGTCGCCTCTGGCACCGAGGCCATCGCGTTCCTCGAGCAGGGCCAGATCGACGTTGGCGGCATCGCCATCGTCACCTCGCTCTGGAACGGCTGGAACCAGGGGATCGACGTGCGCGTCTTCGCGCCAGGCGGCCTCGAGCCGTTCGTCGACAGCCCCACCAAGGTCCTCGTCCGCAAGGACCTCTACGACTCCGGGGCAGTGACCTCGGCGGCCGACCTGGCGGGGCGCACGGTTGCGTTCGCCGGTGGCCCGGGTAGCGGTGGCGAGTACCTCACCGCCAAGGCGCTCGAGCCAGCGGGCCTTACCATCCGTGACGTCGAGATCATCTCGCTAGGTAACGCCGACATCCCCGCCGCCTTCGAGAACGGCTCCATCGACGCTGCCCTGCTCGGCTCCCCGTACGCCGACCAGGTGGAGGCGGCGGGCACCGCGGTGGCCGTTGCAACTGACTTGGTTCCTGGCCTCATGACGGTCGCGTTCGTTGGCTCCGGCAAGTTCTTGAACGAGAGGCCGGAGGTCGCCAAGCGTTTCGCGCTTGCTCTCCTCGACGCCGCGCGCCTCATGCAGGGTGACGACTACCTGGCGCCCGAGAACATCGCCGCCTACCTCCACTACGTCAACTCGACGGAGGAAGCCGTCCGCACCGGCACGCCGGTGCTGTACGACCCGAACTTGGCCATCCCCGTCGACGGGTTGGCCGACGTCGAGCGCGTGCACCGCGAGAACGGCCGCACCGAGTACGACACGCCCATCGACCTGACCAAGGTCATCACGACCGAGTTCGCCGACTGGGCCCTCGAAGCCGCAGGTCCTTACCAGCAGTGAGGCACGCCCACTAGTGCAGCGATGGTCATGAAGATCGTCGCCCGCAGCGCAGGCAAGTCCTACCCCTCGAAGGCCGGCACGGTTACGGCCCTCGAGGGGTTCGACCTAACGGTTGGCGAGGGGGAGTTCGTATGCCTCGTTGGGCCGTCCGGCTGCGGGAAGTCGACCTTCCTGCGCATCCTCGCGGGCCTTGACGACCTCACTTCTGGCGAGGCGTACATCGTGCCAGGCGCCGACCCGCGCAAACCCCTCAACAACGTCGTCTTCCAGGAGTACGCGGTGTTCCCCTGGAAGACGGTCCTAGACAACGTGGCGTTCGGCCTGCAGATGCGCGGTATCGGCAAGGCGGAGCGCTACGAAGTCGCCGAGCGCTGGCTCTCTAAGGTCGGGCTCAAGCGCTTCATGCATTACTACCCGTCGCAGATCTCGGGTGGCATGAAGCAGCGCGTCTCGATCGCGAGGGCGCTTGCGAACGATCCCGAAGTGCTGTTGATGGACGAGCCGTTGGGCGCGCTTGACGCCCAGACGCGCGCCGTGCTGCAAGAAGAACTCCTTCGCATCTGGGAGGAGACCAAGAAGACGGTGCTGTACGTGACTCACTCGATCGAGGAAGCCGTGCTGCTCGGCGACCGCGTGGTGCTGATGACCGCCCACCCAGGCACCAAGAAGTCCGAGTTCGAGGTGGACTTGCCGCGGCCGCGCGACCTAGCGACGACCTCGACGGCGCGCTTCGGGGAACTGACTGGCGCCATCTGGGACGACTTGCGCGACGAGGTACGCAGGGCCATGGAGGCCCAGGCGTGAGCGCCGTAACCAAGGTCCGCGACATGAAGCGCAAGCCGGGTGCCGCCGAGTGGCTCATCCCGCTCGTCGGGCTCGCCGTGCTGTTGGCTGGCGCCCAGCTGCTCGACTTGTGGGGCAGTTGGTGGTGGGCCGTGCTCGGCGCGGCATTCGTGCTGGTCGTGCTGCTGGCGGAGGTGGCCGCTCGGCGGCTACCTTTCAGGCTGCAGGGGCCTTACGAGCGGGTGCTCGCCTGGCTCTTCCCCGTGCTCGTCTTGGCGGCGTGGGAGTGGCTGAGCACGAGCGGCGTCCTCAACCCGCGCTGGTTCCCTCCGCCTTCGCGCATCGCTGGCGCGCTCTGGGACCTGACCGTCAACTACGACCGCTTCTCCGGCACGTCGTTACTCGGGCGTCCGTGGCTCATCCCGGCGAGTCTAGCGTCTAATGGTTGGGCAGGCGTTGCCGCGCTGTTCAGCGAGAGCCACGTGTGGGCGACGCTCTCGCGCGTGATCGTCGGCTTCGCGATCGGCGCCGTGCCCGCACTGCTCGTCGGCATCGTCATGGGCCTCAACCGCACGGTGCGCACCATGCTGGACGCGACCATGTCCGCCATCTACGTGCTGCCGAAGATCGCCATCTTCCCGATCCTCATGCTCGTGTTCCCCGACCCGTTCGGGGAGGGTCCGAAAGTCACGGTGGTCGCCATCTCGGCCTTCTTCCTCGTGGCGCTCTCGACCATGGCCGGGGTGCAGGGTATCGACAAGGTCCTCGTGCAGGCAGGCAGCAACTTCGGGGCCAACCGCTGGCAGATGCTCAGGCACGTCATCTTGCCTGGCGCGCTCCCCATCGTCTTCAACGGGCTGCGCCTAGCGCTTGGAACGGCGCTCGTCGTCATCGTCGCCGTCGAGTTCGTGCGGGCCAAGACCGGCGTTGGCTACCTCGTCTACTACCACTGGCAGGTCCTCAGCACCCCGAAGATGTACGCGGCCCTGCTCGTCGTGATGGTGCTTGGCGTTGGGCTTACGGCGCTACTGCAACTCGTCGAGCGCCTCGTCATGCCGTGGAAGCGCTAAGAGTCGCGGCGCGACCGCAGTAGGGCGCCGCCGACGAGGGCGCCGACGGCCATGCGCAAGTAGTAGGTGAGTAGACGCCAGGCGAGGATGGCTGCCGCTACTCCAGCCTCTGCCTTTTTGGCGTCGTCGGTCGCGGCCACCAACCCGGCAGCGCCGACGGCGCCGCCGAACCCCTCAGCGTTCGTGCTTGGCTCGGCCGGCGCTATCGGCATGTCGACGCGCCCGGCGCTTGGCGAGTTGAGGCGCATGAGGCTGGCGGTGCCGACCTCGAGGAGGCCGGTGCCGCCTGGGGTGGGGAAGAGCGATGACGCTACGGTCGGCACTTGAGCGCTCGCCATGGCCACGAGCGGCGTCGTGGCTGGGCGCATGGCAACGACCACCACGAAGAACGTGAAGTACGTCGTGAAATAGACGGTGAACGACGTGAGATGCAGAAGGACGTGGTGGTACCAGGGCGCCGGCTTGAGGTTGGCGCTCGTGACGTTGAGGCGTTCCAGGAACCCTTGGAGCCGAGCGCGCCACCGGCGAATGCCTGGCAGTTTCGTCAACCAGGCGGCGGCGCTGATCAGCCAGCGCAACCTGAACAGGAGTAGCGCAACCATCAGCCCGGCGCCGAGGAACACGGCTCCGGCGATAAGTTCCGGCTTGGCGCCAGACAAGAGCCGCGTGGCACGGCCGAGGACCAGAATGCTGAGCGGCAGGGACCACGCTAGGAAGACGAGGTCCAAGATCCACACGCGCACGTTAATGGTCCAGGCAGTAGCTGCGCTCATTCCACCGCGCACGAGCGAGAGGGCGACCGCTGGCGCCTGCCCGGCGCTACCTGGCGTCAACGCGGCCATGAGGAGGCCGACCGCGTACGCGCGCAGGGCGGGTATGAAGCCGAGGTTCTCGCCTGCGCGGCGCGCGAGGATCACCAGTCGCAAGGCGCCGGCGGCGTAGCCGACTGCGGCAAGTCCGAGCCCGACGGCATATGCCCACGTTGGCACCGTCCAGGCGGTCGACAGGTTCTCGCCGAGGAGCCAGAACGAGAAGATGAGGCCGACTATCCCTAGCCCTACCGCGATCAGTGCGGCCTTAAGCACCTAGTCCTACGCTTCTACGCGGTTCTTGCCGAGGCGTTTCGCTTCGTAGAGGCGCGAGTCCGCCCGCATCAGCAGTGAGGCCTCGTCGTCATACGGATCGGCGGTGGCCAAGCCGACACTCGCGGTGATGGCAATACCGTGCGCCTCCAAGGTTCGCGAAGCGACGGCCTCCAGCACCTTGTTCCCTACGCTCGAAGCGCCCGCCACGTCCGTTTCGGGCAGGAGCACGACGAACTCCTCGCCCCCAATGCGCGCAACCATGTCGATCTCGCGGGTGCACGCAAGCATCGCCTCGGCCGCGGCCCTCAGGATGCCGTCTCCGACGACGTGCGTGTAGGTGTCGTTCACGCGCTTGAAGTCGTCCAGGTCGACCATCAACAGGCTAAGAGGCCTGTCGAGGCGCTTGGAGCGCAGGAGTTCGGCTGATAACCGCTCCTCGAAGGCGCGGCGGTTGGCGAGGCCCGTGAGGTCGTCCGTGCGCGTGAGGCGCTGCAGGCGTGCCGCTTGCGCCTCGAGTCGCTCATGCAGCTCGCGGAGGTCAGCGTACGCGCGGGCCAACTCGACGTTGCGTAAGCGGTCGATCTCGCGGTCCTTACGAACGCGCTCGAGGTCGAGCTGCACCTGAAGTATCTGCGTCCTGCGGTCGGACAACTGCCTCAAGGTCCGGTTGTTCAGGTCGTGAAAGCTCTGGAAGTGCGAGAGGGACTGCTCCCAGCGCCCCAGCGACCTCAGTGCTTCCGACATCACTCGGTGAGCTTCTGCCGCCTCGACCGGCGCGCCGCTCGCCGTGCCGCGCGCCACGGCCTCAGCCAGCGGGACGAGCGCCAGTTCGGGCTGCCCGCGGGCGACGTACACGCGCCCGAGGCCGATGAGCGCTTCACACTGCACGAGTTCGCGCATCTCAGGCGACACGCGCTTCAGGCACTCCTCGAAGTACCCCTGCGCTTCGTCGAGCAGGCCCTCGTCTGTGCTGAGCTCGCCGAGGCTGAGTAAGGCGAGGCGCTGCCCGTACGAGTCGGAACTGTCGTAGCTCTCCTGAAAGACGGCGCGGGCGCTAGCGACGTCGCCGACGGCGCGGTGGGCCTCACCGATTATGCGCAAGGCAGTCGAGCGGTCGCGCTGAGCGACGGGTGAGGTCGACGAGTTCGCTAGGGCGCGCTGCGCGTACTCCAAGGCGGTGTCTACCTGACCGAGGTCGAGGTAGGTGCGGGCGATGCCGTTCAGCGGTCCCGCTATGGCTCCTGGCCGGATCTTCTCCAAAGTGTCGAGGGCCTCGAACTGGTTGGCTAACGCTTGTTGGTAGAGCCCGACGGCGTGATAGCACCAACCCAACCCCATGACGGCAAGCGCGGCGCCGGCATCGTCGTCGAGGTGACGCTTGACGTGCAGCTCGAGCTGCGCCACCTGCAACGAGGCCATGTAGTCTGCTTGGCGGAAAGTGCAGATCGCGAGGGCGGTTGCTGTGCGCGCCACCGCCTCCTGGTCGCCGGAGTCTAGCTGCGCGAGGCGCTCGTCCCAAGTGGCGGGAACCGCGCTTGGGTCGATGGAGGCGAGGGCGAGGGCCTCGTAACCGAACGCTAGCGCATCGTCGTACCTGAACTCGTTGCAGGCGGTTGCGGCCGCCGCTGCGAGCGTACGTACGCGTTCACTTTGTCGTCCCACATCTTGCGGCATACGCGAGTAGCCTGTCCTCCGAACTGCTAGCGCTGCCCATTATTACCGAGGGCGAGGGGCTAGATACCCCCTGGGTTGGGGACGGCCTAGGTCCAGCGGTCTGCGTACTCGGGGCTAGCCGTGACTGGCAACCGCGCGCGGAGGAAGTCGCGCTCGCTCTCCAACCACTCTGGCAACTTGAACGCCAAGCCGAGCTCATCCGCTGGTTCGTCGACCGTGAAGCCGGGCGCGTCCGTTGCTACTTCAAGCACGGCACCGCCCGGCTCCTTGAAGTACACGGACTTGAAGTAGTGGCGGTTCTTGATGGGCGTCGGCGTGAGGCCCTCCGCTAGCAGGCGCTCACGGACTTCCTCGAGATCGGCCGCACTCGACCGCAACGCAAAGTGGTGGATGCTCCCGGTACCTAGTCGGGCTGGCGATGCGGACGGCACTTCGAGCAGGTCGACGTAGCCGCCCGCAGGGTAGGAGACGGCGTTCGGCAGGGCGGTCTGCGCGGCGCCAGGCGCCAGGCGCACGGCGCGTGCGCCGCCAGCCACTCGGTCCTCGCTGACCACCTGCAGGCCAAGGGCGCCGGTCAGTACTGCCACGGTCTTGTCTAGCTGCGGTGCGGCCACGGATACGCTGTGCAGGCCCTGTAGCGCCATGGTGTCCGAAACGGGGGCGCCGGGCCAGTTGAGGGCGCGGATGCCCGTCTCGCCCTCTGCGAGCTCTAGCGGCGTGCCGTCCGGGTCGAGGAAGGCCACTACGGCCTGACCGAAGCGCTCGGCGGTGGTGAACGAGATCTGGTGGTCGGTAAGTCGTTGGCGCCAAGCGTCAAGCGCGCCTACGGGCACGCGGAAGGCGACGGCCGTCGTTTCGCCTGCCCCGCGCACTGCTGGGCCGGCGCCCGCCCATGGGAAGAACGTGATCACGGTACCTGGCTGCCCGAGCGGGCCGCCGAAGTACAAGTGGTACGTCTGCGGGTCGTCGTAGTTGACGGTGCGCTTGACGAGCCTGAGGCCAAGGAGCCTCACGTAGTACTCGATGTTGGCTTGCGGCCGGCCGGCGATGGCCGTTACGTGGTGGAGGCCCGTGCTTGCGAACGACATGACGTAGAGCGTAGCAAGGGGCACGCCTCCGCTGCCCGCGCCCGGGTACCGTAGCGCCATGAGGTTGCCGTGGCCAACGGAGTTCGTAACGGGTTCCATGGCGCCGCCACCGTGGGAACCGGCGGGCGCTTCGGACCGGAAGGCCGCGACCATCGCCATGTTCTTCAACCTCGAGTGCCCCGGCTGCGTTTCACGCGGCGTGCCGTTCCTCAAGCGCCTCGGCGCCGTGCACGGCGACAAGGTGCGCACCTTGCTCGTGCACACGAGCTACGGTCACCGGCTGCTCGAGCGCGACGAGGTCGTGCCAACCCTCGTGCGCTTCGCGAACGACTACGCGCGCCTGACCATGCCGGTGGCGCTCGACCTCTCCGGGGACCTGGCGCGCGCGTGGGGCGTCGAGGGCACGCCGCACACGTACGTGTTCGACGCTAGCGGCGACCTGCAGCGTTCCCTCTTCGGATCGCAAGACAACGCCCGCACGCGCATCGAGTACCTCCTCGAGGAGCTGACGAGTGGGGTGGCATAGCGAAGTGTGCAACCGCTGCTATTGAACTGACCCGCGCCGTTCGGCTAAGATAGCAAGGCTTGACGCACGGAGGCTAGCTCGTCCGGTGGCAAACGCCTGTCAAAGCCGCTGCCAACCACCTCCCAAATGCGTCCGTTGCGGGCAGAAAAGCGCCGTGGCGTTCAGTTCGACCGTGCTGGTCGACGACCTGGAGACGAAGATGAAGTACAACAAAGGCGCCATCCTGCGCTCTATCGAGCAACCTTACTTGCGTAACGACCTCCCGGACTTCGATACCGGCGATACCGTCCGCGTCGACTACAAAGTCGTCGAAGGCGCCCGCACCCGCGTGCAAGCCTTCGAGGGCGTTGTCATCGCCCGCAAGAACGGCAAGGGCGCGCGCAGCACCATCACGGTTCGCAAGGTCTCGTTCGGTGAGGGCGTCGAACGCGTTTTCCCCGTCAACTCGCCCCTGATCGAGAACATCGTGGTCGTGCGCCGTGGCCGCACGCGCCGCGCGAAGCTCTACTACCTGCGCGAACTTCGCGGCAAGGCCTCGCGCCTCAAGACCGACGTCGCGCGCCAGGAGCGCGACCGCGCCGTTGCGCGCGCCGCCAAGGCCGACAAAGAGTAACCAACCGACCTCAGCTCGAGAAAGCGCCCCCTCACCGCGCAGGTGAGGGGGCGCTTCCTTGTGCCTGTGCGCTTGACCTAGTCGACGACGACGATGGCGTTCGGGTCGAAGGTGCGCGGCGCCAAGACGGCCGCCGCCGTAGGGGTAGCGAGGAAACGCTCCAAGCCGCTGAGCGCGGCTCTGCTGAGACCACCGCTGCGCTCGGTCTCTTGCCGCAGCACACCAAGCGCCTCGTCGAACGTGCGGCGTTCACGGTGCGGCCTCGGGGCGGTCATGGCCTCGAACTTCTCGGCCAGGCTGAGGAGCGTGGCGATGACCTCTTCGCGCTGCTCTGGCGCGAGCGGGGTCAGGGTGGCATCCATGGCGGTAGCGGGCTCGAAGCCACTGTAAGTCTCGGTTACGGGCGCCAGATCCGCCAAGTCAAGGACTCCCTTGAGGGAGCCTCGCAGGAGCGGGCGGCCTGACCGCACGAGCTCGATCTCGGTGTCGGAAAGGGTCCTGTGGCTGTCAAGCACCTCGGTCGGCGTGGCGAGGCGCGCCAAGTCGTGGAGCAGCGCGGCACGCTTGAGGCGCCGCAGCGCCGCCTGGCCTAACTGCAGCGGGGCGTCTAGTTGCAGCCCGGCGCCGACAGCTAGTTCTCGCACGCGTTCTGAGTGGCGGTAAGTCCATGGCGATTTCGCGTCGATGAAGCGCGCGAAGCCGCTGAGAAGCCGGTCGACGCGAGAGGCGGAGGCGTACCCGCGGCCAGTTGGTTCGGCCTCGAGCGCGACCTGCTCGATGTCGTGCGCTCCGAGCGCCTCGACGAACCTAGGGTCATCTAGGAGCAGGGCGGCGTGAGACACTAGACTAGGGTCGAGTTGATTGCCGGCCAGTCGCCCAAGCTGCGCGCTGGCGAGCGCGACGCCGCCCTCGAACCAGGCGCTTACGAGGGCCTGCGCCACGTTGAGAACGCGACCGCTGAGGGCCACACCCTCGCCTGCTTGGGCCTCAGGGCGACCGCGGCCGTCCCAGCGCTCGTTCTGCGCGAGGATGGCGTCCGCCGTCCCGCGGTTGAAGCCCATGTCGAGCGCGATGGAGGCGCCGGTGCGACCACGCAAGCGCTCGATCTGAACCGGACCCCTTGCGCTGCCGAAGGTGATGTCGATGAAGCTCGCCAACCGTTGCCGCCACGGCCCCTCTGAACGTAGCAGCGGCAGGGCGACGCGCAACGAACCCCTGAGCGAGCTCAGGTCGGCAGAGTGCAGTTCCCTGTAGACGGCGCGGCTGCCAGGGCCGAAGGTATGCAGGGCCTTCGAGCGCGCAGCGGTGGCGCCAAGGTCTTTCAGGAGCGCCGCGTAGTAAGTGTCAGTCAGCGCCGTCCTGTCGAAGCCAAGTCGCTGACCTAACTGCACGGCAACGAACGCTGTTCTAAGCGCGTGGGTGGCTGGCAAGCCCTCGGCCATGTCGATGGCGGGCGTCAGCGGGATAAGCAGCGCCGCTAAGCGCGGGGCGCCATTCGGGTCGCGGGTAGGAGCAGCCGTAGCGGCCACCCTGCTGGAAGGCAGCCGGTCGGGGGCAGGTGGCCGGGAAGCAGAAGCGGTGTCACGGCCTAAGGTCATGAGACGATTGTGTAGCGAGTTTTCTTACAGAGAACTTACAGTGGTCACTTTCTCCCATGCCTGACGCGGGTAAGGAGCTCAAGGCTGCGCGCAGCGCAAGCGCGCGCCCCCCGACTGAAGGCACGGCGGTTGACACCCTACAGCCCGCATCTATACACTAGCGTTCGCCCGCCCGACCGCAGCGGTCTAGTTGCGAGGGCGGTTTCAAGCGAGTTCGTGGGGCCGTGGCGCAGTTGGGAGCGCGTCTGAATGGCATTCAGAAGGTCAGGGGTTCGAATCCCCTCGGCTCCACCAC
>CALCHY010000400.1 GCA_937907415.1 uncultured Trueperaceae bacterium
GACGCACCTCTTCCCCGAAAGTGTCGAAGCCGGACTAAGGGGTTCATTGCGCGAGAGCGGTGGACCCCGGAATCTAGGCAGGCCCCTTAGGTGGGAAGCGGTACGCTTCCCGAAAGGGGTTTGGCATGAAGAGGAAGCGTCGGAATCACTCGCCGGATGTAGCCGGGTAGTTGGAACTGATAGTGGCCGTGCGCTGAGCACGGCCCTTCTCTTTGGAGCGGGAACCAGATCGGTGAGCGAAAACGGGTACTTGACCTGTGAGTTTCCTAAAGGGCGGGCTCGCGCCGCATTTTCTGCCTTCTCCCAACAAATGCTGCCGTCCAAGAACAATACGCGGGCATCCGGAGTCATCGGCAGCCCGAATTGGCTCCTTAGTAACATTGTGTATGCCTCTACAGCTTACTGTTCACGCGCGAGCGCATCTGGATGCTCTCCTTACGCGCGCAGAGGAGACCCACACCGATAGCCTGGCCATCTCATGACAAGAGGCGGACGTTCGGCAAAGAAGGCGGAGCCGATACAGCTGATGTCGGTGACCAAGAGCAGCGTCGGGCTGGTGATGGGCCGCCTCGTTACCGTCGGCAAACTGACCTCCATCGATGAGCACGTGCATCCGCTCTTTCCGGAGTGGCGGAAGGACCGCAAGCGCGATGTCACCGTGCGGATGCTCATGGAGCACACCTGGTTTCTGCAAAACGCGCCGATGACGACCCAAGAGAGTCAACTCATAGTAATGCGTAACGAGGCTGGGGTGGCTTGACATTCACTTACCAAAGCGTCTACATTGTTTTGGACGTAACAATTTGTGTACTGCGATTGCGGTTGTCCAATATTTTTGGTGTATTCCAGTCGCAGCGCCGCTTCGAAGGAGGTAAAGCACCGTCTATCCAAATGTTGCACTGTAGTAGCGCGCGATGGAGGCTACTCGCGTCTTTCCCCCGGAGAGGATGTCCGTCTTGAGACGAGGCATCGCTGCACATAGACCACCGCTAGTTCTGCTCTTGATCGTGTCGTTAGTGCTAGCGGGCTGCGGGGTTCAGCCCTCTAGCGTAGTCAACAGAAGCGCCTTTGACGGCGAAGAACTTTTCCGAGGATTTGTGTTCCTTGAAGGACCAGCTGCTCTACTTATTCCAGAACTTGTAGATGCGGCGGAGGTACAACGCTCCTTTGCTCAACTTCCTCTCGAAGAGCAACAAAACATTATTGCGATCAGACACCAGATTATCGAAGCCCTAAAGGGCTCTGATGATGCATACTTCCAAGAGTTTGCTCAAGAGCTTCAAAGTGGAAACCCAGTACGCGTTGAGCGAGCCCTAGTAGGGGCATTCGAGTCAACACAGGTCATAGGTGAAGGGCTCCTTCAAGAAGGTATCGAGGAAGGAATCGTAACCCCCGACGTCTGCGGACCTACGTTCTGCGTGTTAGCCGTCCTCATCGCCATTGCCCTCGCCTTTGTTAACTACGGCGCCGTAGCTCACTCCGCAGTCCGCTATCTCGCTATTCACGACGAGATTGCCGCTAATAGTGTAGGCACTGCCTCAACTCCCCTCTTTGTCGACCGCTCACTGGCCATAATTACGGACCGGTTTGCGCTGCAATAGCCGAATACCAGCCATGAGGGAGCGTGGCGGAGGCCGCGTTGAGCTTCGGTTGTGTCATGCTCCCCGGCTCGGAGTCCTACTTGCCGTTGTCGCCCCCATAGCTCCTTTCACGCTTAGGCCGATGAATGAATAAGGCGAGCCAATCCAGGCATAATCGAAGACTAGTCACGACATGTGCGGCAATTGCGTTGCTGTGGAGCGCGGTGGGTGTTGGAACTTATAGTACCGCGGTGCAGGTTGATGACACAGCAATAAGTTTTCCGCTACTTTCTAGGCTCAAGCCTGTCTTTCGAACCGTACTCACGCAAGGCTGGGCCTTCTTCACGCGTAGTCCGCGCGAGCGGGACTTTTATCTTCTGGGACGTCATGACGAGGGTGCTTGGCAGAATGCCTCCCGCGGCCCAGCTGGGCGTGCGGACAGTTTCTTCGGCCTCGCAAGAGTTGCACGAGCAGAAGGCGTCGATATCGGTGTCATTACAAGCAGTTTGCCTGGATCTGCATGGACGGAGTGTCTTGAGCCAATGGATACGTGTTTTGAGGACCTAGAAGCACACAGCGCACACAATCCGTCTCACAGTCCTTTGGTGTGCGGCGAAGTGGGTATAGCGCTAGCGGAGCCCTCTCCATGGGCATGGCAAAGGGTCGCGCGCCCGTTTGTTATGCCCTCCTTAGTCGTGCGCCTTAACGTCGAGTGCTAACTCGGCTCGACTCCTTCAGTGAGTGGTTCGAAGCTTGGTTGGCGGCACAGCATCCCTGGACCTCGACCTACGGCTGGGCTCGTACCCTGTTGGCGACAGGCACCATCCTGACTCTACTTCTGAACCATACCGACATCCTGTTTCGTACTGGTTCGGGCCTTACTGAGCGAGTGTTCTGTGGGGCTGTAAGCTTTATGAGCCTTTTCTGCCTAGTCCCAGTTGAGCACCTTGAAGTGGCGCGATACGTAGCAATCGCTGGTCTTCTAGTCGTGATTTCGGGTTGGCGCCCTAGGTTCACGGGCCTTATTCACTTCTACGTTTCCTATAGTCTGCATGCCACGGCCCTAATTGTAGACGGAGGGGACCAAGTTACTACAGTGTTGACGCTTCTACTGTTGCCCGTTACATTAACTGACCCCAGGCGTTCTCACTGGCAGACTGGCCAATCGGCAGAATCAGGATATTTATGGAGGCAGGTGTCTGCTTGGGTCGCAATTACGGCCCTATTCACCATTCGCGTACAAATAGCAATCATTTACCTGGTCGCAGCAACTGCGAAAATGGCAGTGCCAGAATGGGTTGATGGGACCGCGCTGTATTATTGGCTAAGCAGTCCATACATTGGAATCCCGAGAGACACATTTGTTTGGTCGCTTCTTGAGCCTGCGCTGTCATCTGGATTCGTTGCGCTAATTACCTGGTCTGCCTTGCTTTTGGAACTGCTTTTGGCAGGGGCCCTGTTCTCGTCCCAACCATATCGGCGCTGGCTCTTCTATCCAGGAATTGCGTTTCACATAGCCATCGCCCTGCTGATGGGTATTACATCCTTCTCGATTGCTATGTGTGGAGCGCTAATTCTCCACCTGTGGCCAGCGGGCAGACAGCGAGTCCGGTCAGATAGGCCTAACGAAGAGGTCAGCGCGCCAGGTAGAGCTCAAGAAGGGACGTGGATCGCCGTGAGTGTTCGTGCAGGTGATGGGCAGGAGGCAGAATGAATCAATCGGAGAAGGCAAAATGCTCGTGGAGCGGCAAATGGAGTGACCGAACTATGAAACTTGACTCTATCCGTCGCTTCACCGGTGCGAAACACGAAGACAATCGA
>CALCHY010000401.1 GCA_937907415.1 uncultured Trueperaceae bacterium
CGTGCGCGTCGATGTGCGCGAGGAGGATGCGGCCGATGGCGTCGAGGAGGAGGTCGACGGCGGCGCGCGCGTCGTCCTTCGCGGCGTCGATGATGGCCTCACGACGATCAGAGGCGGTCACGTCGCGCCTCCGAACAGGGTGGGCTGGGTGAGTTCCGGCGCCGAGTAAGGCGCGGCGTCGGCGTACTTTTTGGGGGCGCGCAGGCGGTACTCCCAGAGTCCGAGGGTGTGAAACGGCGTGCGCCAGTGGCTCCACTCGTGCAGACGGAGCACGTCGCCGTGGATGACAACGGCTGGGATGCCAAGTAATGACAGCTGGACGTAAGTCATGTGCACAGCGGTGATGTCGATATCCACGGCGGTGACGTGCAGCTGGGTTTGCGGGTTGAAGCCCGCGTTCCGGTAGTGCTTGCTGAACTCGATGATCATGCCGCCCGCGCCGGCGGTGGGTTCTTGGAGGGTGACGTACCCCTTCTCCTCCACGGCGGCCTTCGCCGCGTCGGGGTTGAAGGTGAGGCGGGCCGCGAGAGCGCTTAGTTCGGGCGGGCTGAAGTACTGACCCGAGTCCGGGTTGCCGAGTTCCAGGGTCATGTACAGGTGCCCTAGCCAGTCCTTGGCTTCAAGCTCGAAGAGCTCGATCAGGTGCGCGTACGCGGTCTTGAAGCGCCCCATGTTTTCGGGCCCGAGTTTCTCGGTGAGCTTGGCGTACTGTTCTTCCCGCTGTTTGCGGGTTGGGGGGTGCACTTCGGTGGCGTTGGCGAGGGCTATGGCCATCGCTTCGGTCCAGTCGCTGTAGACCTGCCAGGTGCGGCGGCCGGTGGCGGCTTTGACTTCGCGTAGTTCGTTGTGGAGCGCTTTCTCGCGCTCGGCGGCGGTCATGCTGGCGCTCCGAATAGCTCTGGTTGCTCTTCGCCGGTGATGCGTTCTTCGAGCCACGCCGCGAGTGAGCGGGGCGGCTTGCCGTTGGTGCCTTGTAGGCGGTTCAGCGCGGCCTTAGCTGCGCAGCGGAGCGCTTCGGCTTCCGTGGCTGCTGGTGGTTCGTGCTTACGGCCGGGCCACGGGAATGCGCCCCAGCCGGTAGCGCCGTCGTTCCCGCTGTGAGCCCAGAGCCATTGCCCTTCGTGGGGGCTGGTGTGCAGTTCTACGTAGCGGTGCCGGAGTTGGTGCTTGATCGTGCGGATTTCTCGGCCGTCGGGTAGGTAGCGGGTGCGGACGAGTTCGCTCACGGCGTCACCTGCTTGAACGTGACCACCCAGACGAACGGGTTGGTGTCCCAGCCGTGGCCGCGCTTTGCGTTGATGGAGTCCCAGGTGCCCCTGAACCAGTCGAACGGGCCGCCGTTGCCGGGGTTCCCGGCCGCGCCGCCCTCCCAGCCCTCTGCGATGGCGTCTCCTTCGCTTATGTCCTGTAGGCGCTCCACGCGCACGCCCGTGACTTCGAGCGTGAGGCGAGACGCCCAGCGCGGTAGGTGGATAGGGCTGCGGAGGCGGCCGGGGTCGCCGAAGTCGTGCCACAGGGCGTCGCGCTCACGGCCGTCGGCCTCGTAGCGGAGGGGCGCCCACGGCTCTTCCCACCCCGCGTCTAGGGACTGCTCGGCAATCTGGCGGGGTGAGTGGTCGTCCAGGCCGCTGCCGGTGCGCCAAGCTTCCTTGACGTACATGCGGTCGCCGGTCTGCCCGAAGGGGCATTTCATGAGCATGGTGCCGTTCGGTCCGGTCAGGCGTTCGTGATGGCGCGTCCAACCGATACCGTTCCAGTGCATCCGGCCATCGGGCTCGACGACGGGCTGCGGCTTGACGATTCTCCTGGTTTGGGTCTTCTCGCTTCGGAGAATCGAGGTCACCATCGGGCCGGAGAAGATGATCGGGCGCTCCCTCACGACTCACCCCTCCCCTCGGCGCAGGCGCCAACGTGGTCGTAGATGGTGCCAGGGCTGCGCGTCTCGAACCCGCACGCTTCACAGCGGTACAGGCGGTCAACGGACAGCACCCGCCCCCGCGACAGTCGCTTGGCGTCGCTCCAGTGCATGCCGTTCCCGTAGTCGGCTTCGACAGGGCCATGGCCGTATTCGAAGCGGTAAAGGATGTCGAGCTCGGAGGCTATGAAGGCTCGCTTCTCGCTCACGACTGCCCCTCGGTCGCTAGCGCCGCCAGGTACGCGCCCAACAGAGCAACAGCGGGCGTGGGGCCGAACCCGTCCAGTGACGGCCTCGGTTGCCTGAATCGCGGCAGGCGGCCGCCGACCCACACGACGGCGTGCCAGTCCCCCTCGCGGAGTTGGTTGCTGGTGAGGCGGCAATCCCACCCGCGCGCTTCGGTGGCCTCGATGGTGGCGGCGAGGAGGAGCCCGCCGTTCCGGAGGGGTTCAGTAAGCCGGAAGAGGGTAACGGTCTCGCCCAGGACGCCGCGCTCGGGGCCGACGAAAACTAAATCGCTGTGGCCGACAGCGAAGCGGCACCGTTGCGGTTCCAGCTCGGCCCATCGCTTGAGCAGCTCGGTCATCGTTCGCTCCCCTCGGTCGCGGCAGGCTGACTCTTGACCCACTCCTGGGTGAGTCCTTCGGCTATGAGGCCGGCCACGGTGTAGCCCGTCTTGACTTCGGCGCCGTACAGGTCGCACATGCGCTTCA
>CALCHY010000402.1 GCA_937907415.1 uncultured Trueperaceae bacterium
CTGGAGTTGGTTGACCTGGGTGTTGCGTTGCTATATGAGGTAGTAGGCCTCTCTGGCGACGTAGCGCTTGAGGCATCGAATGATCTCCAGTTTCGATAGTCCTTCGGCGGTTCGTTTGGCGACGTAGGCTTTTGTCGTGTCGTCCATCCGTAGTCTGCTGATGACGATCATGTGTAGGGCGGAGTTGGCGGCCCTGTCGCCTCCGCGATTGAGGCGGTGCCGTACCGTTTTTCCGGATGAGGCGGGTATCGGTGACACACCGCATAGGGCCGCAAAGCTGGCTTCGGAGCGTAACCTCTTGGGGTTGTCCCCGGCGGTGACGAGCAGCTGCGCTGCTGTCTCGACGCCGACGCCAGGACGGGCCAGCAATCCGGGGTTGAGCGCCTCGACGAGGGCCCTTATGGGCACATCGAGGTCGGCGATTTCGTCGTTGAGCTCAAGGTAGCGGCGCGCCAGGGAACGCAGTGCGATGCGAGTCGCCGTTTTGGTGTCGCGGAAGTCCGTGGCGTCCGGGCGCCAAGCGGCGATGGTGCGAATCAGCTGCATGCGAGTGAGGTTGCGGAGCTGATCACGCAGCTCCTCCGGCGCGGAAACGATCTGGGTTTGCAGCATCTGGAGGGCAGCCTTCCTGGCGACCACTGCGGTCTTCCTCGCGACCCTGAGCACGCGGAGGGATTCGACCATGCCGTCGCGGCTTTTAGGCGTTACGGTGCGAATGCCGGCGAAGGCGGCATGGGCCGCGTTCTCGGCGTCCAGGGTGTCGTCCTTGCCCTTCTTGCGCCGCGCGCTCTTGTCGGGTGCCGTCACCTCGAGAACTTCGATGCCGGCATTGTCAAGGAACCGGAGCAGGCCAGCGCCGTAGGAGCCGGTGGACTCGACGCCGATACGTTTGAGGTCCCCGAAGGACCGCATCCACCGGAGCATCGACCGGTATCCAGCGCGGGTGGTGGCGAACGTGTTGCAGTCGATCAGAACATCCTTGCTGTCGACGACAGCAGCGACGTGAATGTCCTTGTGGGTGTCTACGCCGCCAATAACCACCGGTGAGACTGATTCCAGGTTGGTAGCAAGCATGCCTGCCTCTCCTACGCTTGAATTTTGCGGCTTCCGTCTGGCCCAGCCTGTGGACATGACAGTTAACGAGACGCGGCGGTCAAGCTCTTCTCGGGTCACAACCGGCAGGCGAGACAGTAGCCTCGCCGAGGGTGCTCCCGAGTGACCGACGGGTCCAGGGAAAGACAAGCTAACGCGAGTCAATCGGTGTTCGGGTCAGGACACTGCGAGAGCTCCACGGCACCGATCCGTCGCCCAAGTGTCAATCGCTGTTAGGGTCAGATCACTCGGGAACATCCGGCAACCACATTCTTACTATCGGTGTTGAAAATCACCGGCGTTCCGAAGCGCACTAGCGCCTCCTCCAGCGCCTCAATGCAGAAGCGCGCGTCAATGGTGTTGCTCAGGCGCCAAGCGAGGATGCGGCGGCTGGCAACGTCCACTAACGCGACCAGGTAACAGCAACCCCGCGCCTTGGGGATGTAGGTGATGTCGGCGGCCCACGCGGCGTTAGCGGCGCTGATATCTAGCCCGGAGAGCAGGTACGGGAACACCTTGTGGCCCGGCCCCCGCCCCGCTTTCGTGGTGCGCGGCTTCAGGTAGATGGCGCTGATGCCCATCTTCAGCATCAGGCGCCGCACCCGCTTGCGGTTCAGGCGCACACCGCGCTCCTGCAGGTCCTTGGTGATGCGCCGAGAGCCCCTGAAGGGGTGCTTGTCGTGGATCTTATCGATCAGGTGCATTAC
The DNA here is from genome assembly GCA_937907415.1 of uncultured Trueperaceae bacterium. Next base: position 1,800 of record CALCHY010000402.1, read on the forward strand.
CAGCCGCTCGTCGTCAGGCACGTCCTCCGCCGGCTTGTAGTACGCCGTTAAGCGCGGCACCTTGAGCAGCTCGCGCTGCCGCTTGACGCTCAGATCCGGCTTCGGCGCAATCAGCACCTTGCGCTCGCTGGGGGTCAGCGCTTGAGCGCTCTGGACAAAAAATCGCGCTCCACCGTCAACTCCCCGATCTTGGCGTGCAGCTCCTTGATTACCGCCTCGCCATCCAGCCTCGAATCGGCCGGGCTCACGAAAACGCCCACGGCGCCGTCCAACAGCTGCCGCTTCCAGGCGCTCACCTTGTTGGCGTGTAGGCCGTACTCGCGGGCGATCTCGGCCGTGGTGCGCTCCTCGCGCGCCGCCTCCAGCGCTACTTTCGCCTTGAAGGCAGGACTATGATTCCGACGCTTCCTCGGCACGAAACACCTCTCACGAACCTACAGGCTCAACCTAAGAGGGTGTCCAACAATTGGGGACCAGCGCTGTAGACCCTCGAACCGAAGCCTGATTTCACGCTCACCTATCTCGCGGAGTTCGGGCCCGGCGAGTGGCCCAGCGAGGCCGTGGCGTTCCGCTGCAGTCCTTACGACCTTGCTGAACGCCTGCATGACGGTGAGCTCGATTGGACCACGGATGTCTGGTCTGCAGTGGACTGCGTCCAGTAGCGAGCGGTAGGTTCTTACGCGACCCTCCAGGTCGACATGCTCGAAGAGCCTGCCTTTCACCAGGCCGCGAGTTCAGTAGTGCACCGCGTTGGACGGCATCGGCAGGTTGCACGCTAACTCCGTGAGGGTGGCGGCCAGTTTCTAGGCCGCCATCGCTAAGCGCGCTTTGGGAGATGCAATCAGGTCCGGTGGAGGCGACATGGTCATAACCCAGTCGGCCGGAGCTTGGTTTCAAATGCAAGTCAGCGAGCTGAAAGCAGTAGCGAGGAAGTTATGGTCTCCCATCCTCGGCCTACGGTGGGCCTTCTGAGCGGTTGGCGACCGAACCGAGAGGGCGCATGTTCGCTCTGCCCCTCACTTCACTTCTCCAGACCCGGGCTTCGACGGCGGGCTGGGGACCACGCGATCGGATGCATGCCGCCTGCCACGGGCGCAGGATAGGCAACGTCAGAAGTAACCAGTGAGATATCAAGTGGCCCGGGCGGCACGCTTAAACGAATCTGGGACAGCATGAAGATTCCCGCGCCTAGCACCTCGGCGCGGGAATCTCGTTATGCACGTCCAGGACGTGTTCATTGCGTGGTCGGGGTGGCCAGATTTGAACTGACGACCACTTGACCCCCAGTCAAGTGCGC
>CALCHY010000403.1 GCA_937907415.1 uncultured Trueperaceae bacterium
GCAGGCTCCGGCACCCGCGACGTGCTCGAGCAGGCGCTAGCGGGAGCGGGCATCAGGCCGGACGTGCGCCTTGAGCTAGGCGAGCCGGAGGCCATCAAACTCGCGGTGCGGGCGGGTATCGGAGCGGCCGTCCTCTCGCGGGTCGCCGTCGCCGAGGCGGCCTCGCGCGGCGAGCTGGTGGCCGTCTCGATAGACCACCCCGGCTTCAAGCGGCGCTTCACGCTCCTGCACCCGTCGGAGGAGTTGGCCAGCCACGCGGCCTGGGCGTTCAGGGCGCTCGCCGTCGCGCAAGACGAGATGGCCCGGGCCTAGGCCTCGTCGCCCAGCGCCTCGACCGCCAAGTCAGCCAAACGCGCGATCGTCTCCTGGTCGAACTTGAAGCCCACGCCCGCAGCCTCGTAGAGCTCGTTGAGCGGCCGCGTGCCGCCCAAGGCCAACGCGGACTTGTACAGCCGCAGTGCCTTCTGGGCGTCCTGGCGGGCGTTCTCCCACACCTGCAGCGCGCCGAGGTAGGCCATGGCGTACTCGATGTAATAGAAGGGGAAGAGGTAGACGTGAATGATCTGCCACCCCTTGGCGGCCGCATCCTCGAAGCCCGCGTAGTCGACGCCGACGTCGAAGCGCTCGAGCTGCTCCAGCCAGTGCGCGTCGATGTCGGCCGTGGTCACGCCGTCCACCGTGTAAACGAAGTGCTGGAGCGCGTCGATCTGCATGGCCCGCACGAGCAGTGTCAGGGCCCTCACGAGGAGCGCGGCTTGCGAGCGCTGCGCGTCCTCCTCCCCGTAGAAGCCACCACGTTCGCGCCTCAAGAACGGCAGCGTGAGGAGCTCCATGGCCTGCGACGCCAGTTCGTTCATCTCGGGCCGGTGCGAGAAGTGCCATTGCAGCGGCCAGCGGTCCTGCGTGAGTACCGAGTGGAAGGCGTGACCGGCCTCGTGACGCATGGTCAGCAGGTCGTCGTCCGTGCCGACGGCGCTCCAGTACACGTACGGGCGCCGCGAGCGGGGGAAGTAGTTCTGGTAACCCAACCCGGGGACCTTGGTTGGGCGCGGTTCGAGGTCCATCCAGCCGCCGCGCAGGAGTTCGTAACCCGCCGCCAGCTCGGGATCGAGGGCTTGGAACATGCGAGCCAGCCCCTCCTCTAGCTCGGCGACCGTCTCGAAAGGTCTCAGCGGCTCGCGGCCCCGCACGTCACAGTCGAGGTCCCACGGCCGCAGGCGCTCCAGCCCAAGGTAGTTGGCCCTACGCGCGTACACGCGGCGCAGGCGCGGCACGACCTCCCGCGCAACGGCCTCGTGCATGCGTAGGGTGTCTTCCGGCGTGTACTCGCGCCGCTTGGCGTTGCGCCATGCCAGAGCCCGGTAGTCTGGCAGGCCAGCATTCCGCGCCATCTCGCTGCGCAGCGGCACGAGGCGCGCGAACACCTCGTCGAGGTCGGCGTTCAGCGCCTGCCGCCCGGCAACGATGGCGCGGTACGCGCGCTCGCGCAGGTCGCGGTCGGGGCTCTCGAGCTTCGCCTGCGCTTGGCCGAGGGTGAGTACCTCGCCGTCGAGGTGAACGCGCAGGGCGCCCGTCACCTCGCCGTAACGTTGCCCAAGTGCTGCTTCCTCCGCAGCCAGCTCGAGGTTCTCCTCGCGGAACAACTCGACGGTGTCGCGCATGTCCGCCCACGCGCCCTTTAGGTCGGCGGGCGGCTCGTAGCCAGGCACGGCCAGCAGCTTGCGGTTGAGTTGGTCAGCGACGCGCTCCACTTCGGGCATCACGCGGCTAACGACGTCGAGGAAGGCGTTCTTGGCGCCCTCGTCCGCCGTGTCCTCGTCCTTGGCGCGCACGAGGCCGGCGATCAGCTCACCGAAGTCGACGGACACGGCGTCTACCTTGACGAGGAACGCCGGCATGTCTGCCGCCGTCACGTCCTCGTCAAGCAGCGCGCGCATGCGCGGAACGAACGAGTCAGGGTCGATGTCGGCAACCACGAACTTGCTTACAGTCGATGACATTCCAGAGGTTACCGCCTCACGCCGTCACGGCCCCTTGTTCACTCGCCTGCGGTTATCAGCTCGAGCGGTAGCGCCTCACCGACAGCGCCGCGGTAACCGACGACGGAGGTCGCTAGGCAGAGCGAGTCGTAGATGGCCTCCTCCGTCGCCTCGATGGCGGCAAGGAACAAGGGTGAGAGGTCGTCGTTGCCTACCTCGCGCCACGGCAGCCGCGGCGCCCTGCCTGCGCGGCGCCTCACGCCTTCCGCCGTCGAGAACGCCAGGGCGTAATCGCCAGAGCCGTTCGAGAACGCCGCTCCGGTTCGCGCCAAACCGGCCATGGCGCGCGCCGCGAGGCGCTTGAGGCTCGCTGAGCTGAGGGGAGCGTCCGTCGCGAGCAGCATCATGATCGAGCCGTCCGCCTCGTCTGGCGCCCCGCTACCGGCAGCCGTCAACTCCTCACGCAGGTAGTGCCGTCCTGCACGCAACCCGACGGGCCGACCAGCCACCTGAAGCACGCCGCCGAAGTTCGACTGCACGAGCGCACCAAGCGTCCAACCACCCAACTCCTCTGGCAGGCGCCGCGAGGCGGAACCGATGCCGCCCTTGAAGCCGAACGCCAGCGTGCCGGTGCCGGCCCCGACGCTGCCCTGCGCAACGGGCCCGGACGTGGCGCCCTCCAGCGCCGCCAGGACGTGCTCCGGTTGCACGCGCCGCGCGCGGATGTCGTTGAGGCGCCCGTCGTTGGTCTCCCCGACGAACGGGTTGACGCTGCCAACGCGCCCGTTGCCAGGCTGGGCGAGGGTCCAGTCGATGAGGGCGTCGGCCGCGCGCGTCACGCACAGCGTGTTCGTGAGGGCCACCGGGGTCTCCAGCTCCCCCAACTCCACCACCTGAGTTGCGCCCACGAGCTTGCCGTAGCCGTTGCCGACGCATAACCCGGCGGGCACGCGCCACGAGTAGGGATCGTCAGAGTGGGTGAGGAGCACGGTGGCGCCGGTGCGCACGTCGTCGCCCTCGATCAAGGTGTGGTGGCCAACACGGACTCCAGCTACGTCGGTGATGGCGTTGAGGGGGCCAGGCGGCAGCACCCCGACTGCCACGCCTAGCCCGCGGACCCGCGCGCGCGTCTCTCGCATGCTCGGAGCCTACTACCGCGAACGGCGCGCCAGCGCTTGTCCCTCGCACTTGCGTACGCAACGTCCTAACCTCATGATTATGGAGACTGACGGCAGCCAAGTGCGCTGCTGCCCCTGAGCGGATGAGCCAAGCCCGTCTCACTTGACGGGGCACATGAAAGGCGACGCCATGACAGATCAACAGCCAACCCCAACTGCCGCCGACCTCGCACGCGGCACGCCCCTCAAGTACCTCGACAAGGCGCTCGGGAGCCTGCGCAACCTCGGGCTCGTGCCTGAGAACACCGCTAGCCAGGAAGCGCCGATCGTCGCGCTCCTCGACCAGATCTCGGACCTGGACCACGACCGCGTGGTGGCCATCACGCGCACCCTCGCGCAGGCGTCGCTCTTCAACGACGTCGTGCGCAAGCAGGTCGAGGCCATGGAGATCGGCACGCGCTACGAGGACATCACCAAGTCGTTCAACAGCATCCGTGACGACGCCAAGTCCATGGTCGACCAGTTGGACGACGGCAAGCTGAGTACCTTCGAGCGCATCTCGAACGTGTGGATGAAGGTCTCGCGCGGCGACATCTCCAGCCGCTTCGACAAGATCAAGGGCACCTTCCTCGACGTAACGAAGGACGCGCAGGACCAGATCCAGCGCGAGCACATCATCCTCGAGGCGTACCGCGACTTCCGCGGCGCCCTCAAGGAGTCGGAGGTGTTGGCCTTCGAGGTGCTCAAGAAGGGCGAGGCCGAGCTGGCCGCCGCCAAGGAGAACGTCAACCACTCCATGTCCGCGGTGGACGCCTACACGGGCGACGACTTGGCCGAGCGCGCCCGCCTGGAACTCGCGCGCGACGAGCAGGTGCGCGCTCTGCAGCTCACCGAGAAGCGCTACCAGATAGCCAAGGACCTGTCTGACAACCTCACCATCTCGTACAACACGTCGGAGGTCGTCATGGCGCGCCTCATGCAGACGAACACGGCGAAGGAGCGCGTGCGCGCCCAAGCCGTGTCGTTCTTCAGCACCAACGAGACGGTGCTGACGGCCCTCACCGCCACCTTCACCGGGCTCTTCGGCCTCAACGAGTCGACGCGCGCCCTCGACGCCATGACCAAGGGCGTAAGCGACTCGCTCGACACCCTCTCCGACATCGGCGGCAAGGTCCAGGAAGCCGCCCTCAAAGCCGGTTACGGCCCTACCGTGCGAGCGGAGTCCGTCAAGCGCCTCGTCGAATCGGTCGTCAACTACCAGGAGCGCTCCGTCGAGATCATCGACGACATGCGCAAGCAAGCAACAGTGAACGCCGCCGAGATCCGCACTGCCGTAGAGGACGGCAAGCGTCGCCTGGCGCGGTTAGCGGAGCAGGGGGCGGCACTCACCAGCCTCGATGGCTGACGCCGCTACCGGCAACCCCGCGGCACCCAAGCCGGCAACGCCGCCGCTCGACGACATCATGCTCGCCATGGACGTCGTCGACACCCTGCGTCACCGCGAGCGCCTCGTCAGCGAGGAGCTGGCGTCTGAAGGGCGTGACGAGGCGATGTTCGAGAACCTGCGGAGCATCTACGCCTCGCAGGGCATCACCGTCACGGATGAGATCCTCCGCCAGGGCGTAACGGGTCTCCGCGAGGGACGCTTCGTCTACGTTGCGCCAGAGCGCCGCGCGGGTACGCGCTGGGCGTACTTCTACGTCAACCGCGCGAAGTGGGGGCGGCTGTTCCTAGCCCTCGCCGTCGTGGCTGCGCTGCTGTTCTTCGGTTACGACGCCGCCTTCAGGGCCCCGCACCGTGCGCTGGTCTCTGAACTCAACAGCGTGCACGCCACGTTCATCGAGAAGTCGCAAGACCCTGCAGCGACTGCGCGCGCAGACACGCTCTACGCCCTCGGCACCAGCGCCATCAGCCAAGGCAACGACCGCGAGGCGCGCGCGAACCTCGCCACCCTCACAGCGCTGGAGAGCCAACTCCTCGCGTCTTACACGCTGCGCATCTCGGCGGACACGACTGGCGTGTGGCGCGTGCCCGAACTCAACAGCCAGGCCGCCAACTACTACATCATCGTCGAGCCGATCGACCGCAACGGCAAGAACATCGCGGTGCCCGTAACGAACGAGGAGACAGGCCTAACCCAGTCCGTGCGCACCTTCGGGTTGCGCGTGTCCGACGCCACCTTCGAGGCCATCCGTCAAGACAAGCTCGATGACGGCATCATCCAGAAGAACGTCTTCGGCGAGAAGCAAGCCGGCTTCTTGCAACCCGAGTACTACTTCGACACCACCGGCGCCACCATCACGAGCTGGGACTGATGATCTCCGGAGCCGCTACCCTCGACAAACTACTCAAGGCCATCAACCAGGAACAGGCGCGCATGGGCGAGGTCGACTCGGCGCTCAACCGCAGCAACGACGAGATGATCAAGCTCAACACGGGCTGGGTAACCGAACTCAGGCGCCTCGCTCAACTGCGCCTCAGCTTCCTAGCCAGCAAGAGCGCCACGGTGGAGAACACGAACGACGAGCAGGTCGTCAAGTTCGTAGCGCAACGCGACGCCGCTTACGATCAGCTGCGGCAGCAGCAGGCGCAACAGGCGGCAGCAACGGCGAAGCTGGAGGACGCCCGCACGGCCGCCAGCGCCGAGCTCGAGGCCGCGATGCAGGCCGTCGACGCCGCAGAGGCGGCAACGCAGAAGCGCCTCGAGACGGACGCCGCCTACCAGCGGCAGTTGGCCGCTACCCACGAGGCCGACCGCATAGCAACCCAAGCGGACGCCAAGGCCACCCAGAGCGAAGCAGAGCAGGAGACGAAAGGTGAGGCGTACCGCGCCGACCCTCTCTTCTCCTACCTGTGGCGCCGCAAGTACGGCACCACCGAGTACCGCCCAGGCGGACTGATCTTCGCGCCGCTCCTGCGCTACCTCGACGGGCGCGTCGCGCACATCGTCGGGTACCAGGACGCGCGGGCGAACTACTCGCGGCTGCTTGAGATACCCGTGCGCCTCCGCGAACACGCCGAGCGGTCGAAGGAGGCCGCTACTGCCGCGCACGCCGAGCTGCAACGCGCCGACCTGAAGGCGCGAGCGGATGACGGCATCGGGGTGCTCGAGCAGAGCCGCGATGCCGCGGAGCAGAAGGTCAAGGGCATCGAGGAGCAGATCAAGGCTGCTGGCGCGGACGCGGCCAAGCTGCAGGAGGCACTGAGCCGATTCGCGAACGGCGAAGACCCTGACTACCTGAACGCCGTGGAGTTCCTCCGCAGCGAGTTCGACCGCGCCCCGCTCGACGTCCTGCGGGCAAGCGCGCTTGCCACCCCGACGCCAAAGGACGACCTCGTCGTGGCGCGCCTCGCGGAGATCGCCAAACAGCGCGAGTCCCTCGCCGCCGCCATCACCGAACTACGCACTGGCGCGGCCTCGAACAGGCAACGTTTGCAGGAGCTGACTGAGCTGCGCAACGATTTCGCGCAAGCGGGCATGTCGTCGCCCCAGTCAGCGTTCAAGGACGAACGGGCCATCGTGACCGGCATCTCACAGTACCTGGCGGGCATGATCACCCAACAGGCGCTCTGGCAACTGCTCAACCGCCAACGCACGGTCACCAATCGCGGCGTCGACCCTAACTTCGGCTCAGGCGGCTTCGGGCGCGGCACCGTTTGGGGCGGCGGTAGCGGCCCGACGGTCGACGCTGGCCAAGTGATCAACGTGGTCGGCTCCATCCTCGACGCCATCGGACGTTCGTCTGGCGGTCGCTCGTCCGGCGGCTTCGGCGGCGGCTTCGGTGGCGGGTCCGGTGGGGGCTTCGGTGGCAGTTCCGGCGGCGGTCGCTCGAGCGGCAGCTCGCGTCCAAGCGGCGGCTCGCGTCCAAGCGGCGGGAGCATGCCGAAGCGCGGCGGGTTCAAGACGGGGGGCAAGTTCTGAGCCGGAAGCGCAGCCGCGGCAAGGGCGCCACCAAGGGCGCCTCGCGCCCCATCAGCAAGGGCAGGCGCAGCAAACTCGGTGCGCTGCCTGGCACCGTCGTGTACACGGGGCCGGAGCGCACCTACGGCGCGCACCTCCAGCTCATCCGCTATCAGGAAGACGCGTACAACGAGCAGCAAGTCGACGACGTTACCCAACTCGCCAAGCTGTTGGCCGAGCCGGGGGTCCGCTGGCTGAACGTCGTCGGGGTTCACGACACGAAGCTCCTCGAAGATATCGGTCGCGCGCTAGAGCTGCACCCCCTCACCGTCGAGGACCTGGCCAGCCTCGGCCAGCGCCCCAAGGTCGAGGAGTACGACAGTTACTTGTTCATGGTCATGCGCATGCTCACGCGCCATGGTCAGCCGCTCCCGACGGACACTCCGGCGCCCGCGACCACAGACGGCACGCCTGCGGCCGCGGCCGTGAGCGCGCTGGCGGCTGGACCCCTCCACAGCGAACAGTTCTCGCTCGTGCTGCAAGACAACCTGCTGATAACGTTCCAAGAGCTCGAGACCGACCCGTTCGGTCCGCTGCGGGAGCGGCTGCGCACTGGCCGTGGCCGCCTGCGCAAGATGGGCGCCGACTACTTGGCGTACACGCTCATCGACTTGGTCATCGATCAGTACTTCGAGGTGCTCGAGGCGTACGGCGACGACCTGGAGTCCCTCGAGGAGGAGATCCTGCGCGGCCCGCAGCGGGACTCACTGCAGCGCGTCACGGACTTGCGCCGCGACCTGCTCGTCGTGCGCAGGGCCGTGTGGCCGCTGCGCGACGTGATGGGGTCGCTGCAGCGCAAGGACCTCGAGTACTTCTCCCCTGACGTGTCGAACTACCTGCGCGACGCGCACGACCATGCCGTACAGGTCATGGACGCGGTCGAGACGCAGCGTGAGCAGCTCACGAGCCTGCACGACATCTACCTGACGCTCCTCAGCGTCCGCATGAACGACGTCATGAAGGTCCTAACGGTCATCTCGACCATCTTCATCCCCCTGACGTTCCTGGCGGGGATCTATGGCATGAACTTCGAGAACATGCCCGAGTACCACTGGCGGTGGGCGTACCCGCTCCTGTGGGTCATCATGCTCAGCTTGGCTGGCGGCATGATCGTCTCGTTCAGGCGGCGCGGTTGGCTGTGAGCGCGGCGCGCCGCTCGCGCTAGAGTCAGCGTCCCGACAGTTCCCGCAACGCGCCGATCAGTGGCCGCAGCACGTCGGCTTTGAGCTTGAGGGCGGCGCGGTTGACGACGAGGCGCGCGCTCGACTCCACGATGACGTCGACCTCCGTCAACCCGTTGGCGCGCAACGTTGCGCCCGTCTGCACGACGTCTACGACGGCGTCCGCCAAGCCGGACAGGCACGCGAGTTCCACGTTGCCAGCTAGCTCGACGACCTCGGCGGGGCTAGCGAGGCGCTTGAGGTACTCGGCCGTGACGCGCGGGTACTTGCTCGCCACGCGCCTGATCGGGCCAGTCGCGCCTTCCTGCCTGATCAGCGAGAGCCGGCAGGCGGCGAACCCCAAGTCGACTGGCGCGTAGAGGCGGCTGCCGTGCTCGAGGAGCACGTCGCGACCGACGACGCCAGCATCTGCCACCCCCAGCTCGACGTAGGTCGGTACGTCGGCGTTGCGCATGACCAAGACGGTGGCGTGCTGGCCGGCATGGCGCAGCGCACGCTCGTCTTGGCTGAGGGTGAGGTCGAGGCCCGCGCTGCGCAGGACGCCGATGGCCTCGTCGAGGACCCGGCCTTTCGGCAGCGCGAGCACTAGTGGTGTGCTGCTCACGCTTCGTCACCCTGGGCTCCGCTGAGGATGGCCTGCAACTCTAGCCTGCGCGCCTCGCCAGCGGCGCCGCCCTCGCCCACGCTCCTGACGGCCCCGGCGACCAGGAGGAAAGGTATGCGTGCGGCCAGCGCCTCGCGCTCCGCCGCGCTCGGCTCGCTTGCCAGGGCGCGCGCCACCGCGATGCCGGCAGCGCGCAGGCGCCGTGCGGGCGGGTCGTCGAGGGTGAGGACTTGCGGCGTGATGCCCGCCTCGCCGGCCCCCTGCGGCACCGCCCCCATCAGCCTTTCGAGGCCGAGGGAGAAACCGGCCGCGTACGGCAGCAGCGCGCCGTCGTAGCGCCCACCGCCAAGGAGGGGCTGGCCGTAGTCGAGGGTGAACGCGCGGAACGTAACGCCCGTGTAGTAGCTGAGGCGCCGCGCCAGGCCCAGGTCGAGGAGGAGCTCGCTTGCGTCTTCGAACTCGGTGAGCACCCCTTCGAGGCGGTCGACGGCCGACTGCGCTGCAGCGTTCGGCGCGAGGCGCCGCGCCTCGTCTAGCACGCCTTCGTCGCCGTAAAGGTCCGGTGCTTGCAAGATGGCGTCCGCCACGCGCCCTCTGAGGCCGAGCGCGTCGATAAGGGCGAGCACGTCGGAGCGGTCCTTGCGGTCGATGGCGTCGGCCAGCGCGAGCTGATGCTCGTAAGGCACGTCGGCCGCGTCCAAGAGCGCCTTGACGTAAGCGGGGTTGCCGACTTCAATGCGCGGCGCCAACCCCACCGCGCGCACCGACTCGCGCGCTAGGTGGATGATCTCGGCGTCCGCTCTGGCGTTGCTCACGCCAACCAACTCGATGCCGACTTGCGTGAACTCTCGCGTGCCAGCCAACTCAGGGTGGTGGGCGTGCCACACGGTGCCCGCGTAGCGCAGGCGCAGCGCCTGGCGCTCGCCGCCAGCCACGCTCGGGTAGGTGGAGGCGACGAGGTGCGCAAGTGCCGGCGTGAAGTCAGAACGCAAGGCCAACACGTCGCTGCCCTTGTCCGTCAGCTTGAACGCCTGCGCTTCGCGTGGGTGACTGGCGTCGTGATGCTCGAGGGCAGGCACTTCGACGGGCAGGTAGCCCCAGGACGAGTAGAGCTCACGCAGTTGCGCGAGCGCCTTCTCGCGTGCCGCGGCTAGTTCGGGCGGCGCGAAGCGCGTGCCTTCTGGGAGGCCCGTCACCGCGCGCGCGGCTCCGCCGTTTGGCCGCGCCTCTTCGGGTCGAAGAGCGCGAGCAGGATGCCAGCCAGCGCCACTCCCTCGCTGACGACGAACAGGAGGTTCAGGAGAGTGAAGGCGCCGTCTATGAAGATCGATAGGAGCCGGCCAACGAGCACGGCGCCGACGAGTAGAGCGCTGGATCTCAAGTAGTAAACGGCGCCGGCGCGCTGCATGGTGCCGCGCATGATGAGCGCGGTGAGGGCTAAGTGCATGGCCCCGAAGGTGGCGCGCACTTGGCTGAGGCCGACCATGGCAACGACCTCGAGGCCGAGCATGCGCGCGGTGAACAGCGGGTTCACGAGCCCAAGCAAGCCGAGCGTGAAGGTGATGGCCGCCGCCACGTAAACGAGTTGAGACTTGACGTTCACGCCGCGGATGCTATCACCGGATGCTCTCACGCCGACGCGGGGCGCCTTGCGCTCCAGCGAGCGCGAGGTTGTCACGGTGGACGACTTCGTCGTAGTCCTTCTGCCCGAGCACCGCCGTGATCTCGCGGCTGTGCCTGCCCATGATGCGGCTGACGGCATCTGAACCGTAGTTCGTCAGGCCGACGCCGATGACGCTACCGTCGCTCTTCACGGCCACCGCGTCACCGAAAGTGAAGATGCCGGTCACGGCGGTTATGCCTCCCGGCAGCAGGCTCTTGCCCGACGCGAGGGCCTTGGCCGCGCCGGCGTCCACCTCAATGGTGCCGCGGACGGGTTGGTTGGCGATCCACGCCTTGCGTGCCGGTACGTGCGCCGCAGCCAGGAAGCGCGTGCCGCGCGCCTCGCCGCGCGCTAGCCCTTCGAGGCCGGCGCCGCCGCCGCCAAGCACGATGGTCTCGATGCCAGCGCCGGTGGCGATGCGGGCCGCACGGAGCTTCGTCGCCATGCCGCCAGTCCCGTGCGCCGAGCCGACGCCGCCTGCTACCGCCGCCACCTCGTCCAGATCGGTCACTTCCGTCAAACGCTTGGCCGCCGGGTTCTTACGCGGATCGGAGTCGTAGAGCCCGTCGACGTCCGTCAGGATGATCAGCACGTCGGCGTCCACCAGGTAACTCACCCAGGCGGAGAGGGTGTCGTTGTCGCCGAGCTTCAACTCGGCCGTTGCGATGCTGTCGTTCTCGTTGATGACGGGCACGACGCCTAATGCGAGGGTCGCTTCGAGGGCGCTCTTGGCGTTCACGTACCGTTCGCGCTCCTGCACGTCGCTTGCCGAGATCAGGAGCTGCGCGGTGGGTCGCGGGGCGAGTGCCCGCTCCCAATCGAGCATGAGGAGCGCCTGCCCTACCGCCGCCGCTGCCTGCTTCTCCGGCAGCGTGAGGGGGAGCTTGAGGCCAAGGCGTTGGCGCCCCGCCGCGCCCGCGCCAGACGAGACGATCACGAACTGCGCTGGGGACTTCTGGGCTGCCGCGAGGACTTGGGCACCGCGCGCCACGTCCCACATCTTGTGAGGCGCTATGCGGCCTGACTCGTCGACGAGGGAGCTGGTGCCGACCTTGATCACGATGCGCCGCCAACGGCCAGTTACGCTCGACATGCACGTAATGCTACTGCCTGACGGCAACGGGGCCGCGGTGCTAGACTCCGCCGCATGCGCGTCGCCATCATCGGAGCTACTGGGGCCGTCGGCCAGGAACTCCTCGGCCTCCTCGAGGAGCGCCGCTTCCCCCTGACAGAACTGAAGTTATTCGCCTCCCCCCGTTCGGCAGGCAAGTCCGTTACGTACGGTGGTCGCAGCTACGTCATCGAGGCGTTACCCGCAGACGGCAACCTCGGCGCCGACGTCATCTTCTCCTCTGCGGGCGGCAAGCTGTCAGCGGCGAACGCCTGGAAGTGGGCCGCTAACGGCGGCGTCGTCATCGACAATACGAGCGCCTGGCGCATGGACGAGCGCGTGCCGCTGGTCATCCCCGAGGTCAACGGCGCGGCTCTCGCCGGCCATCGGGGTGTCATCGCCAACCCGAACTGCTCGACGATCATCGCGCTCATGGCGCTTGCGCCCTTGCACAGGGCGTTCGGTTTGAAGCGCGCCACCGTCGCGACGTACCAGGCGGTATCCGGGGCGGGCGCCGCTGGCATCAGCGAGCTGCGCGAGCAGACCGCGGCCGTGCTGGCCGGTGGAGCGGGTCCTGGCGGCGAGCCTCTCGGCGCCGGGACCACCCCCGTCAAGTTCCGTCACCAGATCGCCTTCAACCTCTTCAGCCACGACTCTGACGTCGGCGAGGACGGTTACAACGAGGAGGAGCGCAAGCTAACGCTCGAGTCGCGCAAGATCCTCGGCGCCCCCGAGTTGGCCATCAGCGCGACCTGCGTGCGCGTCCCCGTCTTCCGGGCGCACAGCGAGGCCATCCACGCAGAGTTCGAGCGGCCGGTCACGGAAGCCGAGGCGCGCGCCGTGTTGGCGACCGCTCCTGGGGTGCGCATGGTCGACGACCGCGCCAACAACACCTTCCCCATGCCGCAGGCGGCGAGCGGGCAGGACGACACCCTCGTCGGGCGCCTCCGCGCGGACACGAGCTTGCCGGGCGGCTTGGCGCTGTTCGTAGCAGGCGACCAGATCCGCAAGGGCGCGGCGCTCAACGCCGTGCAGATCGCCGAGGCGCTGGCGGCCTCTTAACGGCCGCGCAGCAACGGCCGCACGCCGCTTGCCGCCTCACTCCGCCAGGCGGCCGCTGCGCTTGTAAACCTCGTATGCGCCCCACTCACGCACGACGCGGTCGAGGCCAGCAAGGCGCTTTCCGACCGCGAGGTCGAAGCGCCACGCGCTGCGCCAGGCGCTCGGCGGCAGCGAGCGGAAATCGACGGGGAACGGCGTGACCGTCCAGCCTTGCGCGCGGAACGTGGCGAGCGCCCGCGGCATGTGCAACGCGCTCGTCACTAACAGCCAGGTGGTGCCGGGGGCCGGCGCAACGCGCTGGCGCGCCAAGATGGCCTCCTCGTAAGTGCTGCGCGCTTCACCCAAGTAAGTGACCTCGTGACCCCGCAGTGTTCGTTGGAAGAGGAGTCCGGTGCCGTCGGCAGCGCGCCACTCTTGCCGCACCGCGTCCTCGAAGAGGCCCGTGAACACGACTCTCGCATCGGGGTATAGCTCGGCGAGGGCCAGGGCGGCGAGCATGCGCTCGCCCGCGTCGTCAAGCGTGAGTTGCCCGCGCGCTGCGCCGATGCGCCACTCGACTGCCCCGCCAAGCACGATCACGCCGTCGACGGTCGCCGGCAGGCTCTCAGGGGCGGCGACACGGCTCTCGAGCCCGTTGGCGAGGTACTCGTCCACGGGAGCGACCACCAGCACGAGCAGCGCCAACAGCGGGATGAAGAGCAGCCCGGCCGCGAGGCGGCCCGCGCGCAGGCGCCCCGCCACGAACGCGAGCAGGACGAACAGCACGAGCAAGGTACTCGGCGTGAGCAACCACCACACGGCTTCTAGCATGTGGCGCCATCATGACCCGACGGCAGCGCACCCGTATGAACCTAGCTGCGGCTCGTATATCCTTGCAGGCACACCAAGGAAGAACCCCCGTGCGCGCGCCCCCGGCCGCCGAGTTATGGAGCACATCATGAACCTCGCGATCATCACCGACTCGACTAGTGACCTGACGGCAGCTGAGCTGAAGCAGTTGCAGGTGGAGGCAGTGCCGCTTCACGTGCACTTCCAGGGAAAGACGTTCAAAGACTGGCTAGAGATCGACCCGGCGAAGATAATCGCGGGCGTCGCGGCTGGCGCGGAGATGCCATCGACCAGCCAGCCGAGCCCGGCCGAGTTCTCGGAGGCGTACGCGCGCGCCATAGCTGCCGGCGCTGACCAGATCCTCGTCATCTGCATCTCGTCAGGCATCTCGGGCACGGTGCAGTCGGCGACGATCGCCAAAGAAGGCTGCGCCGTGCCCGTCACGGTTTTCGACAGCCAAGCCGCCAGCCTTGGGCACGGCGAGATGGTGCGGGTTGCCGTGCGCCTGCGCAACGGCGGCGCCGACTTACCGACCATCGTCAAGGCGCTCGAGCGCATTCGCGACACGAACTTCATCATCTTCACCGTTGCCACCATGGATTACCTCCAGAAGAACGGGCGCATCGGCCGCGCGTCTGCGCTGGTCGGCAGCCTCTTGAACATCAAGCCTCTCCTCACCCTCGAGGACGGCAAGGTCGGACCGCTCAGCCGCGCACGTGGCCTTAAGAAGGCGCAGCAGGAGATGGTCGACCGCTTGAAGGTCTACGCGGACGCCGCTAAGGGGCCCATCGTCCTCAACTTCATCCACGTGCAGGACCTTTCCGCCGCCGAGGGCTTGCGCAACGCCGTTGACGCCGCTGGACTGAAGTACGAGTTCGGTGGATTCCACGAGATCGGCGCGGTGATCGCTTCTCACGTTGGACCGAACACTTTCGGGCTGTACGCCCACGAGGCGGTCTGACCTGAGCGAGTATCGGGCGAGCGCTGCGCTCGAGTTGAGGGGTTGCACGGTTAACGCCTAGCTGCTCTAGGCAGCAACCTATCTGCAGCACGCCACCTACTAGCGGCGGCGCTAACGTCGCAACACGATGTTCGCCGCCGCCACGTCAGCCACCATCTTCGGAGTAGAGGCCATCCTCGTTCGCGTCGAGGCCTTCGTGAGCGGCGGCCTGCCTAGCTTCACCCTCGTCGGCTTGCCTGGAGCCGCGGTTCAAGAGTCGCGGGAGCGCGTTCGGGCCAACCTCAAGCTCCTCGGGCTGCCGCTGCCGCCAAGCCGGATACTCGTCAACCTCGCCCCGGCAGACGTGCGCAAGGAGGGTCCTGCCCTCGACCTCGCCATAGCGCTCGCGCTCCTTGCCGCTGAGCGGCGCGTGCCAACAAGGGCGTTAGACGGTCTGGTCGTGTTCGGTGAGCTAGCGCTCGACGGGAGCTTGCGTCCCGCTCGCGGAGGCGTCGCCATCGCCCTCCTCGCGGCTGGCCTAAGCGCCAAGCGCGGCGCGCCATACGCGGTGCTAGCGCCGCCAGCCAACGCACGCGAGGTAGCGCTCGTGCCCGGCGTTGCAGTCTTCGCGCCGCGCAACCTCGCGGAGGCCGTCGGGCACCTTACTGGCCGCGCCACGCTCCCCCGCTACCTAGCACCGGAGCAGGCCGACCACGGCCCGCGCAACGTGGCGTCAGCGCCGACTCCGGACCTACTTGACGTGCGCGGCCAGGCACTCGCGCGCCGGGCATTAGAGGTGGCCGCCGCCGGCCGCCACAACATCCTCCTCACCGGCCCGCCCGGTGCAGGCAAGAGCATGCTCGCGCGGCGCCTTCCCGGCATCCTCCCACCGCTCCTCGATCACGAGGCCATCGAGGTGACGCGCGTGCACTCGAGCGCGGGCCTCCTACGCGGTGGGGGCTTGATCCGCGCGCCGGCGTTCAGGCAACCCCACCACTCAGGTTCGGAGGCAGGAGTGATCGGCGGCGGCAACGTTGCCCGCCCCGGCGAGGCGAGCCTCGCTCACTTGGGCGTGCTCTTCCTTGACGAGTTACCAGAGTTCTCGCGGCCGGTGCTCGAGGCGCTACGTCAGCCACTGGAGGACGGGGTCATCACCATCTCGCGCGCCAGCGGCAGCGTGCAACTCCCTGCCCGGTTTCAATTGGTGGCGGCCAGTAACCCGTGCCCATGCGGTTATCACGGGTCCACGGACGACTCGCATCAATGCACCTGTCCACCCGCCGCGGTGCTGCGCTACCAGCGCCGGCTCTCCGGGCCGCTCCTAGACCGCCTCGACCTGCGCGTCCACGTCGCACGGCTAACCGAGGAAGAACTCCTCGCCGCCGCCCCTGGCGAGTCAAGCGCCGCCGTTGCCGCGCGCGTGGTCAGCGCTCGCAACCTCGCGCTCGAACGCCAAGGCGTGCCCAACGCCTACCTGTCGGGGAGGGAGCTGACCGCCAACACCGCGGTGGCCGGTGCCAGCCAGGCTGTTCTCGGGCGCATCGTGCGCAGCCTCAGGCCGAGCGCACGCGGTCTCGACCGGTTGCTGCGTGTGGCCCGCACGGCCGCCGACTTGAACAACTCCACAGTGGTTGGGGCAGAACACCTGCTCGAGGCGTCTGGTTACCGTGGCGGCTGACCGCCCCTACATGAGCGTCAGATTAGGTGAGCGTGAGTGACATTCGGCACACCCGCTCCCAGAGCCCGCTGGCGCCGGTTCGTTTCTACTTACTCCTAGCCATTCCGCTTCTCAGG
>CALCHY010000404.1 GCA_937907415.1 uncultured Trueperaceae bacterium
CCGACGATGTTTCCGTCGTCATATACGAGGTTCCCGCGCAGGTAAGTCTTCATGACCTTGCCGGTCAGCTCCTGCCCCTCGAACGGCGTGTAGCCCTGCCCCGACTCGGCGTCCGCGGCCCTCACGACAAAGCTCTTGTTCGGGTCGAGGAGTACCAGGTCTGCATCGAGGCCCTCAGCCACATCACCTTTGGCTCCTAACCCGTAGCGCTTGGCGGGGTTGAAGCTCGTGAGTTCGGCTACCCGGTTTGGTGACAGGCCTCTCTTCGAGCCCTCGCTGAAGAGCCCAGAAAGGAGGTATTCGGTGCCGCCGAAGCCCGACTTGGCCAGCCAGATGTCGTCCGGATGCTCCTCTGAGACCTTGATCTCGGCCTTGCAGCACGCGTGGTCACTCACGATCCAGTCGACGTTGCCGGCAAGCACCTGCTCCCACAAGTACTCCACGTCGGCGCGTGGACGAATCGGCGGGTTGACCTTCGCGAGGGGCCCGGCCGGACTATCGATGTCAAGGAGGAGGTGACCGATGGTGACTTCCTTCTTGAACGAAATGTGCGGGAAGAGGCCCTCCATCATCAGGGCAGCCTCGAGCGCCTTGCGGCCACTGAGGTGCAGGAGGTTGATGTTCGCCAACGAGGTCTCGTACGCGAGGTAGGAGGCTATGAACACCGCCAACCCCTCCGAGTGCGGCGGCCGCGCGGCGTTGTAAGCGTGGAGGCCCTTGAGCTTGCCGTCGCGCTCGACGATCGCCGTGTAGGCGTTGAGAATGTCTGCGATCTCGCAGTGGAGGCTTAGGGAGATGTGCTCCCCCCGCTTGGGGTCGTCGGCGATCATGGCCGAGAGCTTGCGCATGATGAACTCGAAGTGGGCGAAGTCGTAAGTCTCGCCCTCCTCCAGGTGCAGGAAGTTGCGCTGTGAACTCGAGCGGCCGTGCAGGCCGTGCCCGCCGTAGAACATGAAGATCTTGAACGATGACACGCCGTGTTCGTCTAGCAGCATGGGCATTTCGTCTATATGCGAGCGGTTGATCGGCGCCAGGTGATAGCCGTAATCCACCCAGTACCTGCCTGCGGAGCGGCGTAGGACTTCAGGGTAGAAGTCCGCGTACGGTCCGCCACGGTTGAGGTAGTAGTCTCCCGTGCGGAAGTAGGTCAAGGCGCTCGTTACACCGCCCATGGCGGCCGCCTTGCTCTCCGTTACCGCGTCTTGCTCGAGCGGGGAGTAGATGCCAACGTGCATATGCCCGTCGACCAAGCCAGGGAACGCCAGTAGGCCGCCGCCATCGACCACCTCGCGCGCGCCATCGACCGCTATGCCTGGCGCGATGCGGTGGAACTTTCCATCTTTGATCGCCACGTCCGTCACTGGCGTGTCGGACCCGTGGGGTCTGGCTAGGCGTACGTTCTTGATGAGCAGATCGCACTCGTTGTTCGCGGCCATACTTCCTCCTTGGGCGAGGCGCCGTTAGTGCCTCAGGTGTGGTCGAACTCCAGTGAGTACTCGAACATGTCGCCGCGGTAGACGGCGTCGAAGTACTCGATCGGGCGGCCATAGCGGTCCTTGACGGTGCGCCTAACGCGGAGCGCAGGTTGGCCCGGCTGGCCGCGCAGGAACTCTGCTTGGTGCTCGTCTAGGGCGGTGGCCTCGATGGTGCGCGTGCTGTGGCCGATGGTAAGGCCGAGGCGCTCGGTCAGATAGTCCATCGAGGACTCGCCGTACAGGAGCCATTCGTCGTCGACGCCGCCTTCTGCGGCCGCGATCAGCGCCGCTGGCAGGCTCACGATGTGCAGCCCAATCGGCACGTCGGCCGCTAAGCGCACCCGCTCGAAGCGCAGGATCTCAGCCCCCGGCGCAAGCCCGAGAGCAAGCGCGACGCTTGGCTCGGCCGCCTGGAGCCCGCGAGAGAGCAACGTCGTGTTGGAATCGATCCCACGCACCTTCAGGTAACCGGATAGCCCTAGCGAGCGCGCCGTCTCTGGTTGAGGATTGTGGCGCACGCGGTGCGGAACGGCGAAGGTACCGCGACCTTGCTGCCGCACGACGTAACCCTCTTTCACCAGTTCGTCGACTGCTTGCCTGACGACAGAGCGCGAGACTTGGTAGCGCTCCTGCAACTCACGCTCGGTCGGGAGGAGGGCCAGCTGCTGGTCATCCTTCAACAGCAGGATCTGGTCGAGGATGATGTTCTTGAGTTGGTGATAGTAAGGCAAGGGGCTATCACGGTTGACGTCCGGCAACGCTCCGCTGAGTAGCCGGACGACGGCCTCAGGCCCCGAAGGAAAATTCATACGGACATTATGTTGTCCTGTTGACAGCCTGTCAAACCGGCGCTACACTCACTGAGAAATTGACCAACTAGGCCAGCCGCCGTCCAAACGGCCGGTCGGCACCTTCCAACGAGGAGGCGGATTATCGTGTCATTCGGCAACGCATCCAGACGACAAGGATGGGCGTTTCGCGGCATCCTGGCGGCGCTCTTGCTGGCGCTCGTCAGCGTGGGCGCGGCCCAAACGGTCGTCACCATCGGCTTCTCCCTCCCGCTTACTGGAGGTGCCGCCAAAGAAGGTACCGAGAGCAAAGTCGGGGCCGAACTCGCAGCCCAGGTGATAAACGACGCTGGCGGCTTCAAAGTCGGCGATCAGACGGTCACGCTCAAACTCGTCTTCGAGGACGATCTATGTAGCCCACAAGGAGCGATCGACGCTGCCAGCAGGTTGGCCGTTGCAGGCGCTACCTTCGTAGGCGGTTCGTTCTGCAGCTCAGCGGCGCTCGCTGAGATGCCAGTACTCGCGGCGTTAGGCATCCCGCAGATCGCCTACGCCTACGCCGACGAACTCACGACCACTGCCCGCGCGGACGCGAACGCGGTCCTCTCCGCGCGCCTCGGCGTGCAGGCACGCAACGAGATGGTGCCGCTCGCCAAGTACGCCGTGCTCGAGAACGGTGATAAGACGTTCTTCGCCATGGCCCAGAACACCGACTTCGGTCGCAGCATGATCAAGCACTTCAAGGCGACCGTCGAGGCGCTTGGCGGCAGCCTAGTGGCCGAGCCTGAGTACTTCGCGTACGCCGCCACCGACTTCCGCACCTTGCTGACCAAGGCCAAGGCCTCCGGAGCCGACGCCATCGTTGGCATCGGCTTGGCCCAAGAGATGATCGGCATCCTGCTCCAGAGCGACGAGCTCGGTATCACGCAGACGCTCTACGGATCCGATCTCGTGTCCGACGTTAGCGTCGTAAGCGCCGTCGGCCAACAGAACGTCGAAGGCGTCTACTTCCCCTGGTACGACGACACCGGCACAGCCGCCCGCACCTTCGACCGCACCGCGATCGAGCCCGGCGTTCAGGCCCTGCTCGATGCCGGCGAGCGCATCCTAGGCATCACCCCTGGCCGCAACCACGGCCTGGGTTGGGGCACCGTCATGCTCATCAAACAGGCCATGGAGCGCGCAGGCACGACCGATCCGGCCGCCACCATGCAACAAGTGCTCTCGGGCCAAGACTTCGAGCTGTCTTACGGCAACTACCACTTCCTCCAGTGCGGCCAAGCCGTGCTAGGGGCGGGCGTCGCCACCTTCGACTCGGACGGACTGCTACTCGTCGCCGACCGTGACTACGCCTTCGTCGAACCTGTCCTTCTGACCGAAGCGGACCTCTGTAACTAACCGGCGCCTGAAGCTAGAGTCGCGCCGCCTGCCGGACGGAGTCCCAGGCGGCGCCACTTCTAGTGAGGACCTGCGACGCGAAGGGACGCACGCAATGAACAGCGCACTTGGCAGCCCACCGAGCCCGACCGACTGGCTGAGCGCCCACCCCGACGCGGGGACGGCGCAAGCCGTAGCAGTGGCCTTCCTAGCAGCCATGGAGGCCCGCGACCTGACGGCCGCCAAGGCCGCGTTAGCGCCGGGCTTCACCATGGTGTTCCCCGGACCCAAGCGGCTCACTGCGCTTGAAGACCTCGTCAGTGGCAGCCGCCAACGCTACCAGTGGGTGGCGAAGCGCATCGAAGCCGTCGAGAGTCTCTCGTCTGGCGGCGCCGAAGTGGTATGGGTGCGCGGCACCCTCTACGGCACGAACGTGCACGGCGTTGACTTCGAAGGCGTGCGCTTCGTCGACCGCTTCGAAGTTGACGGTCGCCTCCTCGCTCGGCAAGACGTCTGGAACGACTTGGCCGAGAGCGGCGTCCTGCTCAAGACGGTGTGAGGCGCAGCGTCAGGCCATGGAGCTAGTACTACAACAACTCCTCAACGCGCTCCACTCCAGCAGCCTTTACGCTCTGGTGGCGCTGGGCTTGACCCTCGTCTTGGGCGTCCTCGACATCGCCGACTTCTCACAGGGCGCGATCTACATGGCGGGCGCCTACGTAGCCTTCTTCGCTACTTCCACGTTCGGGCTCAACTTCTTCGTTGCACTTCCGCTCGCGATGGTGGTGGGCGGGCTCATCGCTGGAACGAACTATCTTGCTGTCTATCGGCCGCTGCGCAAGTTCAGTGGCACAACGACCTTCGTGGCCGCCCTCGGCCTCCTACTGATATTGCAGAACCTAGCCCTACTGGTTTTCGGGGCGGACTTCAGGCTCGTGAGAGCCCCGCTGGCCAACGTGCGGCTCATCCTCTTCGGGGCGAGCTGGACCGGTTACCAAGCATTGATCGCTGGCATCGTCGTGGTCCTCGTGCTGCTTTCGTGGCTCTTCCTCAAAGTAACGCCCGTCGGAAAGGCCCTGCGGGCAGTGTCCCAGAACAGGCGCGGCGCCCTCATCATCGGCCTTGCGCCGTTCCGCGTAGAACTAACCGCCTTCCTGCTCGCTGGCGCTTTGGCGGGCGCGGCTGGCACGCTGGCTTCCGGCGTGAACGCCTTCGACCCGAGCATCGCAGCCATCGTCATCATAAAGGCGTTCGCCATCGTCATCTTCGGTGGTATGGGCAGCGTTCCTGGGGCCATCGTCGGCGCGCTCATCGTCGGGCTGGCCGAGAACTTCACGGCCCTCATCATCAACACGCAATACGCCGAACTAACGGCGTTCGTGCTCATGGTCTTGGTTCTACTTGTGCGGCCCCGCGGACTCTTCGGCGTGCAGGACGCCAAGTTGTGAGTAGTCCGCCAGCGACCGGGCGAGCGCGGAGCCGTGTAAGGGCGTGGCAGGCCGCCCTCTGGTTGCTAGTTGGCGTGCTCGCACTGCTAGCTCCCCACTTGTTCACTGGACTCGTTGCCCGCAACCTGCTCGTGTTGCTCGGCATCAACGTCATCTTGGTAGCTAGCCTCGACCTGCTCATCGGTAGCGCGGGCCTCATCTCCTTAGGGCACGCTGCGTTCATGGGCGTGGGAGCGTACGCCTCGGCGCTACTGATGAAGGCGGGGCAACCGATCGCGGTCGCTCTGCCAGCTGCCGTAGTCGCGGGCGCGCTTGCCGGGTTGGTCGTTGGCATACCCGCCCTGCGCCTCAAGGGTCACTACTTCTCGGTTGTGACGTTCATAGTCGGCATCATCATCACCATCCTGATGACCAACATGGTCGACCTCACCCGTGGACCCATGGGGCTGACCGGGGTGCCGTTCGTCACGCTCGAGCTGTTCGGCTTTAGCCATACCTTCAGGACCATCATCAACAAGGTCGGCTACTACTACTTCGTCCTCGCGTTCGTCGCAGTCACGTTGCTACTCAGGGCGGCCATCACGCGCTCGAGGTTCGGGCGCGCCCTCACGGCCGTGAAGGGTGACGAGAACCTCGCAGAGAGCGTCGGCATCCCCACATACCGCGTGAAGGTTGCTGCCTTCACGGTAGCGGCGGCCTTCGCGGGTTTGGCCGGGTCCTTATACGCCCACTACACGGCGTTCATTAGCCCCGACTCCTTCACGTTCGTGCACTCTTTCGACCTGTTCGTCATGAACTTGCTGGGCGGAGCAGGCACGGCCCTCGGGCCCATTGTCGGACCCGTCTTCCTCACGGTCCTAGCGTCTGGGCTCAAAGGCATGGCGCCCGCCCTCTCACAAGTCGTTTACGGCGTGATCCTGATTGCCGTGATCATCGCGCTGCCCACTGGGCTGGTCGGCGGCGCGCAGCGACTGCTAGGCCGGGCGCGCGCCAAGGTGGCGCGGTGAGCACCGCCCGCACCATCTTGCGCGTCGAGAACCTCACGCGCACGTTCGGGGGCTTCGCCGCGGTCAGCGGCCTGTCGTTCGAGGTCAAAGAAGGCGAGGTCCTCGGACTAGTCGGTCCGAACGGTGCCGGTAAGACCACGACCTTCAACGTCGTGACTGGCTATCTGAAGCCCACTAGCGGCAGCGTGGAGTTCCTAGGTCAGAAGGTCACCGGTTTCGTCCCTCACCGCCTTGCGCGGCGTGGGATGGTCCGCACCTTTCAACACACCAGGGTGTTCGCCGACCTGAGTGTGCGCCAGAACGTGTTGGTGGCAAGTCACCTAGTTGGCGCAGGGGAGGCTGCCCTAGATGAGCACGCCAAGGCCGTACTCACCGAGGTTGGGCTGCTTCACAGGCAGGAAGACCTAGCAGGCGGTCTCGCGTACGGCGAGCAGCGCGTACTAGAGATCGCGCTGGCGTTAGCGGCAAAGCCGCTCCTCCTGATGCTGGACGAGCCTTTCGCAGGCATGAACGATACTGAGGCGAACGAGACGATGGAACTCATCCACCGCCTCCGCGACCGGGGCGTCACCGTCATGGTCATCGACCACCACATGCAGACGATGGCGCGTGGGTGTGACCGGCTCGTGGTCATGGATTACGGGGTGAAGCTCGCTGAGGGTTACCCCAATCTAGTAACCAAGCAGTCGGAAGTGGTGCGTGCGTACCTTGGTGCCGGCGACGAGGTCGCCGCGCCAAGCCCGGCCCTGAACGCGGATGAAGCGGTCCTCGAACTAGAGGACGTCAGCGTGAAGTACGGTCAGGTGCGCGCCCTCGACCGCTTGAACCTCCGCGTTGGGCGCGGCGAGATCGTCGCGCTTGTTGGCTCTAACGGGGCTGGAAAGACGAGCACGCTGCGCGCCATATCCGGTCTGGTGCCCCTCGCCACGGGCGCCATCCGGCTCTTCGGCCGCGACCTCGCCGCCGTCGGGCCCGTGGCTAGGGTGCGCGGAGGGCTGGCTCACTGCCCGGAAGGACGAGAGATCTTCCCTCGCATGACGGTGCTCGAGAACCTCGACTTGGGCGCGAGCGCCAGTGGCGGCGCGGCCGAGGGAGCCTTGGAGCACGTCTACCACCTCTTCCCTCGCCTGCGGGAGCGCGCGAGCCAACTGGCAGGGAGCCTCTCGGGTGGCGAGCAGCAGATGCTCGCGATCGGCAGAGCGCTGATGAGCAGCCCGAAGCTCCTCCTGCTCGACGAGCCGACCCTCGGCCTCTCACCCCTACTAGCTCGAGAGGTGGCCGAGGCCCTGCTGCGGCTGAACACGGAGGGGTTGAGCGTGCTGCTGGTCGAGCAGAACGCCGTGCTGGCCCTCGCCATCTCGCACCGGGCATACGTGCTCGAGAACGGCGTGGTGGCGATGCAAGGCGCGGCCGAGGACATGCGGCAAGACGAAGCCGTCGCGCGCGTCTACCTCGGTCATTAGTTAGGCGCGGTCGCGCCCGCTTGAAAGGAGTTGTGCCACGGCGATGGACAGTAGCGTAGCCGGTAGCGAAGGTAAGAAGGTGCTCGAGGGAATCCGGGTGCTGGACGTCTCGACCCTGTTCGCCGGACCGTTCCTAGCGACCGTCCTCGGCGACTTCGGCGCCGACGTCATCAAGGTCGAACACCCACGCGGCGACCCGGCCCGCGGTCACGGTCCGCAGAAGGACGGCGTAGCCCTGTGGTGGAAGCTGCTCGGCCGCAACAAGCGCACCATGACGCTCTACCTCGGCGACGAGCGCGGCCAGCGGATCTTCAAACGACTGGCGGCGACGGCAGACGTCGTCATAGAGAACTTTCGCCCGGGAACGCTCGAGAAGTGGGGCCTGGGTTGGTCCGACCTGCACGACCTCAACCCGCGGCTGGTGCTCGCGCGCGTAACTGGCTTCGGGCAGTTCGGGCCGTACTCCAACCGCCCCGGATTCGGGACGATCGCCGAGGCCATGAGCGGCTTCGCGCATATCACGGGCCAAGCCGGGGGTCCGCCCACGCTCCCGCCCTTCGGCCTTGCCGACGGCATAACGGCGTTGTCGGGCGCCATCGCGGTGATGATGGCGCTTTACAACCGCGACGCTCGAGGCGGCGAAGGTCAGATGATAGACCTCGCGATAATCGAGCCCATCCTTAGCGTTCTCGGACCCCAACCGACGGTGTACGACCAACTTGGCGTCATCCAGGGTAGAACGGGCAACCGCTCGGTCAACAACTCACCACGCAACACTTACCGGAGCAAGGACGGCCGCTGGATCGCGGTGTCTACGAGCGCTCAGACGATAGCTGAGCGGGTGATGACGCTAGTTGGTCGGCCGGACGTCACGCAGGAGCCGTGGTTCGGTTCTGGTCACGAACGCGCCGAACACGCCGACCTCCTGGACGGGATCGTTGGGTCGTGGATCGCGGCGCGTGACTCCGCCGAGGTCATCGCGGCATTCGAGGCGGCAGGCGCCGCAGCCATACCCATCTACGACGTGTCCGACGTCATGAGCGACCCGCAGTACCGCGCCTTGGGGAGCATAGCTGAGGTACCGGATCCAGAGCTCGGCACGGTGAAGATGCAGAACGTCCTCTTCAGGTTGTCCGACACGCCCGGCGCCATCCGCTTCGCTGGACGCCCGCTTGGGGCCGACACGGCCGAGATACTCGGCAGCGTCGGCGTGGAGAGCGAGGAGCTCGAGGAGCTCAGGCGGGATGGGGTGGTGTGACCCTCACCGCGTCAAGCCTTGGCGTTCGCCGAAGCTACTTGTTCGTCCCAGGGGACGACGCTCGCAAGATCGGCAAGGCGCTGATCTCAGGCGCCGACGCCGTGGTGCTGGACCTTGAGGACGCCGTAGCACCCGAGCGCAAGGCCGTAGCACGAGAGGTCATTCGTGCGGCCCTCCCCGACTTCGTCACCTCACACGTCGCGTGTGTCGTGAGAATCGGGGCGCAGGACGGCGCTTGGCGTGACGACCTGGAAGCGGTCGTGCGGCCGGGCCTCCACGCGGTCCGCGTGCCGAAAGTCCAAGGCGCGGAGGACGTGCTGCGCGTAGCGCAAGTCCTCGCCTCACTTGAAGCGGCTGCGGGCCTGACGCCGGGAACGGTGAGGCTGCAATGCACTATCGAGAGCGCCGTTGGCGTTCTCCGCTCCGAGCAGATCGCTGGGGCCGATAGCCGCATCGAGGCTTTGGTGTTCGGCCACGCAGACTTCGCCGCCGACATCGGCGTT
>CALCHY010000405.1 GCA_937907415.1 uncultured Trueperaceae bacterium
GTCGACGCTGACCTCGAAGCCGATGCTCTTGCGGCTGGCGCCGCCGCGGGCCTCGAGGTAGGTGAACATGGCGCCGATCTCGGGGTTGCTCTCGGCGAGTTCGATGGCGACCTGGTCGGCTGGTTTGTCGCCGGCGAAGCCACACTCGATCAGGCGGGCGAGGTCTTCGTAGGGTGCCTTCTGGAAGTAGAGGGTGGCGTCGAAGTCGACTTCTACGGCGCGGTCGTCGCTGTGGGTTTCGGCCTTGATCATCTGACGAGGTGTGTCCTTCCGGGGTTGGGGCTGGCGCTTCAGTCGTCGTGCAGGGCCGCCCACGGCTCGTGGCTGTCTGCGGGGCGTGCGGCGGTGCGGTCCTCGTTGAGCTCGAGGGGGTTGTCGAGCCAGGCGGATTGCCAGTCGCGGTCGTCCTCGGGCCCGTCGATGAAGCCGAGGGAGTGGTCCATGCTCGGGTAGAGGTCGCCGCTGGCGTGGAGGCCGCTGGGAATCTCTATCTCGCCGGTGCGGGGGTGCCTGGTGACGTACCAGGTGGTGTCTGCTTGGGGCATCTGGCTCTCTCCTTGAAGGTGGGGGTGTTGGGGCACTTCTGACGCCCTGCTTGCCCCGGTAGGGGGCTTCCTGTCAGGCTCGGGTCTGCGCCTAAGCCTTGTCCGGTCAGGTGATGCCGCGGCGCGTGTTCTCGAGAAGCGCTTCCGTATGCTCGGGTCGGATGATGTAGGGCGTGGCGGTGCTGGCGAGGTAGTGGTGGAAGTAGCCGTGCTTCTCGCTCTCGCGGATGGCTTGCTCGAGGTTCTCGGTGGTGCGGGGTGCGGCCTTGGGGGTGTCTTGCTCGTCGCGCCACACGAGCCAGTCGCGGTGTCCGTAGCGGGCTTTGCGCCTGGCGTAGTCGTGGGCGCTCTCCCCTTCTGGGGTGATGGGGGCCGCGCGCTTCACGCGGCGACCCCGGTGGCTTCTTGGACGAGGTTGCTGACCCAGGTGAGCTTGAGGTTGCCTTCTTCGTCGCGTTCCTTGCCGAGGATGTTCTGTAGGAGTTTGGGATCGATCTCGAGGTCTTGGCTGATCTCGTCCTTGGTGGGGACGCGGCCTTCGGCGACGGCGACGTTGCCGACTTCCTTGCTCAGGAGGAGTTGCCAGAGGTTGGTCTCGATGCTTTTGGAGTAGGTGACGAAGTGCAGGGTGGTCGGCTCGGTGGAGTCATGTCGAACCGCGCGCCAGGCGAACTGGCGGATTTTGCTGAGGTTCCATCCGAGGGCTGGCATGATGACGTGCCTGGTGCCGCGGAGGTTCACGCTGGAGCGGAGGGCTTCCATGCTGGCGATGAGGATGGCGCCGGGCGTCTGCAGGTACTCGCGGATGGTGTCGTTGCGTTGGTTGAAGCTCATGCCGCCGTGGACGCGGTGAGTCTTGCGGTTGGTGGGCTTGAGGTAGTTTGCCCAGTGTTGGAGGTAGTCCTGGCCGAAGACTTGGCGGCGTGGGAGGCCGAGGAGGATGCGTTCGCTCGGGTCGATGCTCTGGATGAGGTCACGGGTGGCGTGGAACTTAGTTGCGTGCCCGCTGCCGGTCCACTCCTTGAAGAGGTGCGGGTGGAGGCAGGACTCGATCAGGAGCCGTAGTTGCCTGACGGCGCGGAGGCCGGCTTCCTTGCGGTTGTTGCCGGTGTCCTCGAAGTAGGCGAGGAACTCGTGGAACTCTTTGATGAGCTTCTCGTGGAGTTCGCGTTCGGGCTGGGCGAAGGTGACGGTGTGCTGCTTGATGCTGTAGCGGCCGTCGCCGACGACTTCGTTGAAGGAGCGCCGGATGACGGTGCGCTTGATCAGCTCGGAGAGCGAGTCGAGGTTTTGAACGTCTTGGACTTGTTTCTGGATGCCAAATGACGCGAGTTCGCTACAAAGATTTTGCAGGAAGGCGCCCTAGACGCCTCAGTTGATGAGAGTGGGCATTTGTCCAAGGGCTGCAGAAGCTTTCTGGATGTAGCAGATTGCGAAAGCGTCTTCTGGCCGCCGGTCTAGAGTTAGAAGGCCTATGTCAGTTAGAAAAGGTTGCCTGAAAGGCAGCGAGGTCGAGGGCCTCATCAGATGCGCGTACAGAAAATCTCTCGAGTACAGCCTTGACCCGATATACCTCGAAGACGGGTCCCCGCCATTTGTTCTCTTTGAGTGTGGACAAAACTAGTTTCCCAGAGGGTTGGCTCTTGAGTGCCTCTTGTACGAGATCGATGACTTGCTCGTGAGCAAGACCTTCGGCTGCCATGATTTCGTCAGCAACTTTACGTCGGTAACCCTCCCAGGCGGCCATCAAGGCATCCTCATTGCTCTGGCTAGAGGTTTCTTGAGTCGCGAGTTGGGTCTGTTGCTCTTCACGAGCGAGGGCTTCCTGACGGGCAGTGCCATCTTTGAGTATGGAGCGTAGGAATCCACCTGGTCGCTTCAGTACGCCCTGACGCTGTTTTTGCTCTGTAATGGCTATCGCCGCCTCGATCACGGGCGCGGGGTGTTCCTTGATTAATTGGAGAGTATTGCCGGTGAATCCTACTTTGTGAAGGCGATCAATGATGTGCTGGTCCTTGGCCCTGAGTTCGCCATCGAAGGAGGCCGGTTGGATTCCCAGGTGGGGGATGGGTTTGCTTGCTTGCACCTGGAACCTGACCCTGCCTATCTTGCGGCCGATACGCTCGCCTTTGAACGAGACGTTAAGGCTTCCGTGCTTTTTGAACGCTGCTACAGCGTACTGTAATTGCTTTCTAAAGTCGCGCCAGTCTCTATAGCGCTCACCTGTCCAGTTACCCTTCTTGTCAAGCTCTACTAAGCCAAGTGAGAACTTTAGCTCCATGAGCTCCACTTCTATCTCGGGTCGCCTTCCAGCCATAGAACCGTGCCATAAGAGTTCATAGAGTCGCGCAGCGAAAATGGACGGCATCTGTAGCACGTCCGTAAGAGGAAGCACGGCGTAATGCGAACGCAGGTTCGTTATCCATGGGCGCAATTCTTCGTTGAAGACTACGCGAACGTAAGAGAACCCTAAATCACTGTTTTCGACCGGCACATACGATAAACGCTGCAGCCACGGAAAGGCATCAAACCCACCATCATCGCGTGGGATGATTACTACCCGTGACGGCAACACCTCCGCCGCACGCTTCGCGCGGTCGTAAGGGTTATCGATTCCATGTTCCTCGAACGCCCGCAACGGAACAATGGCCTCTAGGCTCGGATTCTCAGCCCTATGGTCTATGCAGCTGAGTGCGAGCACAATTATGCGCTTCTCGAACAGCTCGAGACCTTGTGCTGATCTCCCAACGGCATTCGCTTGCCGGTAGAGCTCGCTACGCTGAAGCGTCTGTAGCTCGCCGCCAGTGTTTCTACCTGTCCCGTGTCTTGAGGCCATAGCGTCGAGTGATGTTACCGCAAGGCGTGGAATGCGGTTCGTCTGTTGTTCCCCCTTTATCTCAGGCGGCCTCGGCGCAATATCCTCCCCCTTTAACGCAACTTCTTCCCCCTCAAGCGAAACCCCCTCCCCCCTCGAGCGCAACATCCTCCCCCCTCAAACGCAACAATTTCCCCCTTATTACGCAATATCCTCCCCCCTACACCTCGTCTTCTCGCGTCTAGGACGGGAACGTTAAGTCGTCAACTATTAACAAAGCAACTAGCATGCAAGGAGAGTTGCTGGGAAGATCGAAGCAGCTTATAGATCTACCAATACCCGAAATCCCTGCGAGAGGGCCCATAAGGGGGAAGGATATTGCGCCCCGCGTTCTTCATCCCGTCTCCTATGGCTTAGCCGGTCTGTGCGACATGCTGCCATGTGGTGGTCTATGACCGAGTCCCTTAATCCTCATCAAAAAGGGGGAGGATATTGCGTTTGATTTTGAGAGCATCCACAGGGCGCTTGGAATTCGGGTGTATTACGCGGGCCGAAGCCACGCCGGTGTTGTTGCGAAGGGATTCCGTCTAAGTCTCCTGGAGAGTGTCTGCGCGGACTTTAGAGGTAAAGAGCCTTAGATCTATCCCCATAAACCCTTGGAAGACTTCAAATCCGGTGACCTCGTCGAACTGGTCGCGAATGTCTTGAGGAAGGGCTTCAAAGACGGCTCTCTCAACCGCGTCCGTGGCCTCGTCGAGCGCTTCGTTCTTGCGAAGAAAGTGTTCAGACAGTTCGTAGTATGCCTGGCTACGTTGGAGGGTGGCTAACAGCTCAGGGCGTGTGGCAAGCACGTCGAAGACAGCTACCGCTACTGGCTCCAGGTCTGGAAACGATGCCGCTGCTTCGGGGGGGTTTGGAGTTAACTCCACCTCAGCCCCAATTATCAGTAAAGTATTCTCTGGCTGATTAATATTATCCTCCTACAGGCCTGATGTGCCTGCGATGAAGGAGAGTGTATCGCAAAAACAGTGGGGATGTGCGGTGAATCCACTCGCTCACTAGTCACAGATAGAGTTGCGTGATGGCTGATTTCGTCGCCAGCTGCGAATCTTATGATTCCCGCGAGATTCAGAATGCCGGTGGTAACGCGGCACTCCAATGGCTAGAAAATGCTGGTAGGACTGTTCCTTGAGGGCCGCCGTGGACGGTTCGGCTGTGGCATGGAAAGCCCCGGGCTTCTTCGCGGTGGTGGGCCGGAGAGGAAGGGGCCGGGGTCTATGGCAGCAGTATAGCTGCGTGACAGGAGCAGAGGATGGGAACTGTAATTGAGCAAATCCGTGAGGGCCTGCGCCAGCTGTCGGGTGGTGACGAGGCGAGCGTGGAGCTGTGGCTAAGGACGCCGCACCCGGCGTTGGATGGCGACGTGCCGCAGGAGCTGATCGACGCGGGCGAGGATGAGGTCGTGCTGGAGCTAGTCGAGCACATGCTGTCGGGCGCACCCGCCTGAGTTGCGGCCTAGGTTTCCTAGGTTTGAGCCAACCTGTCTGCCATGAGTGGCTTTGGAGCGCCTACCGTTGGGCATGTCGCTCGAGGACCTGATCATCGCCCACGCGGTTGTCAATTGGCTCCTTCGGGACGAGCTCGAGGTGCTCGCTGATCTGCTGGAGCGTATGCCGTTGCCGGCGCCGGTGGGGTGCATCGTGCCGTTGGTGGAGTTCAGGCGCCTGGTGGCGGCGGAGTTCGGTGAAGGAAGTGAGGCTGTCCGGCAGCTGGAGTCGTTGGTACTTTAGGGCAACGGCCCGCCGACCCCCCCACGGCGGGCCGTTCTCGTTACGGCGCCCGACCTGGCTGTCGCAGCTGTGGGTAGGCTGTGCCTGAAGGTGGTGGCTGGTGCGGAGGGTGAGCATTACCGAGGCGCGTAGGGAGTGGTCGAAGCTGCTGGCGGCGGTCGAGGCGGGCGAGTCGGTCATCATCACGCGTTATGGCAAGCCCGTGGCGCACCTGGCGCCGCCCAAGGGCGCGGCGCGCTTCTTGGACCGCGCGTCCCTGCGCGCCGGCATGCCGCTCATGCGCGAAAGCGCCGGCGAGTTCATCAGAAAACTGCGCGACGACGAGCGCTACTGAGGGGCCGTGGCCGCCGTGGCGCCTAGGCGTCGTCGGCTTCCTCGTCCTGCTGGCGCTCGGTGTAGGCGTGTTCCTCGGCGAGCAGGCGGCGCTTGCGCGCCTCGACCGCTTCCTCGTTCAGGCGGCCTGCCCTGACGGTCTTGGCGCGCACGTCGCGCCAGGTCGTGGTCCCGGGTGCGCGTGGCTTCGGGTGCGGCATGATCATCACTCTACGCGGTCATGGGATGGTGGCGGGTCGGGGTTCGGGTCGCCTGGAATGGTCGTGGCCCGCGGACCGAAGTCATGGCGGGCCACTGCCTCTTTCGAGGTTCATACCCGAGGTTCATCACCGGCTCAAGGCCGGGAGCGGATATGCCCCGGGACGTCACGGGCAGCTTAATCCATCCCGCGTGCTGCACGCAAACGGGAGCGACCGTACAGCGGAATGGATCGTAACGCTCGGGCTGTTACGGTCCGTTGCGCTGTTAGTTTGGTGG
>CALCHY010000406.1 GCA_937907415.1 uncultured Trueperaceae bacterium
ACAACGGCCTGCGCATGGACGGCGCGCGCATCCTCGACCGCTTGATCGG
Organism: uncultured Trueperaceae bacterium; assembly: GCA_937907415.1. Next base: position 50 of record CALCHY010000406.1, read on the forward strand.
CATGCTTCCGGTCGTCGAGCGGAGCTGAAGGGCTGACTAGTGTCAGGCACACAGGTAGTGCACTAGCGCACAAGGAAGCCCTCGCCGAGGGTGTCGCCCGGCTCGAGAACCCACTGGTTGAACCCGACGATGCTGGCGTTGCCGCCGATCTCCGGCACCACGGCTTCGAACTCCCCAACCTTGGTGCGAGCTACCGCCTTGCCAGTGAACAGCGACCCGACGATGCTCTCGTTACGCAGCTCCTCACCGAACGCCAGACTGCCGCGCGCAACGAGCTGTGCCACTCGCCCCGACGTGCCCGTACCGGTCGGCGAACGGTCCACTTCTCGCTCCGCGAATACGCATACGTTCGCCTGGTGGTTAGCCGCGTCGCGCGGCGGCCCGGCGATGATGGTGCCGTAAAGACTGTTCAACTCGGGCACTTCGGGGTGATGCAACGGCGTGGTGGCCATGACGGCGTGCTTCACTTGGTCGCCCAACTCGATCAGCTCACGCACGTTGGCAGAGACGACTCTCAGGCCGGCCTGCGCGCCGTCGAGATAAGCGTAGAAGGCGCCGCCGAACGCAACGTCGACGGTCAACTCACCGAAGTCCGGCGTGGTCACGCGCACGTCCCGCCGATAAAGGAAGGACGGCACGTTGAGGAAGCGCACGCCGCCAACGCGCCGCCCGTTCCACGCAACGAAGGCCTCGATGAAACCGGCAGGACTGTCGATGCCAACGCGCGTCTCCCCAATCTGCCGCGCCACTAGGCCCTGCGCCACCGCCACCGTGGCTAGCGCGATGATGCCGTGACCGCACATGTCTGAGAAGCCTTCGTTATGCATGAAGATCACGCCGAGGTCGGCACCCGGCGTAACGGGCTCTGTGACGAAACAGCCGTACATGTCGGCGTGCCCACGCGGCTCCCACATCAGGGCACGACGCACGTGATCGAGGTTCTCCCGCACCCAACGGCGCTTCTCGAGAACGGTGGTGCCCGGAATACGCGGGATGCCCGCGGTGACTACGCGTAGGGGTTCGCCGCCCGTATGAGCGTCGACGGTCGTGTACGTTTGACTGAACTCCACGCTCAGACCTCCACAAGCTCGCGGCTGCTAGTGTTCAGCACCTCGCCGCCAGTCGGTGTGACCAGCACCGTGTCCTCGACCCGTACGCCACTCCAGCCAGGAACGTAGATACCGGGTTCGACCGTCACCACCATCCCAGCTCGGAGGGGCGCGGTGTAGGCATCGCTGAGGAACGGATCTTCGTGTACCTCGAGGCCTAGGCCGTGTCCGACGGAGAAACCGTGCTCGTACTGCCCGTAACCTGCCGCGTGGATGGGTACGCGGCTGGCGCGGTCGACGGCCTGGCCGGTCACGCCCTCCCGCATCTGAGCGATCCCCGCCTCCATGCAACCGCGCACGATGTCGTATACCTCGCGCTGCTTGGCGTCGGGTTTGCCGACGCACACCATGCGGGTCATGTCCGAGTGGTAACCGTCGACGATGGCCCCGAAGTCGAAGAGCACGAACTCACCGCGCGCGATGACCTTGTCTGTCGCGCGCCCGTGCGGCAGGGCCGCGCGCCAACCAGAAGCAACGATGGGGATACCCGGGTAGTTCTCCGCGCCCATGAGTTCGATCTGATGCCGCATCTCGATCGCCAGCGAGCGCTCGGTAACGCCGGGGGCCACTCGCGGCACGATGCGGCTCCAGATGGCGTCCGCTATCACCTGCGCCTCTCTTAGCCGTGCGATCTCGAACTCGTCCTTGACGTCACGCAGGCCCTCGACGAGCCGCGGCGCCGCCACCCATGCGACGTCGGCTAGGCCCGCTTTACCTTCTTGCAGCCAAGAATGGGTGGCGAGGTGCCCCTCGAACGCCAGACGCTTGACGTTCAGCGCCCCGAGGCGCCCCCGCAGGGGGGTCCACAGGTCCTTGTTCTTCTCGAGCCTCACGACCTCGTAGCCCAGTGCCTGCTGGCTGGCCTGCTCGACGTAACGCCAGTCCGTGAAAAACAACCGCGCGCCGCTGGCAGCAACGACTACGAACCCGAACGAACCGTCGAAGCCGGTGAGGTAGCGGCGGTTCGCGGGGCTCGCGACGATGATGGCGTCCGCGCCAACGTCCGCCAAGCGCGCGGCGAGGCGGTCAGCTCGAGCGGCGACGTAGTGCGTGAGTTCGCTTGTGGTGCTCATTCTGTTCGTACCTCCATGGTCAGTTCTTGGGGTCGAGTGCGTCTCTCAGCGCGTCACCGAGGACGTTGAAGGCTAGGACGGTAAGGAAGATGGCTATGCCTGGGCCGAGAATCACGTGCGGTGCTTGGCGCATGTAACTGCGCGCCGTGCTGATCATCGCGCCCCACTCTGGCGTGGGTGGCGCCACGCCGACGCCGAGGAACGAGAGCGCGGCCGCCGTTAAAATTGCGCCGCCCATGAGGAGAGTGGCGTACACGAGCACGGGCGAGAATGCGTTCAAGAAGACGTGTTTGACTATCAGACGGTGACTGCGCGCCCCCGCTGCCCTGGCCGCCTCCACGAACTCGCGGCTACGCACCCCGAGGACGGAGCCGCGCATGACGCGCGCGAAGGTGGGAACTGAGTAGGCTGCCACCGCGATCACGACGGGCCCAAGCCCAGCGCCGAGCGCCGTCGCAAGCAGGATGGCTAGCAAGATCCCGGGAAACGCGAGCAGCACGTCGATGAAGCGCATGAGTACGCTGTCAAGCAGACCGCCGTAGAAGCCGGCGAGCAGACCAACCGAGATCCCGATGAGCCCGCCCAATGCCACGGACAACACCCCGACGGTCACGGAGATGCGCGCGCCGAAGATCACGCGGCTGTAGATGTCGCGCCCTATCTCGTCCGTACCTAGGTAGTGCTCCTTGGAGGGCGGCTGCAGCACGGCACGGAAGTCCTGGCGATTCGGCTGGTGCGTCGCTAGGCGCGGCGCGAAGAGGGCACTGACGATGAGGCCGAGCACCACGAGCAGCGCCACGATGGTGAGTGGGTTGCGGGTGAACCTCTTGAGGGAGCGACTCATGCGTACTGCACTCGCGGGTCGAGGAACGAATAGAGGATGTCCACAACGAGGTTCACGAGCACGAAGGTGGTGGCGATGAATATGACGGCGCCTTGGACAACGGGGAAGTCGCGGCCGTTGATGCCGAGGATGAGATAGCGGCCCAAGCCGGGCCAAGCGAAGATGCTCTCGGCGATGACGGCGCCGGAGAGCAGCACCCCGAACTCGAGGCCGAGTACCGTCACGAGGGGTATGAGGGCGTTACGGAACGCGTGACGCATGACGACGGCACGGCGGTGCACGCCCTTGGCTGAGGCCGTTCTGACGTAGTCCTCTTTGAGGACGTCGAGCATGGAGGAGCGAACGAGACGGCCGATGATGGCGGTGGTCGCTACCCCGAGCGTGGCGGCCGGCATGATCAGGTGCTTAAGCGACTCCCAACCGAAGCCAGCCTCCCTGCCGGATGGCGGGAGCCAACCTAGTTGCAGCGAGAACACGAGCATGAGCAGCAGTCCAAGTAGGAAGTGCGGCAAAGACACGCCGAGGAGCGCGAGCGTCATGCTCAGGTGGTCTACGAACCCTCCCTTGTGGAGGGCCGCGAGCACGCCAGTCAGGGTGCCAAGCAAGGCCGCAACGAACAAGCTGGCAAGAGTGAGCTCGAACGTGGCTGGGTAGAGCCGCAGGACTTCTTGAAGCACCGGTCGCCCGTTGCGGATGGACGTCCCCAAGTCGAGTTGGAGTACGTTGCCGAGGTAGTTGAGGTACTGCACGATTAGCGGTTGGTCGAGGCCGTACTTGCTCCTAAGTTGCGCGATGATCTCCGGCCCCGCGCGTCCGCCGCCTTCCGGCGAGATGAGCATGTCGATCGGGTCACCTGGCGCGAGGTGCAGTGACACGAAGACGAGCGTCAAGACCCCGATGACGACGAAGGCGGAGAAGATCAATCGGCGAGCTATGAAAGACAGCACGGCCTGCCTCCGGCGTGGTCGGCGCCCGCGGCGGGGCGCCGACCAGTAAGACTATTAATGTGCTACTCGATCTTCCACTTCTCTGCGCCGAACATGACACCCATGGAACTTACCTTCACGCCCGTGAGCTTGGGGGTAGCGATGTGCGCCTGCTCGATCCAGAACTGTGGGCACTGCACTGCCTGTTCGTACACTGCGCGCTGTAGGGCGAAGTAGGCTGGCGCGCGCACTGCGCGGTCGGCGCTTGCCCTGCCGGCTTCGACGAGCGCGTCGAGGTCATTGCCGCGCTGCGTGACGTTCCAGTGCTCGGACGAGTGGAAGGCGTACTCGTAGATGGGCGGCTCCGGGTTGGCGTTGTCGATCCACCAACCGATGTCGTATGCGCCGGTACGCACGTTCGTGTAGTAAGTGTTGCGCTCGCTGGTAGTGATGGTGCTGCCGATGCCGACATCGCTCAGGTACTGCTGGATGATCTGCGTTGCGAGGAGCCAAGCGCCGTCACCACGGGCCTGAAAATCGAGGTTGAGCGCCGTGCCGTCCTTCTCCCTCATGCCGTCGCCGTTCGTATCCACGTAGCCAGCGGCTTCGAGGATGGCGGCCGCCTGCTCTGGGTCGTAACTGTAACCGGGAACGCTGGCGTCGTAGGCCCAGGTTCCTGGGAGCGCGATCGTTAGCTCGGGTTTGCCCAAGCCGGCGTAGGCGGTGTTGAGGAGCACGTCGCGGTCGACGGCGTAGCAGATGGCGCGGCGTAGTTCGACGGGCACGGTGCTGTTGTTGAGCGCCACGAAGGCGGTATTGACGGAACCGAACGACAGCACGTCGAAGCCGGCGGAGTCGAGGCGGGCGACCTCGTTGGCTGGGGCGAACATGATGGCGTCGACCGTGCCGGCTTCCAGCTCGAGCACGAGCGTGGCAGGTTCCGGGATGTTGCGCGCGACGATCGTCTCGATAATGGGGGCGCCGCCCCAGTAGTCCTGGAAGCGCGTCATCACCGTCTGCTGGTCTGGCTCGTAGTCGCTGATGAAGTACGGGCCCGAACCCACCGGCACAGATCCGTCAGCGGCCGAGCCAGGCTCGATGACCCACACCTGGTTGAGGTTGAGCAAGAAGTCTGGATTGGGTGCCCCTAGTACCACCACGAAGGTGAGGTCGTCTGGCGTCTCCATGGCTACGACGCCGCTAACGTTCCCTGCGCCCGGAAGCGGGTCCGCTGGGTTCCCGACGCGCTCGAACGAGCTCTTCACGGCGGCAGAGGTCAAGGTCACGCCGTTATGGAACTTGACGCCCTCGCGCAGGTGGAACGTGTAAGTCAGTTCGTCTTCCGAGAGCTCCCAGCTAGTGGCTAGGGCCGGCACGTAGTCACCGTCCTCGTATAGGAGGAGCGTGTCTGCGATCAGTTGCGAGACGGTGTAGCCGAACACGTTGCTGTTGCGCTGCGGGTCCGCCTCGGCGCCGGAAGCCCCCGGCGAGGCGAGCACTAGCTTGCCTTGTGCGGCAGCCAGCGGCAGCAGTAGCGCTAGGCCGAGAAGGACCAAGCCCTTAATGGAAGGGCGCCTGATTGTGGTACCTCGTGGCATGGTTGCCTCCAGATGAGTTGGTGCGTTGGTGCTTGCGGACGACGCTACTGCGTTACCTCCTCACGCGCCGCGCTACGAAGCAGCCATCTGGTAACTAGTAGCGGGCCTTGCCATTGGATTGTATGCACCATACAATGCACTGTGGCAGATTTTCAACGGCCTAGGACGGTAGCCGCAGGGGTGTACCTACACTTGCGTCGCGAGTTGCTGGCCGGCGCGCTCGAGCCTGGCACCTGGCTGCGGGAGCAAGAGCTGGCAGAGGCGCTGCAGGTCTCACGCACTCCCGTGCGGGAGGCCGTGAGGCAACTAGCGCAAGAGGGGCTGCTCGTCATCGAGCCGAACCGCGGCGTTCACG
>CALCHY010000407.1 GCA_937907415.1 uncultured Trueperaceae bacterium
GCACGTCATTCGTAATGATGGGGTCGTAGGTTCGATTCCTATCTCCGGCACCAATGAGACAAGAAGGGCAGCCCACGGGCTGCCCTTCTTGCTTGCGGCCGTTACGCCGCCCGCTTCCTGTTGCTCGCCAAGGAGCACTCGAAGTCGACGGTTCGCGCCTGGGCGTACTCCTCGCGGGCGCGCCTCACCAGCTCCGCCACCTGCGCCTCACCGGCACCGCGCAGCTTGCCCTCGGCCAGTCGCTTGGCGTACTCCATCACGGTCAGCGAGAGCCACTCCTCGCCGAACAGTTCGCGCAGGTCGAGGTAGGCGTCGAGCGACTTGAACGGGCAGCCCTGGCCGAGTTCGAGTCCCCCGTCCTCGAAGTTCGGGTTGCTCGGATCGTTGTACGACTCGAACAGCCTGTCGTGGCCGACCAGCCCGTCGATGGCTTCGTACAGTCCGTCGGCGTCGAAGTGCTCGCGTCCTCCGCGCTCCCGCATTGCAGTTTCGGCCGCGATAGCGCGGACGCCGGATGCGTGTTCCATCTCCAGTCCGACCAGCTCGATCTCGTACAGGTTGGAGTTCATGACGTTCTCGTAGACCAGCTTGGCGATGTTGTTGGTGTTTGCCATGATGTCTTTCTCCTAGATGTTGGTTTCAGTGGTTGAGGCAGCCAGCTCGGTGCGCAGCTTGACGAGGTCGATGGCCTTGCTCGCTTCGCTCAGGAGCACTTCCAGCGCATTGAAGTCCGGCGATTCCGCAGCGGCGACCTCGTCGATGCGGTCGGCGATGGACAGCAGCAGCTGGTAGTCGCCCCTGTCGAGGTTCGTGCGGCATGCGCGGAGGTGGAGGCGGACCGGCACGGTTCCGCGGAGGTAGCGCCGGGCGCTTCCGACTTCGTTCTTTGCGGTCATGTTGGTCATCTCCTCACGCGGCCTTCTTCTCGGGCTTGCCGTCGGCGAACTTGAAGCAGTCGTAGGCGGCTCGCGCGTTGTTCCAGGCGCGACGTGAGGCTGCGTCGGCCCTTTCCTTGCTCATGCCGTCGAATGCGATCAGGTAGTCGCGTAGCGCGAGGCGCGGCCAGTCGTCCAGTCCGTATGCCTTTGCCAGCGCGATGCAGGTCTCGGCCCGGTCGTTGGACTCGTCGCCCTCGTCCTGGCCGCTGAAGGCGGACTCTTCGCCGACGTCCTCGATGATCGCCTCGAACAGCGACCCCGCGCCCTCTCCGTCGTAGTTGATGTCCTCGGGCAGTCCGCCGGACAGGCGCTTCCAGGCCGACACCACCCAGACGGCGTCGCCTGAGGCGAACCCGTTCCTGTTCTCCGTCAGGTGGTGGCGCGCCAGCTCATAGATGCCCGGCACGCGGGCCTCGCTTTCGTTGTTGGTACTCATGGTTACTGCTCCTCTAATCGTCGGTTGATGGGAGCCGGGCGTCCCCGGCTGACCCGCTGTCATCGCGATGGGATGCAGTATCGGAAGCCCGTCAATGGCAGTAACCCATGATTTGTTGAAACTGTCGTTTGCCCAGCAAATCTCGGGAATAATGATTGACACCGCAGGGGGCTACTGACAGGCCGTCGGGGGCATGGCATATCTGCGCGGGGCACATTCACAGAGGGGGAAGCCTATGAGGTGGTTTGGGGTATTTATCGTGGCGCTGCTTTTGACGACTGCATCGGGGCTGGCGTCGGCGAAGAAGGCGCCGCTCACGGAGGAGGACCGCACGGTCGTGCAGGTGTTCGAGGTGCCCGGCTACACGAAGGATCAGGTGTACAGCGCTGCGAGGATGTGGATCGCGGAGAACTTCAAGTCGGCGAAGGCCGTCATCGAGTACGAGAACAGGGACGAGGGGACGATCATCGGGAACGGGATCATCAACTATCCCTGCGGAGGCGCGTTCTCCTGCATGGCGAAAGCGGACTGGACCGTTCCCTTCACCATGCGCGTGGAGTCCAAGGACGGCAGATTCCGACTGACTTTCACCAACGTCCATCTCGCGTGGCCCGCGAGCTACGGGTCCGGCATAGTGACGCCAGCGCACGACGGCCCAGTAAACCAGCGCTCGGACATGGAGAAGATCGGGCCCGAACTGTTGAAGCTAGGGGAAAGAATCCAAGCGAGCATGGGCAACGCTGCGGACTCCGACGATTGGTAGCCGCCTGATCCATAGTCGGCGCGCTGAACTCCACAAGCGCATGAAAGGAAAGGGCCACCGTGACGGTGGCCCTTTTTCATACACGACGGGAGAACGGCGTCAGACGGGAGCGCGATCGACCAGCGCCTTGGCGAGTGTCAGCACAACCTCATCGGGGAAGTCGGCCCTCATGCAGTTGAAGGCCCAGCAGACCACGCGCACGTTGCCGGGCACGTACCCCTTTGAACAGTCCAGCCGGTCGATGCTTGGCGTCCACGGGTTTGCTTTGCTGGCTCCCTCGTGCTCCCAATGGAGTGGCAGACCCGTTGCAGAGCAAACCATCGGGGCCAGCATCGCCGCGACACACTCAAGCGACAGGGCGAAGGTCAAGCTGCGCTTCTTGGCGTTCTGCTTGCACTTCTGAAGCAAGCGCTTTGCGGGATATTCGATTGCCCAGCGCCGCAGTGACTCGGCATTCTTCTCGGGGTTATCGGCCTTCCAGCGCCGACTCGCCTCTCTGATCCTTTCCCTGTTCGCATCGCCGTTCTCGGCATACCAGCGTCGGGCAGAACTCCGCTCGACCTCAACCCATTTAGCACCATGACGGCGAAACTTCGCTCGGTAGCTCTTGAGCGTCGAGTTACCGGGCCTGCGACCCATGTCGGCTGCGCATAGCTCTGCGAGCTCATTCAGGTCCTCGACGCCTGCAGCCATGTGGCGAGTCGCTACCTGCATCAGTGATGCCATCTCGTCCTCTCGATCCTATTTCCTGACGCGCTCATGCTGTCGCGTCGTCCTCTTGGGCGACGCCGTCGGTCGCCGTGCTTCGCTGCCTCGGCGGGACCTCGATGCCCTGCTTGCGCATCTGGTTCGCATACCAGCGCACAGACTTCGCTGTGGCCTGCGCGCCCGTGATCCGTCGATTTACCTCGGCGGCGATGCCGGCGTGGGGTGTGCCTGCCGGGTCCATGAGGAGCTGCCGAGCGAGTGCTCCCACGCCTTTACCTCGGGACGCTTTCTCGGTCGCGGTCTCGGGGATCAGGTCTATGGTCTTGGTGACCTCGGGCGCTTCGGCGACGTCGGCCTTCGGCTCTGCGCGCTTCGCGGTCGCCTTGGGCTTCTTCGGCTGCCCGGACGAGCTCAGGTCGATGTTCTTGTCGGCCGCGATCTGCTCGATGCGCGCGACGAGCTTGGCTCGGGTGCTGAACGTCTTGGGACCTGCGGCTTTGTCGGCGATGCGGTTGTGCAGGTCCAGCAGTTCCTTGGTGGGCATCTCTTCCAGCTTCATGGCTTCGCTCCTCACACGTTCCAGATGACTTCGGCGAGCTCCGCGGAGCTCGGGAGCTCGTAGAACTCGGTGAGCTTCCTGCGGCCGTCCTTCGTGATGCCGACGAGCGGGGATTCGTCACCCCGCAGTGGGTGCTCGTAGAAGTCGATCTCGCCGACCCGACCGATGAGTGTCGGATTCATGGCGAGGAACCGGGTCGCGTTATCGGTGCTGGGCTTGTAGGTCATGGGTTTCTCCGGGTTGTTGGGTCCGCAGGGCCATTTGGTCGCGGTTCCCTCGATCCGGGAGCCCCCTGGAGGCTGTTTTCAGGCCATCTAACTGGCTGTCGGGATGCCCTGGTCCCTAAGCCCATGAAAAAGAAGGGATGCCCGTCAGGACATCCCTCCGAAACACGGCCGGACCACCATGTCTTCCGGGCACCCTGGCCCGACCGGGTTTGCTCGGGTCAGGCCGGGAGGAAGGCCAGGTGCGCCATCCCCGACCCCAGGGCGTCCGCCCTGCGCTTGGTCTCCCGGTCCACGTACAGGTCCAGCGCGCGGCAGTACGGCTGTCCGGCCAGTGCCGCGGCCTCGTCGAACTGCTCGGAGCCGACGGCCACGCCGTTGCGGGCGGCGGCGGCTTCAAGCTCGGGGAACGGGTCGCACCTGTGCTGGATCGCCGCGACCAGGGCCGCGAGTGCCAGCATCGCCGGGTGGCACGGTGGGTAGTGGGCGCGTCGGTCAGTCATCGCCGTCGCCCCCGATCAGGTCGTGGTCGATCTCCTGCTCGCGCATGGCGAGCTGCACCGAGCTGAGCGGGTTCGACTTGCCGGAGTTCCAGGCCCGGATGGCGACCAGGATGCCCTGGAGGCGCGCGTCGCCCAGCTTGATGTACTCCTGGACCTTCAGGAAGTCGTCCTGCTTCATCGCCGACGCCAGCTCCACCGGGCCGACCGGGCGGTCCTTGCTGGGCATGCGGTCGATCAGGGACAGCACGGCCGAGGCAAGGGCGACGTTGCGCGTGCCGACGGCGACCTGGGCCATGTGGCCGAGCTCGGCCGGGCCGGCGTGCTGGAGCTGCTGGAGGTACTCGGTTCGCTTGGGGTCGCCCAGGGCCGCGCGGGCCAGGACCTTCGCCGGGGAGTCGTAGAACTGGCGCTGGCCGATCAGCTGGGCGTGCGGGGCGCCCGCGTCCTTGAGGATCTTGTCCAGCTCGGCCTTGGAGTTGTCCTTGATCTCGCGGACGGTGGCGATGGTCTCGTGCTCGGCAAAGCGGGCGACGTCAGCCCCGCCGATGCCGGGGGCGCTCTTCCAGCGCGCGGCGATCTGCTGCTTGCGGGTCGCGATGTCCTTGTTCAGCCGCTCGAGCGTAGAGAGGGTGCGCTTGTGCAGCAGGTCCAGGGTCGAGGCAAGCTCGCCGATCTGCTGGGTGCTGAGGAGAGGGGTGTCGCTGAGGGTGATCTTCATGGCTCGTTGGCTCCTGTGAGGTTGGTCCTCCGGTCGCCTGTCACGAGCGCATCCCCAGCCGTGGGGTGGTCTGCGCGCCAATGCGCTGACCGGATGCCTGCAATGTGTCGCGGAGCGTTGGGCGCGAACGCCATCGTTTCCCGGACGTGTTTCCCTCGAAGCTGCCGCCGTCACTGCGGCTTGCGAATCATGGGCTTGGCATCGCGCCGCCCACTGATGGAATGTCAGGCGTCCTTGGCTGGCGCGCTGCCCAGGCCGCCGCACTCCTCGCACATGCGCACGCGCACCACGTCGTCGGAGAAGGTGAAGCGGGCGCAGCACATGCAGCGGAGCCAGCCGATGCGGCGCACCACCTTGGGCGGTCCCTCGTTGAGGTCCAGCACCTCGGCGCGCCGGGTGCCGCCGTCGCAAGGCCAGCGGGCTGGCTCGACCAGTGCCCTGGCGATGCGCCTGTCCTCGGGCCTCAGTTCGCGCCGGCCCGGCGTGGCGCCGAGCCATCGGTAGCTCGGGTGCCTGGGGTCGTGGCAGCGCGCCGTCACGGCGCTGTACCCGATCCCCACGGCTGCCGCGGCCGACCTGGCGGAGGGGTATCGCACCCCGTCCACCTCGACGGCGACCGCGTGCCCGTTAGTGCCCGCGGTTGACGCTGCCATGCTCACGCCGCCCCTCGTACTCCTGCGACATGCGCTCCCACTCGTCCGCGTCCATGCGCGGCACCGGGCCGATGCAGGTCATCTCGCTGCGGCGGGCAAGTGCGTCGCGCCCGCCCATCGCCTCGACCGCGTCGGGCGCGGTGCCCTGGATCGCGCCCAGCATGGCGTCGATCTGCTCGGCCTTGTGCAGCGCCTCGGCGACGCTCAGGTTCTCACTCATCGTCATGGTCCTCGTCGTGCGGCCGCGCCGCGTTGTACTTGGAGAGCAGCGCCACCAGCTGGGCGCGCTCGTCGGCGGGCATCGCCAGCAGGGCGTCGGCCGACAGCCCCGTGTCCTCGACCTTGACGCGCAGCCTGTCCGCCATCTGCTCGCCGTAGCGGAACTTGAGCAGCACCTCCAGGAGCCTGTCGCTGTGCTTCCTGACGGTGAGCAGTCGTTCCTCGCCGGTCGTCGGGTCCGCTGTGGTGGCGAGGCGTCCCTGGTGGATCACGGGCTCGTCGTAGCCGATCGCCGCGCGCCTGTACGCCTCGTCCAGAAGCGCGTCCAGGGCGACCTCAATGGCCTTCTCCCAACGGGTGCGGAACTCGATGTCGTTGGCCTTGTGGTAGAAGGCCGTCTGCCTGCTGATGCCCGCCGCTGCCGCGGCCTGCTTGGGCGAGCACGTGTCCTCCAGCACCTGGAAGAACAGCTCGCGCCGCTCGGGCGTAAAGGTGTTCGGGATGGAAAGCACAGCTGCGGTCTCCGGGGCGAAAAGTGGCTTACGTCGTGATGGTGTCGTGCTTACGCGCGCAGGCATGCCATCGTTCAAGCAGTCGGATCAACGGCTTGGATGGCGTCGGCCATCCGATGCCTGATTAGGTGGCGCGCTTCGGCGGTGATCGCTCGGCCTGTTCGCCTCGCGCGCGAGGGACAGGAAGCACACGGTCGGAAGGACGATCCGGCCGCGTTCCCGCGTAGATCGCCACGCCCGACGCGCTCGGCCAGGCTCAGGTCACACCATTGAGGGACAACGGCGTCACGGAATGCTGTCCGTGCTGCCGAGGTCAGTCCGTGCTCCGAAAAGCCTTGTTTTCATTACCTTTTCTTATTCTTCATAGACTTCACAGACTAAAAATAAGATCAGGTAAGAAACAGTCTCGAAAACTAAATGCCCAAAAGGTAAATGCCGGGCCGGGCTATTTAGCATTTAGGCGTTTAGTTCCGGGCTCGTTTCTCGGCCGAACGCGAAAAGAGCTTGTGTGCTCGGTCGTTCGTGCCTCGGTTCGGTAAGCGCATGATCCGCAAAGACAAAACGGCCGACCCACCGTCACGGAGGGTCGGCCGATGCTCGGACCGTGGCCGAGATTGCCCTCAGCCGCGGCCCACGCGCTTCGCCCAGATGGCACGCGCGTCGGCCAGCTTGGGCAGCACCCAGCGCCAGGTCTTGCGGCCGTCGTGGGTGACGACCTGCCTGTCGCCGAACCCTGCCTTCTTCTTGATGACCATGCCGAGGCCCGCCTTCGTCTTCGGCCTGACGCCGAGCATCCTGGCGTGCACGACGTAGTCCGCGTGGAGCTCGTCCTTGTCCACCTCGACGGCCTCAGTGTCCCAGGGCAGGTCGCCCAGGAAGTTGGGCAGGCGCCCGGCCTCCAGGAGGCCGTCCCACCAGGACTCCTCGGGACCCTGGCTCATGAGCTTCTGCTCGGCCAGGGCCTCGGTCTGCGGGACGCTGTCGCGCGGGTGCCAGTCGCCCAGGTCTCGGGCCAGCATGTCGTGCAGCAGGCCCGCGAGGCCGCCCTCGTCGAGCTGGCGGTTGAGCGCGAGGAAGAACTCCCTGTCGCCGCGCCGCCGCTCGTTGACGTTGAACACCGCGAACCTGCGCTCGCCGTCCATGCCGGCAGGGACCACCCACTCGTTGTTGGACGCCATGACGATGTGCACGTGGTTCCTGCCAGTCACCGCGTCGCGGCCCTTGCCCTCGTAGGTGAGGGTGGGCTCCGTGACGAGCTGCTTCAGCACGGCCTCGCCCGCCTTGTCGCCGGCCCAGAACGCCTCGTCGGCGAACAGGCAGACGCAGTTCTGCAGGTGCGAGTTGAAGCGGCCGACAAGGTGGCCGGGCGAGCTGATGTGCAGGCCGCTAGCGCCCGAGAGCTTGAACAGCGCGCGGCCGAGCGTGCCCTTGCCGGTGCCCTTCGCGCCCTTGAAGGCGATGGCGACCTCCGCGACCTTCTCGGGGTGCTGGAACATGAAGGCCATCCAGTTCAGCACGTACTCGAACGAGGTGGCGTCGCCGTCGGTGAGCACGTCGCGGATGAGCTCGCGCAGCAGTGACCAGTCGCCCGGCCTCGGCTCGACGGACCAGCCCTTCCACATGTTGAGCCAGCCCTCGTGCTCCTGCTCGCGCGCCGGGTCGAAGATGATGCCCTTATAGGTGCGGCGGTGCGGACTCCTGAGCCAGAGGTCTGCCCTGCTCATCAGCTTGTCGTTGTGCTCGACGAGTTGGTTCTCGTAGGCCGATCGGAAGTCGCTCTTGGAGAGGCGCTGGTAGCGCACGCGTCGGTCGAATATCGGGTCCGGCTCCTCGGTGACGACCTGGAACCCGTTGTCCAGCGCGACGTAGTGCCGGGCGTTCATCTCCTCGATGACGGCCGCGATGCCCTCGGCCCTCGGCGGCTCGCGCAGCGCCGCGTCGTCCACGCCGCGCCCCAGGTCCTCGGGGTCCTCCCACGCGTCGAAGTCGTCCTCCGCCTCGGGGCGCGCGACCTGGCCGCCCGCGTCCTGCACGACCTTGTGCAGGAACTTCACGGTCACGGGGCGGCCCCGCCGCCCCCCGGTCGGGTTGGCGTGCAGAGAGTCCCACCGGCGGCCGATCGTCCAGGCGTCGTCCGAGTAGCGCGGGTCCTGCGTGGACCAGTCGATGAACTCCTGCCGCCCCTCGCCGTTCGTGGCGTGGTGGCAGGCCATCATCAGCGGCAGCCACTGCGAGTCGTGGTCCTGGAAGTCGCACGGGTCCAGGTGCTCCAGCGACGCGGCCAGCATCTCGGGCGTGAGCTCCCCGAGCCCTGCCGCCTCGCCGTGGGCCCGCACGGGGCGGCGCGTCAGGCGCAGCAGCGTGGCGGGCAGCTCCGGGGCGTCGTCCAGGTCGGGCGACAGGTCGTCCCACTCGTACCGTCGCCCGCACGGGTGCACGGAGCCCGCGGCGACGACCTGGCGGCCGTGGCTCTTGAACTCCACGCCGGGGTAGTCCTCCAGGCTGTCGAGCATCTGCACGTCGGCGGGCTTGGTGAACCAGTAGTGGTGCCCGCCCGAGCCCGTCACGGTGTGCGGTGCCTGCGCGAGGTCGATCCGCGCGTCGCGCACCAGCTCGGCCAGCGGGTCGCGGCCCTCGGGGAAGTTGCGGGGGTCCACGTCGAGCACGAGCCACCCCGACGACAGGCGCACGCCGACGTTCGAGCCCTCGCGGGTCGCGCGGGCGACCACGGCGCGGGAGTCGTAGTCCCTCGACTGCCAGGCGCCATCGCGCGGCGACTTCCCCCGCTGCCTGCCGCGCGAGTCGGTGGCATCGTGCCTGTGCAGCGGGATCAGCGTCAGGCCGGCGCGGAGGTACGGTCCGACGTTGTGCTCAAACGATGGCTTATCCGAGGGACGACGGGCGGCATCATTGATCCCGTGAGCTCTGGCAGGCTCCGTCTCCCGGTCGGTTGTAACCTTGCGCCCACGGTCTAGCACGCCGTGGGCGTTTTCTTGTGCGGCCATCGGTCAGCCCTCCGCGTTGGCGGTGCGGGCGGCGAGCATCGCCGTCGCGGCGCGCCGGACGCCTTCGCCCATCGGCTGGCCCTTCGCGTAGTCGCGCAGGTCGCCCAGCTTGTAGCGGATCAGCTTCGGCCCGACGCGGGTGAACGCCGGCCCGCCGCCCTGACAGCGATACCAGGCCAACGTCCCATACTTCAGGCGCAGGAAGGCCGCCGCCTCCTGGGCGGTCAGCAGCGAGTCGTCGGGGAGTGCGTGGAGCTCGGCGAGCTCCGCGGGGGAGAACTTCTTGGGTTCGTAGGCCATCTTCTGGACTCCGTGCAGGTGCGATCCCCGCGCGGCGACGTGCCGTGCGGGGACTGCCTGCTATGCGTCGCAGAGATGGACCCGTTTGCTCCCCTCAGTCGGCGGGGCGGGTCTCGGCTTATTTAGGCCGCCGAAGGCCTGGCGTCGGCGGCTGGTAGCGCCGACGAGTCAAATAATGCCCGAGGTGTTCTCGCGCTGATACCAACATTGCGCCCGGGCTCCCTGGTGAGTCCGTGTCGTCCAGTTCGGTCCGGACTGCTCGGCATTAGGCTATGCGGCCCCGGACGTGATATGGGCCACCTGGTGAGGCCGTGCGGCTATTCCTTGAGCCTCGGCGGCCACCGTCCGGGTTCGTGCTCGAGGCCGAGCTGTTCGAGGATGTATCGCGACGCCGTCTCTTGGTGCTTGCGCAGGTGCTCGGGTCCAACGTGGATGTAGCCCATCGTGACGTTGCTCGCCGCGTGGTTGAGCAGGTACTTCAGCTCAAGCAGCGGGACGCCCGCCTGCACGGCCAGCGTGGCGAACGTGTGCCGCAGGGCGTGACCCGTGAGGCCGTCCAGCTCGTGCTGCGCGACCTCGGCGACGTGGCCGCTCTCGCTGTCGGCGGGGAACAGCCACTGCGCGCCGCGCTGCACCCGTGGGTTCTCCTTCAGCCGGTGGCCGAACAGGTCGGCGAGTGGCCCGGACAGTGGTAGGTCGAATGCGCGGGACGAGCCACCCTTGGGCTTCGGGACGTGCAGGAGCTTCGACGTCAGGTCGAGGTCCGCGGCCCGTGCCTCGCACGCCGCGCCCCGGCGCATGCCCGTCATCATCATGAACAGGTGCAGGTCGCGTCGCACGGGGTGGAGCCTCAGCACCGCCTCGCCCCACGCCCTCAGCTTGTTGCCGTTGGCGTCCACCTTGCGGCGGCGCAGCCCGTGGTAGTCCACGTTCCCGCAGGGGTTCGGCGGCAGCTCGGGGTGCTCGCGCAGCCCGCGGTTGTACACGGCGCGGAAGATGCGGAAGACGTTGTCTGCCGACGGGGCGCCGTGCTTCTCGGTGATCCTGCGGTGACGCTCGCGCGCGGCGGCGCGGTCTGCGCCCAGCTCGGCCAGCGGCCTGTCGAGCCAGTCGGCGACGTACTGCTCCAGGTTGTAGCGGTAGCCGTCCTTGGTGCGGTCGGCCAGCCGCTTCGCCGCGAGGTGCAGTTCCAGCGCCTCGCGCAGTGTGATGCCACGCGCACGCGCCCTGCGTCGCTCCTCGTTCGGGTTGGTGCCGCCGCGCATCCCGACGAGGGTGGTTCGTGCCGCGTCGCGCGCCTGCTTGGCGTCCATCGCCGGGTGGTCGCCCAGCTTCGTGCGCACCTGCTTGCCGTTGACGAGGGACTGGACGTAGAAGCTGCGCTTCGTGGGGGTGACGATCAGGTAGAATCCGCGCATCTCGGTGTCCGCGTACAGCGCTGACCTGCCGCGCTCGGGCGCGGGGCTGCGCTCGACGAGCGCCTGGGTGATCTTCGACTTCATGTGTTGGCTCCTGGTGTAGGGGCCACGGTGCGAACACGCTTTTGCACCACAAGGTGCCGTGTTCAGTTGCGCCGTGAGTGCCCGGTAAGAGCCATTAAGTCGCGGTTTTCCCTTGGTGTAAGCGGCCTCTGGCCGTCTGATTCCAAATCATGGCAGACTGTGCACTTGCCGATTCGTAATGCGTAGGTCGTAGGTTCGATTCCTATTTCCGGCACCAGATGCGGTT
>CALCHY010000408.1 GCA_937907415.1 uncultured Trueperaceae bacterium
CGTCAGGCACGCGAGAGCGGATCAGTTAGGTTGCAGTGATCGCTTGGAACTTCAGACTAGCTGAACGGTGGGGGCGTTGGACCCCAGCGACCGCCGAGAGATTCGCGTAAGAGTTGCAGATCCGGCTGCGTTGCTCGTATCCAAACTGTTCAAACTTGGTGAGCGCGCGGACAATTCGCCGAATCGACTCATTGACAAAGATGCTCACGATGTATTTCGCATACTGTAGGGCACCGACACACATCAGCTAGAACAGAGGTATCAGAGGCTTCTCGAAGATTAGGTAAGTAAGGATGTGGCTATCACGGCGCTTGACTATTTGGAGTGGCTATTTGCCTTTGGTCCGACGGCGGTTGGCTCCATGATGGCCGGCCGCGCGGAGACTGGAGTTGGAGAACCCCAAATAATGTCCCAGCAGGTAGCGCTCTTGGCGCGCGAATTGTTGGAGACATTGGACCGACGGGCAACGTAACGAAGTACTAATTGAGACACGGAGGTCGAAATCGTCCTTCGCGAGCAGCTTGGCTACCTGGGAGCCATAGCCAGGGACTACAGGACAGGTTCGCGGTGGCAGCCCATAGCATGCCGAACGCTTCCCTAAGCCCGAGAGGGCGGGCTTGGCCACCGCCCTACTTGCGCCTCGAGCCAACATACTCGAGCTAGTGTGCGTGTCCACCTCAAGCTAGATCTTGTATTTATCCTTGCGTTTCTGGAACGCTAACTCTCCACCGTCGAGGATTTCGCACGCATGCTCGCGTATTCCGCAGCGGCCAAGGATCGTTCTACTCTTTTCATTTCTCGTTTGACTGTGTTCCAGAGATCCCGACAGATACTCGAAGGTTCGGTCGTCCTTATTCGGCCGGTCTGCACCGTGTCGATTGGCGACAATGACCTCTTCTGAATCTGCCCCAACCACCAGATTCGCGTCGTGGCTGACCATAATGATTTGTCTCTCGCATTTGCGTGTTACCAGGTACGGCACAATGGCTTCATAGATGGATCGACTATCCAGGTCGTCCTCTGGCTGATCGATTAGGAGTGGCCAAGGTTCTTGTGACTCGTTCAGTATTAGTGTAAGTGCGAACAGGGCCTGCTTTCCTTGCGTCATAGTTGACCGACTGAAGCCACCTATTCGATCGCCTTCGAGGACCGCCGTAAAGCGGACTTCCGGTTCCAAGGTCAATACATACTTTGCCGTCTTCTGCTTCGAGTTGCCTGTATTCAACGACAAAGTCTCGCTCCTGATGGCGTGCAGGAAGTCTGTTGACTCGCCTAGGGCAATCTCGACCTTTATGCTGTCACCGCGACTTGGAAGGTATGCACTAACCCGCCTCCGGTCGAAGGCCGCCGACGCTTTCTCAATCGCTTCTGCGTCGAACCCAATCTCGACTCCGAATGCCATTCCGTCCAGCGAAGGTTGCGCCAACTCGAACGACTTCTTGAGTTGGTCGAGTACTTCTGCTCGCTGCTTAATCGATTCAACGACCTTTGCTTCTTGGACCGCGCGAGCCGACTCCAACTTTGAGCGGTCAGAATCCAACCGAGCGATTTGGTCAAGCGCTTGGGCCTGCTTAGTGTGGCTCGCGACGATTGTGGCGAGTTCTGCATTTGCCTCGTGCTTGGCGAAGAGCTCTGAGTTCGCAGCTTTTATCCCTTCGATCTCGCTTGCCAACTGAAGTTGCTCTGTGACATCTAATAGCAGCGCGCCTGTAAGTTCCTGCTCGACCTTGACCTTAAGGTCGTCAACAACCGACGTGCGCAGTTGGTCTATCCGGACTGCCACCTCACGGGGAACATGGGACGCCGATGGGGTCACGTCGATTGCCACCTGCACCCGATTCTGAATCGGACGGGCCGCTGTTTGGCCCTCGTCCAGAATCGCGTACTGTGAGAGCTTGGCAATGTTCGCGCGCAAATCCTCCGAACGCTGGCTCATCTGGCGAAGCGAAAGGGACACATCTTCGTGCTTGCGGATCTCATCGGCGCTGAACTGGGCCTTGGCCCTCAGGTCGTCAATCTTTACTTGAAGCTCGTCCCGCTCAGCAGCAATGGCCTTGCGGTCCCCAATTGCCTGGGCCTCCGATAGTTTTCGGTCTATCTCGTCGGACAAAGCGAACCACTTGTCTACCGATGTGTCGATGTCCTTGTATATGGATGACAACCCATCCTGAGCCTGGTCGTAGGCTGACTTTAGCATCGGAAAAGCCCGGAACAATGACGGCTCTATCTTTGAATTGATCTTTTCAGGGTGTTCGCTTATGGCGAAAAGAGAGTTTTGCGGAATGTAGATGATCTTCCCGCCCTCAGCGGCTGGTGACCCCCATTCCAAAGACCGATCCACGTCTTCTACATCGGCCCAGGTTTTGCCCGGTGCGGGACCGACGTCAGTTGCTAACAATCCGGACGCGTCAACTTGTTGCCGAACGGTCATGTCCGGATCTACCGCATGCGCTACATATGCCAGCAGCGCCGATTTGCCAGATGACCGACTCCCAATTATCGAGTTCAAATTCCTGTTGAATACGACTTCGGTGGGAAAGTCGTTCGTGCCCGAGAAGGTGATTCTAGAGATGTACTGATAGGGCTCCTTGGAGTCCGGCTCCGTCGCTTGAATCGCAACCCGGTGCTCTGGCTCCACCAACGTCTGAAGTAGCCCCTCGTAGGTCAAGTCGGCCTTGACCCAGGTCGTGTGGTGAACGGGATTCTTCTCGGTATTGTGTCTACCAAGTCGGCCCTCGAGGTCGTCAAAACTGTGTGCATCACAGCCGTCGAACACTGGTTTGGACGCCACCTTCTCCTGGGAGTCGAGCCTGCCGGTGTCGAGAAAGTGCTTCTTCGAACTTGGACCAGCGAAGAAGGCGCTTGACACCTTGTCAATCTCGTCTACTAGAGCGTTCTTGCGCTTCTTACTACCTCTCCCGCCGGGCCGAATCCCATCGCCTTTGGCTGACGCGACTACGAGCGCGAACTCCTCGATTGGGGAAGCGGAACCGAACGTCTGCCTCAGCGCATTCATCAAGCCATCGCGTGAGACGGTAGCACTTTCGAACTGTTCTACTGACTTTAGATCGGCGCAGGATACGGGCCGATTCGACTTCCCGGCGGTTACCTCGGTCTTGAGGTCTGACAATAGCCTATTGGCATCGGCTTGGCTAAGATCCGGTCGTAGAATCAGATGTATGTTGACGTTCTGTCCGAGGTCATTGAGCACCTCGTTTAGGCGTAGCTCGAGATTCGGGAAGAAGACCTTGCTCTTGTCATCCGGGTAGCGAGACTCGTAAGCGGCCTTGAACGCGAAGAATCCATCAAATGAGAAGTAGTCGGTGATTCCGATGCCCGCTACATCTGAGTCGTGGATGATCTGGCAGAATCGATCCCAGTCAGGGCCCCCATCGTGCTTTGCATAGGCATCTGCGAGCTTTGTTCCCGGCGCATGTACGTGTAGGTCCCACTTGCGCCACTCAGAACCGCGCGGAAATTCCATGTGCTATCCCCCCGAAAACTCTCCGTATACTATTGCCGCAAACTCGACCGCTAGTCCTATCGTACCTGCTTAGCTCGACGAACTGGCGGAACCTTTCAGAGCTGCGTCCCCGCTAGTGGACGAGATGAGTGCAGTCATCTGGCCGCTTCCGACTCGGGACGGAAAACGCTCCTCGGTGCCTCCCCATTTGTTCTTATTGTTCCCAATTGGCCATTCGTTGCCACATGGCGAGGTGACCCGCCCTGCTTTTTCCGGAGGCGAGTTTGCTTGAGTCAGGCAGCCGCGTGTCCCTGCTGGTGATAGTGCATCTGCTCGAACTCGGCCGGAGGCATGTCGCCGATCGGTTCCAGCAGCCGCTGGTGATTGAACCAGTGCACCCACTCCAAGGTGGCGATCTCCACGTCGGCAGCGCCTCGCCACGGACCCAGGTGGTGAATTACCTCCGCCTTGTAGAGCCCGATGATCGTCTCAGCCAGCGCGTTGTCATAGCTATCGCCCCTACTGCCAACCGAGGCGGCGACGCCGGCCTGAGCGAGCCTCTCCGTGTAGCTAATCGACAGATATTG
>CALCHY010000409.1 GCA_937907415.1 uncultured Trueperaceae bacterium
GAGGATTCCGCGAAAGACGAAGAATGATGGGCATACGATGAGCGAAACTGGCCAGGGATAATCCTTGAGTGGAAGAATTGGATAGTCCTTGGACGAGAAGGTTCTTTGGATGCTGACGTGAATGCTCGCCGGGATTGGTACTTCTACCAGACGGCGAACTCGGTGCTCGGATCACTCCAGCGCCTTCACAATGCGACGGTCTGAGCAATCGGTGCCATTTCCTACTCCAGGAATATCCTCCTTTAAGTTCTCATACGTCGGTTCATTCTTTATTCGAGTGGGGTTTGCTTCGGACGGTGACCTACAGTCTCTGCGGACTTGCCGTGCCGGTGCGACACCTTCGCGAGGCGGTCCGCGCGCAACCAGTGATGGGAACCGCGCGGTCGTTCGTGCCGTTTGCGTGTCCAGCGCGGTCGTTGCCCGGCGTTCTGCGCGAGTAGCGGCGGCCTCACCCACGCGGAAACTGGCAAGCCTCTTCACGCTGACGGGTCCCATGATGATGAACTTCATCGAATTCCACAGGCACTGTAGGACGAGGAGGTTGGGCCACCGGAGGCCGCCTTCCGCGATGAGGGTTGTGAGGTGCTCACGGCCAGGAGGTAGGCACTGCGAAGAGAATCGTGGCTACACTCCACTTGAGTCCTCCGCGGGTGCGGATGGGGTCGAGCGGGATGTTGGTGGGCATGTAGCGGCGCGGGAATGCGTGAGTGTGGACGCTGACGACCCAGAGCGGGCGGTTCAAGACAGAGCACAGACTCGACGAATCGTCGGAGGCGGTGCGTGCGTGAGTGATTGACCTTACGGCCTGCCCCGAGGGGCGTCACATCAAGCAGGAATTCGCCTCCCCTACCGAGATACAACGGACCAGCGACACTCGGAAGAGCACCAGGTAACTAGGCCCGGCTCGCGTGCTCCCGCCGAACGGTACATGATGGTCCGCCGTGCCCTTCCGTGTCGGCGAGGTCGCGAAGTCGCGCGAGAGCGGCTTTCGCACGGGAAGGTGGATGTCCGCCAAGTGCGGGAAACTGGGGTACTTCGTCAGTCTTGATTGAGTTACCCGGTGGCGGCTCGGTCTCAGTTGCTGGCGGTGCCGTTGTTGGCGGGTGTCGTGTTGGGTCTACCGATTCTAGTTCCCTCTTCGAGGCCCGGTAGCCGTCGGGTGTAGAAGCGTTTGCGCCACTGGGTCACGCTCTGAACGGGTAGTGAAAAGCGTGCGGCGATGTCCTTGTTCTGTAGTCCGTCGGCGGCCATCAGCACGACTCGAGCCCGAACCAGGGCACGATACGGTGCCGTATATTGCGCTGCGTGGCGCGTGAGCTCCCGCCGTTCGACGCTAGTCAGTTCGATGAGGTATGGGCTCAGATGCGGCACAAGGCAGGATAGTAATCAGTTGAGCACGGTGATTGTTGAGCGTTAGTCGTGCTCGTCATACGTCTTCATTCCTATTAGTGCCCTCCGAAGTTGGTTGTCTCGTGTGCCAGTTGCCCGACGAACGCCTGATGGCGTGCGGCGGCGTGGTGCTCCTGGCTCGAGGGTACCGCCTGGAACTGGCGAGCGGAGGTGGTCAAGAAGTTTTTGTTTAGGGGGGCGGAAATGTTCTTCTTCTTGCCTTCTTCTAAGTCGCCTTCCGAGTTCGACGGTCAGGCTGATTCTGAGCTGAGTTCTGGCCTTCGTTTGCCTGTCGGTGTGGTGCCGTCCGCGGCTGAGTTGGCGGCCAGCGGCGCGTTGGATGCCCTGTTCGAGCAGATCGACGCCGGGAAGTTGAACCGTATGTAAGTCTTTGAGGTGGCTGGTCTGGGACTGGCTGCCATGCTGGTGCTGGTGCGCTTCTTTGTTCATGGCTCCTGAATCGTATTGCCGTTCGGCTTTGTGCCGACGTGCGTTTCCCAGGATTTGCCTGAATGAAGAGGTGCCGGCACTGGCCTGGCCCACCGGAATGGCTTGATCAGAAGCGTGCCCGCAGTATTGCGTGGCTCATTACAGACCTGCCATCCAGTGATTCTCACCCAGGCCGAGGGCCGGCGCGGCAACACCCGGGAGGCGATGCCCATGCCTATCGTCGCAGAGCAGTACCGGTTCGTCGCGGGCGTAGACACGCACGCCCGCCGCCACAGCCTGGCCATCATCGAAACCGCCTCGGGCCGGCAGGTTGACGCCGCCGACTTCCCCGCCACCGCGGCCGGCTACGCTTGCGCGGGGAGCTGGTTGATGCGCCGCGGCGGCGACCCTAGGGGTGTGCTGGTGTCGATGGAAGGCACGGGCTCCTTTGGCGCCAAGCTGCGCTAGCACCTCAGCACGTGCCATTACCGCGTGGTCGAGGCGCCCAGCCCCGGCCGCGCGCTGCGGCGGCGTAAGGGGAGTGATCAGCTAGACGCTCTGCGCGCCGCGCACGCGGTGTTACCCCTGCCGAGCGATCGCCTGGTGGAGGCCAAAGCCGGTGAGGTCATCGCCGCCCTGCGCGTTCTGAGCGCGGCGCGTGAAGCCATGAGCCGCCAGCGCACCGCTGCCATCAACGCGCTCACAGCCCTGTTGCGCACCGTTGAACTCGGTATCGACGCCCGGAAGCCGCTTACGCACCAGCAGATCCTGCAGGTGGCGGGCTGGAGAACCCGGCGCGAGAACGTGGCGACGCGCGTCAGTCGTGGTGAAGCGGTGCGGCTCGCGAAGCAGGCGCTGCAGTTGGAGGTGTCGCTGGAGCGCAATAGAAGCGAGTTGAGAGGGTGATGCTCCTATTCTGTGTCAAGCAGCTTCGAGCCACTGCTTGTATCGGTTTGTGAGTTCTGGCAGCGGGCGGCGTTTGTTCTCGATGTCGGATATGCGAGCGGGGTAGGTGCCTAGTGCTTGAGCTGCTTGGCTTTGGGTGATGTTCTTGGCCTTTCTCAGCGTCTTCAGCTCCTCGTGCTCACGGGCGGCCGGGATGTCTTGGTCGCTTGTCAATGCGCGGTAGGCTTCGCGGGCGACGGCTCGTTTGAGGCAGCGCATAATCTCCTTCTTGTTTCTTCCTTGCTGCTGCCGGCGTTCGACGTACTCGCGGGTTCGCTTGTCGTGCCGCATCCTGATCAGTACGATTCGGTGCAGGGCGCTGTTGGCGCGCCGGTCGCCGCCTCGGTTGAGGCGGTGGCGGTTGGTGCGGCCTGAGGAGGCGGGAATGGGGGCTACCCCGCAGAGGGAGGCGAAGGCGGCTTCGTCGCGGATGCGCTCGGGGTTACCGCCAGCGGTCACGACGAGCTGCGCGGCGACGAACACGCCGGCGCCGTACATAGCAAGTACCCGTGGGTAGTTCGCGCTAAAGATGGTGAGCATCTGCGCTTCAAGGTGACTGGCCCTGCTCCTGGCGTTCTCACAGAGTTGGGCTTGCTGCTTCATAGCGGTCAGGATGGCGGTGCGGGGGCTGGCAATCTCGTTGTCGGGACGACAGACCGCCAGGCGCTCGATCAGGGTGGGTGTGGGCAGCTCGCGGTACTTGGCTCGTACCTCCTCGGGGGCGGTGATGAGCAGTGCCCTGATGCAGTTGCTCAGCGCGGTGATGCTTCTAATCGGTTGGGTGCGCGCGGCGAGCAGGCAGCGGAGCGACTCTGCGGCGGTGTCGCTGTCCTTCGCTTCCGAGGTGCCGCGTGCGGCGAGCACACTGCGCGCCGCTTCGATAGCGTCGATGCTGTCCGACTTGCCGTGCATGCGGCGGACTTGCCGAGTAGGGCGTAATACTTCCTTGATGGCGTACCCGGCGGTCGTGAGTTCGCGCGCTACCCCGGCACCGTAGGAGTTGGTGCCCTCGACGCCGACGACAGCGATAGGACCCGCTTCCTGCAGGGCTGAAACCAGTTCTCGGTAGCCGCGGTGGTCGGCCATGAAGGTGGCGGTGAGCTCCACTCCGCCGGTAGCGGTGAGAACCGCCAGGGTGTGAGTGTCGGCGTGGGTGTCGACGCCGGCAATCAAGTCTGCGGGGCCGAAAGGAGATGTGGTGACCAAGGCGTGGTCCTCTCTGCGACAACTCGCAAGGGCAGTGATGCCGAGGGGCCCACCGTTGCAGGCAAGACGCTGACGAGACGAGTACCATGGCAGTGTCACCTGGTCATGGGACCGGTCATGCTCCTATTAGGTCATGCACCGATGAAACCCAAGGCTAACGCTAGTGGAGGCAGGACGGATCACCCTCAAGACAGGCACCGCAAGGGCCGTCAGTCAAATTGTGGGTCACTGCGTCCACTAGCCATTTCCATTATCAGCGTCAGATAGTTTGTGTTTAGGGTGGGTCGGAAAGGATCTCTCTCTTGTCGTTTTCCAGATCACCTTCCGAGCTTGACGCCCAGCCGAACTCTGAGCTGGAGGCGAGACCCGAAACTACCCACACTACTGATGTTGTGCCGACAGCCGTTGAGCTGGCTGCCAGCGGCGTGCTGGATTCGTTGTTCGAGGAGATCGACGCCGGCAAGCTGCAGCTCTCCGGGGCGGGCGGGCTCATCCCGGAACTGATCAAGGGCGTGCTGGAGCGCGGCCTTCAAGCCGGGATGGCCAATCACCTGGGTTACGAGAAGGGCGACCCGGCGGCCGGCATGTTCGAGAACCACCGCAACGGCGTAAGTGAGGAGACCGTGCTCACCGAGGCCGGGGACGTGCCGCTGAACGTCCCCCGCGACCGCCAGGGCACCTTCACGCCCCGGCTGGTGCCCAAGGGCCAGCGCCGCCTGGGCGGCCTGGACGAGATGATCGTGAGCCTCTACGCCGGTGGCATGACCATCCGAGACATCCAGCATCACCTGGCGTCCACCATCGGCACGGAGCTGAGCCACGAGACCATCAGCAAGATCACCGACGAGATCTTAGACGAGGTCCTCGCCTGGCAGAACCGTCCCTTGGAGGCGCTCTACCCGGTGATCTACCTCGACGCTTTGGTGGTGAAGGTCAAGGATGGCGCTCACGTCAAGAACAAGGCGGCGCACATCGCCGCCTAAGTCGAGATGGCGGGCGTCAACCACGTGCTGGGCATCTGGTTCCAGGCCACCGAGGGCGCCAAGTTTTGGGGCGGGGTGTGCGCCGAGCTCAGCAACCGCGGGATCAGGGACGTGCTCATCTTGTGCTGCGACGGCTTGGTGGGCCTGCCCGAAGTGGTAGCCGCCACTTGGCCGCTGGCGACGGTGCAGACGTGCGTGGTGCATCTCATCCGCGCGGCCATGCGCATCGTGGGCTACCAGGACCGCAAGCGCGTCGCCGCGGCCTTGAAGCCCATCTACACCGCCGTGAACGCCGAGGCCGCCCTGGAGGAGCTGGCGGCGTTCGAGGCGAGCGGTCTAGGCGAGAAGTACCCCACCGCCGGCCGGGTGTTCCGGGACGCTTGGGAGCGCTTCACGCCCTTCCTCGCGTTCCCCAGCGAACTCCGACGCGTGACCTACACCACCAACGCCATCGAATCCTTGAACTACCAGCTTCGGAAGATCATCAAGAACCGTGGGCACTTCCCCAACGACCAGGCCGCCGTGAAGCTCTTGTGGCTCGCGATCTGCAACATCGAGGACAAACGCACTAGGGAGCGCGAGAAAGAGAGGCGAAACAGGCAATCCGGAGACCCGAAGAGATCCGTGGCCGGCAAGCTCATCCAAGGCGCCGTAACGACCAACTGGAAGCAAGCCCTAGCCCAGCGGTCCCTCGCCTACCCCGAGAGAATCACACCCCACCTCTAAGCGATGACCCAGCCCCATACACAAACAAATTGACAAGCCCATGTTAGGAGGTCACTGGGTGATTGTGTTTCGGGCTTTGGGGTCCCCGTTCCAATCGTGGTGGCTCATGCCCGCAACGTTCCGGCCGTGACCAAGATGGTAGCCTTCCGGCGGATAGGCTTCCACCGGCTGGCTTTCAGTTGACGTGTGGACTCCACCACGGACTGCTGCCTCCCGCCGCGACTCCTCGCCGGTTCGCAGTGAAATACCGGAGCAGTTCTAGTAGCAATTGCGGGTAGAGAAGTTTGGCAAACCTAAGGCTAGATTGCTCTAAAGTGCGATAATGAGGCCTCGCTACCTGGCGCTGGCGGGGCCGGGCAAAGCCCGGCCCCGGACTCCGAGATTCTGCTTATGCGAATAGTCGTAATCGATGTACGGGGGTATTCGCGAAGAGATCGCAGAATGACAAAGTGTCGAAAAGCAAGTTGATAAGCGATCTAGAGCCTGATAGAAGCTGCCCATACGGGTCTATTCAGCTCGCTGGACCCCCAGACCTCAGACCCAAGGCAATCAATCCTCAATACAGACGCCACCAGGGTCTATAGGCCGCCACTCAACACACTCCCAGTAGCCCGTTGTCCAATAGCCTTCGTCAACGAGCATATTAACTATTACGTAGCAAGCGCCGCCCGCCCAGATTCCGCCGGCCGCATGACATGCAGCGGCAACCGTGTATGGAAGAAAGTCCTTGATGGCCCGAGTTACCCAGTTCTCCACCCAATACGGGGGACGCCATTGTAGATCCGCGCAGTACGTGCACCTGTCCTGCACGCTCAACAGAGGCGTAGTAAGCTGTTCAAACTCACCAGCGCTATTGATGCGATAGATGGAATCGTCTTGCAAGTAACTCACATTCCAAGTGACTTCGTCAATCCCATCCCTCATGATTACAGTAAGAGTGCTTGCCCCGTCCAAGCCAGAAAACCCGTAAGCGATTGCGCCGTCGCCAAGTGTCTGTTGCATCGAGGACTCACGCTCAAACAGGCGTCCAGAGGATGCCTCCGCTTCTTCAATTCCTCTACTCAACGTGTTCGCTGCAGGTGGATGAACTTGGGGCGCCGCTTCTTGACCGCACGCTGCAAGTAAGGCTCCTAGAACGACAATATATAGGAGAAAGCGCAGTTGTCGCAGCCGAGTAGCAGAAAAGTGTCTAATAGAGTGCTCTAATCTGTTGGCCATAATAGATCCCTCCCGAATCGCCATCAAAATTGGCGGTGCACACAATCGAAGATGTTCTGATTGCATGCTCTTATACTGTATCGGATTGCGTCCGGTCTAGCTAGCCGCGAGATGGATGTCGTAGTAAAATGAGCTTGAAATTTTGGAAGGGAGTGAATTCAAATGCGTGCCTTCATTATCTTCGGAGCACTTTGTCTCTCTCTCTCGGCGTTCTCCTTCGCCCAGGAGATCTCGCAACCGACGCTAGTGGTGGGCACTCTGGCATCGAGTGGCGGTCAGGTCGAGGTCCTCTTGGTAGTCAGGGTTCCCGCAGACAGGAGCCTAGAGGTCGTCGACGCCAGAGGCCCGACGGGAGCTCAGATCATGCCCGCCGACTGGTTCCCCCACGATAGTGGCGCGGCCGGGATTCTCGTCGCCCCTGGCCGAGTGCCCGCCGAGGCGGGGGAGTATGTCGTTAGTCTTGCAGGCGACCCGCCTGTCAGCTTGAGCGCATCCCTGGCTGCAGGGGCCCCGCTCGAAGTGCCGCTGCTGCAGCGCCTGGAGATCTCGGCCTCGAGCGCGCGCATCGTATGGCGGGCGGTCGACGGCGCAGTCGAGTACTCCGTAACCACCGTCAATCACGACAGTGGAGCCATAGAACACTCCGAGACCTTGGGGGGAACCGATGCAACCATCCCGATTCCCAACGCAGCGCACTGGTCGGTGATCATTCGCGCGTACGACTTCGCGTTTGGCGATCCGCACGCCTGGCCGGCGAATCCGCGCATCAGCGAGCTGCAGGTGCAGGCGCCGATTGTTCCACCAGGTTGAGCGACGGTTCGCCGCGTCAGGCCAAGTTGGCCGCCAGCACCTCGATGGGGTGAGTCGCCCCCTTGCCGGTGCCGTCGACGATCTGGTGGCGGCAACTGAAGCCTGGCGCGGCGGTGGTGCCTTCGTGCTCGCGCACGGCGGGGAAGAGGCGCTGCTCGCCGATGGTCATGCTGAGGTCGTGGTGCGAGTAGCCGAAGGAGCCAGCCATGCCGCAGCAGCCTGCGTCTAGCACCTTCACCTCGCTACTCACCCACTCGAGGACGGTGCGGCTGGCGCTGGCGCTTACGGGCAGCACCGACTTCTGTTGGCAGTGCCCGTGAAACTGCACACTGCCTGCGCCCTTGCGGAAGACCTTCTCTGGTTTGAAGCGCCCACGCGTCCACTCTTTGGCGAGGAACTCCTCGAGCATGCGCACGTTGCCTGCCACGGCGGTCGTCTCTGGGCCGGGCACCAGGTCGGGGTAGTCGTCGGTGAAGGCGGCAACGCAGCTCGGTTCGAGGCCCACGACGGGCACGCCGCGCTTCACGTACTCGTGGAGGGACTTGACGTTGGCGCGCGCCATGCGCTGCGCTTCGCGCGCCAGGCCCTTGCTGATCTGCGGGCGGCCGCAGCAGCCGTAGGGCACGAGTTCGACCTGGTAGCCGATGCGCTCGAGCACCGCAACGGCGGCGCGGCCTGTCTCCGGCTGGTTGAACATCGTCCAGGTATCGGCGAAGAGCGCCACGGGGCCAAGCACGCCAGCCTGCGCAACCGGTCGGCGGCGGAACCAAGCGTCAAAGCGCTGCGGGGCGTAGCTCGGCAGCACGCGGCGCGCATCTACGCCCACGGCCTTGCTGATCAGCCAGCGCACGGGCTTCAGCGGCAGGAAGAAGTTCGCCACCGGCGCCAGCGCCTGCGCCAGCGGCGCCACCCTGCCCACGTTGCCCATGGCGCGCGCGGCCAAGGGCGTGCCGTGCTCGTCGTAGTAGTGCTGCAGCCACTCGTACTTCAGCTTCGCCATGTCTACGCGGCTGGGGCACTCCGACTTGCAGGCCTTGCACTCGAGGCAGAGGTCGAGAACCTCGTACACGTCCTTGCTGGTAACCCCGCCTGGCAGGCCGCCGGTTAGCGCCTCACGCAGCACGTTCGCCCGGCCGCGGGTTGAATGATCCTCGTCGCGCGTGGCCATGTACGACGGGCACATGGTGCCAGCTCCCACCTTGCGGCAGGCACCAACGCCAGTGCAGGCCTCCACCGCGCCGAGGAAGCCGCCCTGCTCGGTGAAATCGAACACGGTTGGCAGTTCCACGGTCGGGTAGTCCGCGCCGTAGCGGAGGTTCTCCGTCATGGCTGGCGCTTCGACGATCTTGCCTGGGTTCAACAGCCAGTCAGGGTCGAACGCGCGCTTCAGGTCGATGAAGTCCTGGTACAAGACGTCGCCGAACAGGCGGCGGTTCTGGTACGAGCGGATGAGACCGTCGCCATGCTCGCCGCTCCACGAACCGCCGTACTTGACGACCAGCTCGAAGACTTCTTCGCTTATCGCCCGGAACTGCTCGATCCCTGCCTCGTCCTTGAGATCCAGCAATGGCCGCACGTGGATGACGCCAACGGAGGCGTGGGCGTAGAACACGGCGCGCGTGCCGTGGCGTTCGCAGACGGCGATGACCTCAGGGATGTACTGCGCCAGGTGCTCGACGGGTATTGCCGCGTCCTCGATGAAAGGCGTTGGCTTCGCCGCGCCGGGCATGGTGGCGTAGATGCCAAGGCCGTCACGCCGGAAGTCGGCGATCTCCTTCTGCTCCTTGGGGTCCTCGGCAAGGTAGGCGTCATATGCCAAGGCCGCCACGTCCTCGTCGGCCTCCAGGCGCGCAAGCGCGGCGCGGCACTCAGCTAGATCGGCGCCGTCGAACTCAACTAGCAGCACGGCCTCGGGGTCGCCTAGCACCCAGTTCATCATCGGCGCCATGCTGGGGTTGTTGCGGCCGAGCACGATCAGGTCGCGGTCGATGATCTCGACGGCAGACGGTCCGTGCCTGTTGATGAACTTGACCGCCTCGAACGCCTTGGTGAGGGACGTAAAGTGCACCATGCTGATGAGGCGCCGCTGCGGCACGGGGTGCAGCGCCAACTTCAGTTCGAGGATGAGGGCGAGCGTGCCCTCGCTGCCGCTGACTACCTTCGCGAGGTTGAACGGCCGCTGCCCAGCGCCGCCCGCGTTCGCTAGCTCGTCGAGGTTGTAACCGCCAACGCGGCGCATGACCTTCGGGTAGCGCGCCGCTATCTCGTCGGCGTGGTCGGTGACCATCCGCATAACGGCGCGGTAGATGTCGCCTTCTCGACCCTTTGCCGCCAACTTCGCTTGCAGCTCCTCGCCACTCTTGGGCGATAGCTCGAGCTCCGTGCCGTCCATCAGCAACACGCGCAGCGCGATCACTTGGTCGACGCTCTTGCCGTACTTGATCGAGCGCGTGCCAGCCGAGTTGTTGGCCACCATGCCGCCAATGTTCGCGCGGTCCGTAGTGGCCACGTCTGGCGTGAACTGCAGTCCGTGCGCGGCGAGCTTGGCGTTCAACTGGTCGCGTACGAGTCCTGGCTGAACCCGCACCCAGCGTTCGACGGCGTTCAGTTCGAGCAACTCGGTGAGGTACTTCGACATGTCGATCACGAGGGCGGCGGCCACCGTCTGGCCGGCCAGGCTCGTTCCGCCGCCTCGCGCCAGGACGGGCACCTTGAGGTCGTGCGCGGCCTTGACGGCGGCTTTCACGTCTGCCTCGTCGCGCGGCACGACCACCCCGACCGGGCCCATGCGGTAAGGGCTGGCGTCGGTGGCGTAAAGCGCCCTGGCGCGGGCGTCGAAACGCACCTCGCCCTTCACGGTCGCGCGCAGGCGCCGCTCGAGTTCGGCCGCCACGTCCGCGCTTGCTGGGTTGGCTAGGTGGGGCCTTAGGCCCGTGCGCTGCGTGCTTGAGACTGCCACGCGCTCAGTATATGGCGTGTGGCACGCGCTCCGCCTCGGTCGGCCCTGCCGTGGATGCGGGCGCGTCGCCGAACAACCGCATGATCGTTACGGCCAGGGCGTCTTCATCTAGGTGCCGGTAGGCGTGCACGAAGGTGCGCAACTGGTAGCGCCGCACCAAGCCAGCCATGAGCGCTGGCGACTCGTAGGGGGAGAGGCGCGTACCCGCTGGCAGCCTCAGCGGCCGGTCGTTGGCGTCCAACGTGCCGAGCTCCCGCAGTGCTGCCAAGATGCGCCCGGCCTTCGGTTCTAGGAACGGCGATGGCGCCGCGCGCCTCCGCGCGACGAGCTCGCGCCGCACCTCAGCCACCGTCGGGTAGTCGCGCGCCTCACGCTCGAGCTCGTGAACGGCCGCTGGGGTGAGGGCAAGCACCGTGGGAGCCTGCTGCCGCGCGAGCCCCTCTAAAGTAGCTACCGGATCCGGACCGAGGTCGTCGACCACGCGGCCAGCACCCGAGCGGCGCACGTTAGCCGCCACGACCTGGGCCGTGGCGCCGTTCACCTCGACCTCGGGCGCGAGCGGCAGCGGGGCGGCCGGGCGCACGCCAGCGGCGCGGAACTCCAGCGTGCGCTTGTCGCGGAACTCGTTCTCCACCAGTTCCACGGCGGCGTTCACACTCTCACCGATCGGCAAGCTGGTTGCGAGGTCGCCCATGCGCCATGCCACGCCCTTGACTCCGCCGATGCGCAGTTGCAGCGTGTTGCCGCCCTGCCCGACGGCGCGGGCGGCGTCGAGCCTGTCCGTCAGCGCGAAGAACGGCGCCGGGTGGCCCTCCCCGAACGGTTCGAGGTCGAGGATGGCGCGGTAGAGCCCGTCATTGACCTCGTCTGCACCGATCACCGCGTCGGTTACGACCGTGGGAACCGGCCGCGGGTGCTGCGCGGCGAAAGCGTGGATGGCGTCGCGGAACCCCGCGAAGTTCGCCATGTCGAGCGCAAAACCAGCAGCCTGGCGGTGACCGCCGAAGCGCAGCAGGTGAGGGGCGGCCGCACGGAGGCCCTCGACGGCCGAGATGCCGGGCGTCGAGCGCACGCTGCCCTTACCCGCCGCCGCGATGAACACGGGCAGGTAGTAACGCTCGAGGAGCTTGCTAGCCACGATGCCCATCACCCCTGGGTGCCAACTTGGGTCCTCGAGCACGATGGCTGGCGCCTCCGGGTCGGCTTTGAGCAGCGCGGACTCGTACATGGCGTCCTGGATCTGGCGGCGTTCGCCGTTGCGGGCGTCTAAGTAGATGGCTAGTTCGGCGGCGCGCCGCTCGGAGCGCGTGGTGAGTAGCTCGAGCCCGATGTCGGCTTCGCCAAGCCGGCCCGCTGCGTTCAGTCGCGGCGCAAGCACGAACGCCACGCTGCGCGCGTCGATCGGTGCGCTGAGGCGCGCTTGCGCCACGCTGGCGCGCAGTCCAGGCCAGCGTGAGTCGGCAAGGCGCGCCAGTCCCTCGCGGATGAGGGCGCGGTTCTCGCCCAACAACGGCGCTACGTCCGCGATGGTGCCGATGGTCGCGAGGTCGGCGTACTCGAGCGGGGCCTCCTTACCGAGTTCCGTGTGCAACGCCCACAGGAGGTGGAAGGCCACGCCCGCGCCGGTCAGCTCAGGCAATCCGTGCCGAGCGGCGGGGGAGAGCCCGGGGTGAACCACGAGGCAGTCAGGCAGTGCGCCACCAGGCGTGTGGTGGTCGGTGACGATGACCTCCACGCCAGCGGCTTGCAACGCCGCGATCTCTGATAGGTTCGTGACCCCACAGTCGACCGTGATGAAGAGGTCGGCACGGGCGATGTGCTCAGGCACGCGCTGCATGGCCACGCCGTAACCGTCCGTGAGGCGGTCGGGGATGAAGGCGGCGACGTCTGCGCCAAGCTCTTGCAGGCCGAGGTAGAGGACGGCGGTGCCGCTGATGCCGTCTGCGTCGTAGTCCCCGTGCACCAAGATGCGTTTGCCGCTCCGCACCGCCGCGGCCAGCCGCTTGGCGGCCTCCACCAAGGCGGGGTTGGGGCTGAGCGCGAGGGCTGGAGCGAGGTGGTCAGGCGCCTCATCGCGCAGGCCCCTAGACCAGAGAAGCGCGGCCAGGGCAGGTGGAACCTGCAAAGCGCGGCTTAGTGCCGCGACGGCGCTCGGCGGCGCCGGTGGCCGCACGGACCACTGCGCTTCAGGTACGCCAGTTGGCATCAACCGGCTTCGTCGTCAGTTGCGTCGGGCGCATGATACGGGCTACCGCGGTCCGGTATGACCGGCACGTCTGGTTCTGGCGCCACGTAGGTAGTGCGCGGGCCAGGGTGTTGGGTTGGGCTCGGCGGCCGCACTTGCAATGGCGGCTGGCTCGTGCCCTCCCACTCGGCCAGGCGGGCGCGGAGTTTCGTGAGTTCGCGACCACGGCGCCAGGCGCGCAGGTTAGCCGGGATGAAACCGACCGCCCAGGCGAGCACGAGGGCTACGGCCAACACGTACGCCACCGGTAAGGGCGGCAAGAAGTAGTTGAGGATCGGGAGTTCGACCTGCACCCGATTGGCACTGTGGAAGAGCCACAGGTAGGCGATCAACGCCAGGAGCAGGATGACCCGAACGATTCGGACGCTCTTCATGGGCACCTCCAGACCAGATTCTACAGGAGGTGCTCGGCCACATAGCCTCTTGGAGCGCTACGGTCGCTTGGCGGGCAGTCAGTTCCGTAACCCCAACGCCCGCCGCTAGCCGCCATTGCACTTACAATCGGCTGCTGTGAGCACCATGACGCCGCCCTCACCCACCGCGCCAGCTGTCACGCCAGTCAAGGTGCTGGCCGCCATGTCTGGTGGTGTCGACTCGTCCGTTG